>CAYJOA010000063.1:0-1431 GCA_964371495.1 uncultured Rubrivivax sp.
CCGCCGGTCCTGCCGTGGTGGGCGGGGGGGGCTGCGCGGCGGCGGCCGTAGCGGCGGGTGCGAGCGGCGCCGCGGGGGCCGCAGGCGCGGTGGGCGCTGTGGGCGCGACGGTGGCTGCGGCCGGCTGCGGCACCGTCGTCCCGGCCAGCGGCGGGCGCAGCGGTCCCACGGGGTCGCGCCGCGGTGATGGGTCGGCCGGCTGCGGCCGGTCGCGGCGGCGGTCGGGCGCTGGCGCCGTGTCGCGGCGTTCAGCGGGCATCGGCTCGACCCTGCTGCCGAGGGGCGGCGGCCCCATGCGTTCACGCGACTCACGCGGATCATGCCGGTCAGCGCGCGGCGACAACGGGGGACGCTGCGCCGGCACACGGCCGTCGGCGCGCGGCGCCGGTGCCGGCGGCGGCACCACGGCGACCAGCGGCTGGCCGGGTGTGCCGGCGCCGCGCGGGTCGACGACGGCCCGCGACACCGGCTGCCGGTGCACCAGCACGTCGCGCGGTACCACCGTCACCGCGCCCGGCACGCCCTGGTTGCCGTACATCACGGGACCGGTGGGCACCTGCGGCACCGGTTTGCGCCCCGGACGCGGCGGATGGCGGTTGATGCGGTCGACATAGATCGGCGTCGTGCGGTACCAGGGCACGAAGACCTCGCGCGGCGCCAGCGGCACCCAGCCGATGGCCGGGCCGCCGATGTTGATCGACACGCCCCAATGGGCGCCGCCGACCCAGGCCACCAGCGCCGGCGCAAACACCGGTCGCACCACGTAGTCGCCCGGCCACCAGCCCCAGCGGCCCCGCCAGTTCACCCAGCGACCGTAGTGGAAGGGCGCAAATCCCCACGGCGCCGCGTCGACCCAGGTCCAGCCCCAGGGTCTGGCCCAGACCCAGCGGCCGTCACGGTACGGCACCCAGCCGGCACGCACCTCGAGCGGGAACCACAGCGCGCCGTATTCGGGGTGGCGGTCCCAGCGGCCGTAGCGGTCGAGGTCTTCGGCGCCGGTCATTTCGGGCGAGACATGGCGCGTGGCGGCGCTGCGCTCGTCGCGCTGGTCGCTGCGCAGGGCCCACTCGCCGAAGGCGTCGTCGGGCAGCGAGCCCCAGGCGTGGCGCAGTTCGCGCGAGCTGCCCTCGCGCCACAGTTCGACACGCTGGCCGGTGTCGACGACGAAGCCGTCGGCGTCGTCGATGCGCAGGCTGCCACGCCAGCTGCCGGCATGGCTGGTGTCGTCGATGCGGTCCAGCCGGTAGTGGCCGCTGCGCAGCGGGCGCAGTCGGGCTTCGTCGGTGACGAGTTCGATCTCTTCGGCGACCTCGCGCGAGCGCACGCGCAGCGCCAGGCTGCCGCTGTGCAGCTGGAAGCTCATGCGCTGGTCGTCCAGTGCCAGCACCTCCAGTTCGGTGGCGCCGCCCAGGCGCAGCACGGTGGAGCCGA
>CAYJOA010000063.1:1531-23419 GCA_964371495.1 uncultured Rubrivivax sp.
AGTGCCAGCACCTCCAGTTCGGTGGCGCCGCCCAGGCGCAGCACGGTGGAGCCGATGCGCAGTTCGGCATGCGCCTGCGGCGCCGTCGAAATACGGTCGCCGCCGGTCAGCGGCCGGTTGCGCTCGGCCTCGTTCCACTGGCCGTCCTGCGGGTCGAACCACCACACCTGGCCCTGCATGTCGGCCAGCCGGCCGACGCGGCCGGGCGGGTCGTCCTGGGCCCAGGCGCCGCCGGCGCCCAAGGCCGCGAAGGCCAGCAGGAACCAGAGCGCCCGCGCCAGCCGCACGGACACCCTGCCGAGGGGTGTGATGCCGTTCATAGGCCGATTAACGCCCCGGCGCCGACCGCCGATGACCCGGCGCCATGTAAAGCCGTGTTTCTGTGACCGGCCGGCGCACCGTTCAATCGTCCTCCGCGGGATCCATGTCGGGGAACAGCACGCTGGTGTAGCCGAGCTGCGTCAGGTCGGTCATGCGCGTCGGGTAGAGGCGGCCGATGAGGTGATCGCATTCGTGCTGCACGACGCGGGCGTGAAAACCGTCGGCGATGCGATCGATGGCCCGGCCCTGGATGTCGAATCCGGTGTAGCGGATGCGTGCATGGCGCGGCACGACGCCGCGCAGGCCCGGCACCGACAGGCAGCCTTCCCAGCCGTCGACGAGCTCATGGTCCAGCGGCCTGACTTGCGGGTTGACGAGCACGGTGCGCGGCACCGCCGGCGCCTCGGGGTAACGCTCGCTGCGCGTGAAGCCGAAGATCACCAGTTGCAGGTCGACGCCGATCTGCGGCGCCGCCAGCCCGGCGCCTTGCGCCGCTGTCATGGTGTCGAACATGTCGGCCACCAGCGCGTGCAGCTCCGGCGTGTCGAAGGCGCGCACCGGCTGCGCCACGCGCAGCAGGCGCGGGTCGCCCATCTTCAGGATCTCGTGCACGGCCATGCCGGGCCTCCTTTGTCTTTCAAGCCGTCTGCAGGGCCAGCCAGCCCGCGGTGATGGCCAGCGTCAGCAGCGTCACCGGGATGCCGACGCGGGCGTGGGTCTTCCAGTCGATCAGGATGCCGCACTTGCGTGCCGCGTCGACGACGATGATGTTGGCGATCGAACCCACGATCAGCAGGTTGCCGGCCAGCGTGCTCACCAGTGCCAGCGTCGCCCCGGCGTGCGGCCCCTGCGCCGCCGGCAGCAGCAGCATCACCGCCGGCACGTTGGACACCAGGTTGGACAGCACCAGCGTGGCGCCGAACAGCGTGGCCGGTTCGCCGAAGTGCAGCCCCTGCGCTGCCAGCGCGTCCAGCGCCCGCTGCACGAGGCCGGTGTCCTGCAGCGCATGGTTGACGATGAACAGCCCCATGAACAGGATCAGCAAGGGCCAGTCGATCTGACTCATGACCCGGGACGAGTGGAAACGCTGGCTCAGCAGCAGGAAACCGGCGGCCACCAGAGCGGCCACGTCGCGCGGCCAGTCGGTGTACAGGAACACCGCCACCAGCACGAGGGCAACGAACAGGCCCTTGAAGGTCTGCCAGGCGTCGAAGCGCGGTTCGTCTGCGGTCATCGATGCCAGCTGCGCTGCCTCGGGGTCGACGAGCAGCACGCCGCGGTGCACGGGCCAGGCGAGCACCGCCCACAACACCAGCAGCCCCAGCACCACCGGCAGCATCGCTTCGCGGGCATAGCCGGCGAAGGACAGCTTCAGCACCTCGCCGATGAGCATGTTCTGCGGGTTGCCGATCAGCGTTGCCGCCGACCCGATGTTGCTGGCGCAGGCCAGCGCCAGCAGGAAGGGCACCGGGTCGAGCCGGCGCCGCAGGCAGACCTCGGCCAGCACCGGCGCCACCGCCAGGCAGACGATGTCGTTGGAGAACACCGCCGACAGCCCCCCGGCGACGAAGATCACCACCGCCAGCAGCCCGCCCGGCCCGACACGCAGCGCCGCGATGCGCCGCGTCACGGCGCTGTAGAAGCCGCCCAGCCGCATCTGCGCCGAGATCACCATGAACGAAAACAGCAGCAGCATGGTCGGCAGGTGAACGGCGCGTGCCGCTTCCTCGGGCGTCATCTCGCGCAGGCCGATGACGGCAATCGCGCCCAGCAGGGCCACGCCGGTGCGGTCGAGCATCAGTCGCGGCAGGCCACCGAGCATCATGCCGGCGTAGACGACGACGAAGATCGCCAGCACCAGTGCGGCGTCGTTGCTCAGGCCGAAGGGCATGACGCCAGACTCTCCCCTTGCGCTTGCGCGGCTCCGGCGAGCAGGGCGCGCAGCCCCGCTTCGTCGATGACCTCCACGCCCAGCTGGCGCGCCTTGTCGAGCTTGCTGCCGGCCTCGGCGCCGGCCACCACGCAGTGTGTCTTCTTCGACACCGAGCCGGCCACCTTGCCGCCGGCGGCTTCGATCAGCGCCTGGGCCTCGTCGCGCGTCAGCGTCGGCAGCGTGCCGGTGAGCACCAGCGTCTTGCCCGCCAGCGGCCGGGCGGCCGGCTCGGCCCGGCCCTCGTGTTCGGGCCAGACGATGCCCGCCGCGCGCAGCTGCTCGACGACCTCGCGGTTGTGCGGCTGGTCGAAGAAGGTGCGGATGCTCTGCGCCACCACCGGCCCGACGTCGTCGACTTCCAGCAGCTGAGCGACGCTGGCGTCGAGCAGCCGGTCGAGGCTGCCGAAGTGGCGCGCCAGCGCCTTGGCCGTGGCTTCGCCGACGTGCCGGATGCCCAGCGCGTACAGGAAGCGCGCCAGCGTCGTGTGCCTGCTCTTGGCCAGCGCCGCCACCAGGTTCGCCGCGCTCTTGTCGGCCATGCGCTCCAGCGCCGAGTACTTGGCGATGCCCAGCGTGTACAGCTCGGGCAGCGTGCGGACGAGGCCGCTGTCGACGAGCTGGTCGACCAGCTTGTCGCCCAGGCCTTCGATGTCCATCGCGCGGCGCCCGGCAAAGTGCAGCAGCGCCTGCTTGCGCTGCGCGGCGCAGAACAGGCCACCGGTGCAACGGTGGTCGATGCCGCCCTTTTCGCGCAGCACGGCGCTGCCGCACACCGGACACCCGCGCGGCATGCGGAAGTTGGGCACGTAGGCGGCACGCCGGCCGGGCACGCGGCCGACGACTTCGGGGATCACGTCACCGGCCCGGCGCACGATCACCGTGTCGCCGATGCGCACGCCCTTGCGCCGCAGCTCGAACAGGTTATGCAGCGTCGCATTGCTCACCGTCGTGCCGCCGACGAACACCGGCTCGAGCTTGGCCACCGGGGTGAGTTTGCCGGTGCGGCCGACCTGGACTTCGATGTCGCGCAGCAGCGTCACCTGCTCCTGCGCCGGGAACTTGTGCGCCACCGCCCAGCGCGGCTCGCGGCTCTTGAAGCCCAGGCGCTGCTGCAAGGCGAGTTCGTCGACCTTGTAGACGACGCCGTCGATGTCGAACGGCAGCCGGTCGCGACGCGCCTCGATGTCGTCGTGATACCGCACCAGGCCCGCCGGGCCCTGGACGACGGCGCGGTCGGCCGACACCGGCAGGCCGAACGCCGACAAGGCGTCCAGCAGCCGGCCGTGGCCATGCGGCAGCGTCCAGCCGACGACCTCGCCGACGCCGTAGGCCGAGAAGCACAAGGGCCGCTGCGCCGCAATGGCCGGGTCGAGCTGGCGCACCGCGCCGGCGGCGGTGTTGCGCGGATTGATGAAGGTCTTCAAGCCCTGTTCGCGCTGGCGCGCATTCAGGCGCTCGAAGTCGTCGCGCCGCATGTAGACCTCGCCGCGCACTTCCAGCACCGCCGGCGCGGGACCCTCACCTCGGACCTCACCCCGGCTCTCTCCCGCAAGCGGGAGAGCGAGCAGGCGCAGCGGGATCTGGCCGATGGTGCGGATGTTCTGCGTCACGTCCTCGCCGGTCTCGCCGTCGCCACGCGTGGCCGCTTGCTCGAGCACGCCGTCGACATAACGCAGGTTGATCGCCAGACCGTCGAACTTCAGCTCGGCGGCGTAGGCCACCGGGGGGGCGCCGTCGGGCAGTTCGAGCTCGCGCCGCACGCGCGCGTCGAAGGCCACGGCGCCGGCGGCGCTGGTGTCGGTCTCGGTGTGGATCGACAGCATCGGCACGGCGTGGCGCACCGGTGCGAAGGCGGCCAGTACCGCACCGCCGACGCGCCGGGTCGGCGAATCGGCGCTGCGCAGGGCGGGGTGGGCGGCTTCCAGCGCCTGCAGTTCACGGAACAGGCGGTCGTACTCGGCGTCCGGGATCTCGGGCGCGTCGAGCACGTAGTAGCGGTGATCGTGGTGCGCCAGCTCGGTGCGCAGCCGCGCCGCGCGCGCCGACGCGGCAGCCGGCGGCGCTGACGACGGGTCGATTTCGGGCGCATCTGCCATAGGCCCGGGAGTGTAGAGGCCGGCCGCCGCACGGACGGCGCTCTGGCTGGCAGACAATCTGCCGCGTGGACCCGCTGCAATTGCCCGCGCAAATCATCCCCATCCTGTCCGGCGGCGGCACCCGGCTGCCCTGCTACGTCGGCATCCTGCATGCGCTGCAGGACATGGGCGTGGACTACCCGGCCGTGGTCGGCGTCTCCGGCGGCAGCGTCGTGGCGGCGCTGGCGGCCGCCGGCTGGACGGTGCCGCAGCTCAAGGCGTTGGCGCTGGACACCGACTTCAAGCAGTTCAAGGGTTTTTCGCCGCTGTCGCTGCTGCTCACCGGCGGGCTGTCCAGCGGCGACCGCTTCGAACGCTGGATGGACGAACGCCTGGAAGGCCGCACCTTCGCCGACCTGCCCAAGGACCTGCACGTGCTGGCCACCGACATCAACGGCGGCGGGCCGGTGCTCTTCAACCGCGAGCTCAGGCCGGACATGAAGGTGTCGCGCGCGGTCCGCTTCTCGATGTCGATCCCGCTGCTGTTCGCGTTCAAGACCTTCGACGGCCACGTCATGTCCGACGGCGTCATCCTGGCCGAGGACGCGCTGCACCGCGACTGGTCGCGCAACGGCACGCCGGTGGTGTGTTTCCGCCTGCGCAGCCAGGCCCGCCGCAGGCCGCTGAAGTCCTACCGCATGCTGCCCTTGGTGACCTACGTGCAGCTGCTGGTGCAGACCTTCATGAACGCGATGGCGCGCGAGTACGTGCACGCCGAGTACTGGCACAACACGATCGTCGTCAACACCGGCGACGTCTCACCGGTCGACTTCGCGCATGCCCCGCAAGTCAAGCTGCAATTGCTGCAGTGGGGTTACGACACGACGCGCGAATTCCTGCCGCGAAAGATGGCGCTGGCCGCGCGGCCCCCGCGCGGGCCGGCGCCGCCGCGCGCGGCGGCGGCAACGACTGCCAGCTGACGCGCCGCCGGCGCGCCCGCTGCTTCAGCTGAACAGCCGCCGCGCCGCCGCGCTGCCGGCGGCGAGGTCCAGCGCTTCGAGCTGCCGGTACAGATGCTGCAGTTCCTGGCCGATGGTGGCGTAGGCGTGCAGCGTGACGGCGTGGCCTTCGTCGTCGATCGGCGTCGCATCGAGGTCGCTCGCCAGCGTCGTGGCGGCGTGATGGAAGGCCGGGAAAGGCTCGGCGCTTTCGGGCGTCTGCGGCACGTCCAGGCTGAGCACGCACTGGTGCACGGCAGCGGCCTGCGGGTCGTCGGCAAGCGCGGCCTGCGGGTCCACCGACAGCACCAGCAGCGGCGGCGCACCGTCCTCGGACGCCGGCAGCACGAGCCGGCCGGGCACCGATCCGGTGACGAAACCGAGCCGGGCCGCCGCCTGCTGCACGTAGCCCACCGACCAGGCCACGCCGTTGGAGCGCAGCGTGAGGGTCAGCTGCGCGTCGAGCGGGCTGGCCAGGCCGTCGAGTTCACGCGAGCGCGCCACCACCTCCAGCATGTCGGGAGCGTCGGCGCTGGCGCCCACGGCTTCGGCAAAGGCCTCGACCTTCTGCACGAATTCCGAGTACTCGATCTCGTTGAGCGCGCCGCTGCGGCTGGCCAGCTGCACGCCGGCCTGCAGCTCGCCGTACTGGCGGCCGGGCGCAAAGGCCTCCCAATGGCCGCTTTCGGTGTCCAGGCCCTCGATGTAGAAGGGCTTGCTGCCGGCGCGGCGCGTCGGCGGCAGGTGCGAGATCGCCAGCTCGCCGCTGATCGGTGCTTCCAGTGCCAGCGGCACGATGGCGTCGATCAGGGCGTCCAGCCGCGCCACGCGGCGCGGCGCCGTGCGCAGCACCACCGGCTCCGTGGGCACGGCAGACGGCTGCACGCCGCCCAGCGCAGGCTCCACGCGCTCGCTGGACGATGGCGCATCGGCCACCTTGCGCGGCTGCGCGCGGCGCGTCGACCACCAGCCGTGCAGCGCCAGCGCCAGCAGCAGCAGCGCGCCGAACAGAGCCAGGCCGGTGGTCAGTGTCATCGGGGCAACGAGATTCAGGCCGCTTCGGCCAGGCTGACGGCCGATTCCATGTCGACGGCGACGATGCGCGACACGCCCTGCTCCTGCATCGTGACGCCGATCAGCTGCTCGGCCATCTCCATCGCGATTTTGTTGTGGCTGATGAACAGGAACTGCGTGCCCGCGCTCATTTCGGTGACCAGCTTGCGGTAACGCTCGGTGTTGGCGTCGTCCAGCGGCGCGTCGACCTCGTCGAGCAGGCAGAACGGCGCCGGGTTGAGCTGGAAGATGGCGAACACGAGCGCGATCGCCGTCAGCGCCTTCTCGCCGCCCGACAGCAGGTGGATCGTGCTGTTCTTCTTGCCCGGCGGCTGCGCCATCACCTGCACGCCGGAGTCCAGGATCTCGGTGCCCGTCATCACCAGCCGCGCATTGCCGCCGCCGAACAGGCTGGGAAACATGCGGCCGAAGTGTTCGTTGACCTGGTTGAAGGTGGTGGCCAGCAATTCGCGCGTCTCGAGGTCGATCTTCTGGATCGCGTCTTCCAGCGTGGCCATGGCCTCCTGCAGGTCGGCCGACTGCGCGTCGAGGAAGGTCTTGCGTTCGCGCGTCGCTGCGAGCTCGTCCAGGGCGGCCAGGTTGACGGCGCCGAGGGCACTGATCTCCTTCTGGATGCGGTCGATCTCGGTCTGCAGGCCCCAGAGCTTGACGCCGCCGTCCTCGATCGACTTCGACAGGGCCTCGAAGTCGACCTCGGCAGCAACCAGCTGGTCCAGGTACTGCGCGCCGCCCAGCTGCGCGGCCTGCAGTTCCAGCTGCAGCTTGGTGATCTTCTCGCGCAGCGGATCCAGGCTGCGCTCGAAGCCCAGGCGCTGCTCGTCGCTGCGCTTGAGCTGCGCGCTCAGGTCGTCGTACTCGCTGCGTGCCAGCCCCAGCGCCTGTTCGCGTTCGAGCTTGAGGGCCAGCGCCGCTTGCAGGCCCGAGCTCGCGGCGGCATCGTCGAAGCTGCCGAGCTCGAGCTGCAGCTGCTCGCCGGCCTGCAGGTTGGCCGCCACCTGCGTGGCGGCGGTCTCGATGCTGCGCTGCAATTCGCTTTGCCGCGCCGCCAGCGCGCGCGCCTGGAAGCGTGCCTCCTGTGCCTGGCGCTCCAGCGCACGCTGCTGCTCGCGCGCGTCGGCCAGGCGGCGCTCGGCGGCGATGACGGCGTCGTCGAGCTCTTTGTGGCGCTCCTGCGTCTGCGCCAGCTGCACGTCGAGCTCCTCGAAGCGGCCTTCGGCAGTGGCGTGGCGCTCCTGCAGGGCTTCGAGCTGGGCGTCGATCTCGGCCAGTTCGTCGCCGAGCTGGATGCGGCGCGCGCTGGCCGCATCGGCCTGCTGCGTCAGCCGCAGCAGTTCGACGTGCAGTCCGTGGGCACGGTTCTGCGCCTCGGTGGCTTCGCGGCGCGCACCCAGCAGGCGCTGCGAGGCGTCGGTGTATTGCGCCTCGAGCCGCACCGACGCCGAGCGGGCCTCGTCGGCGATGAGCGCCTGGGCGCGCTGCTGGCGGTCGAGGTTCTCGATTTCCTGCGCCCGCGCCAGCATGCCGGCCTGTTCGGAGTCGGGGGCATAGAAGGCCACCGCGTGCTGCGACACGGCGTGGCCTTCGCGCGTCATGATCACTTCGCCGTGTGTCAGGCTGGCGCGCTGCGCCAGCGCTTCGTCGACCGACGCCGCGGTGTAGACACCTTCCAGCCAGTCGCTCAGCAGCGCCTTGAGTCCGGCGTCGCCCAGGCGCAGCAGCTCGGCCAGGCGCGGCAAGGTCTGGTGGCTGGCGGCGACGGCGCCCGTGGGCAGCGCGTAGAAGGCGAGCTTGGCCGGCGGCGCGTCGGCAGCGAAGGCGCGCACGCTGTCCAGCCGGCCGACCGCCAGCGCGCTGAGGCGCTCGCGCAACGCCGATTCGAGCGCGGTCTCCCAGCCGGTTTCGATGTGCACCTGCGTCCACAGCCCCTGCAGGCCGCCCAGGCCGTGGCGTTCGAGCCAGGGCTTGAGCTTGCCCTCGGTCTGCACCTTGGCCTGCAGCGCGCGCAGCGCTTCGAGGCGGGCGCCGATGTCGGCCAGCCGTGCCGATTCGCGGTTCACCGCCTCCTGCGCCGCGCGGCGCTGCTCGTCCAGCGCCGGCACCTCGTCGGCCAGTTCCTGCAGCCGCGCCTGGCCGACCTGCAAGGCTTCCTGCGCCGCCGCTTCCTGCGCCTGCAGCTGCTCGATGTGCGCCGCTTCCGGCGCCTGCAGGCCCTGGCGCTCGCCGGCCAGCCGCTCGCGCCGGCCCTTGAGCTGGCGCGACTGCTCGTCGAGACTGCGGCTCTCGGCGGCCAGCACCTGGATCTGCTGCTGCACCTGCGCCACCCGCTGGTGCTGCTGGCCGCTGGCGCCCTGCGCCGTGCGCACCGCGTCCTCGAAGGTCGGCAGCTCCAGGGATTGCTCTTCGGCCTGCGCCGCCAGCACGCCGGCGTGTTCGTCGCTGGCGACGATCTGCGCCGCGATGTCCTCGAGCTCGGTGCCTGCCGCCGCCTGGCGTTCGGCCCATTGCGCGTTCTGCGCCTCGAGCTCGGCCAGCCGCGCCTGGGCGCGCTGGCGCCCTTCGACGACATAGCGGATGCGCTCTTCGAGCCGGCTCACTTCGAGCGCGGCGGCGCCGAGTTCACCCTGCCGCGCATGCAGCACGTCGTTGGCGGCGTAGTGCGCCTGGCGCACCGATTCCAGCTGCGCCTCGACCGCGCGCAACTCGGCCAGCCGCGACTCCAGCGCGTTGGCGGCCTCGGCCACCGCGGCCTGGACCCGGGTTTCCTCGCTCGCGGCGTCGCGGTGCTTCAGGAACCACAGCTGGTGCAGCTTGAGCGTGCCCTGCTCCTGCAGTGCGCGGTACTGCGACGCGACTTCGGCCTGCTGTTCCAGCTTGTCGAGGTTGGCGCCCAGCTCGCGCAGGATGTCGTCGACCCGCGTCAGGTTCTCGCGCGTGTCCTTGAGCCGGTTCTCGGTCTCGCGCCGGCGTTCCTTGTACTTGCTGACGCCGGCGGCCTCTTCCAGGAACAACCGCAGTTCTTCGGGGCGGCTCTCGATGATGCGGCTGATCGTGCCCTGGCCGATGATCGCGTAGGCGCGCGGCCCCAGTCCGGTGCCCAGGAAGACGTCCTGCACGTCGCGGCGGCGCACCGGCTGGCCGTTGATGTAGTAGCTGCTGCTGCCGTCGCGCGTGAGCACGCGCCGCACGGCGATCTCGGCGTAGCTGTTCCATTGCCCGCCGGCGCGCGCCAGCGCATTGTCGAACACCAGCTCGACACTGGCGCGGCTGGCCGGCTTGCGGTTGGTCGAGCCGTTGAAGATGACGTCCTGCATCGACTCGCCGCGCAGTTCGCTGGCCTTGCTCTCGCCCAGCACCCAGCGCACGGCGTCGATGATGTTGCTCTTGCCGCAGCCATTCGGCCCGACCACGCCGACACGCTGGCCCGGCAGCTGGAAGGTGGTGGGCTCGGCGAACGACTTGAAGCCGGACAGCTTGATCGAGGTGAGGCGCATCGGCTCGGGGTGCCGCACAGGCGCCGGCAGGCACCCGTAAGTAGTTGATTCAAATGAAAAAATGCGCTCTGAACGGGAGCGCAGCAGGGCCTGGATAATAACACCCTGCCCCTCGCCCAAGCGCCGCTGCCATGCCCGTCAAGAAGCCGAAGTCAAGTGCACGCCCTGCG
This sequence comes from uncultured Rubrivivax sp., assembly GCA_964371495.1. Classification (GTDB taxonomy): domain Bacteria; phylum Pseudomonadota; class Gammaproteobacteria; order Burkholderiales; family Burkholderiaceae_C; genus Rubrivivax. The sequence goes on from CAYJOA010000063.1 coordinate 11,594, forward strand.
CGGCGGACGCCGCTCGAACGCCCCGCCCCCGCGCTGCCACCGAGCGCGCCGAGCAAGGAGCTGCAGGTGTTCGCCAACCCGGCCCCCGAACGCGACTACGTGATCCGCTTCGACGTGCCCGAGTTCACCTGCCTGTGCCCGCTGACCGGCCAGCCCGACTTCGCGCATTTCACGATCGAGATCGTCGCCGACCGCCGCTGCGTCGAAACGAAGAGCCTCAAGCAGTACTTCTGGAGCTACCGCAACGAGGGCGCCTTCCACGAGAAGGTCACCAACACCATCCTGTCCGACATCGTGGCGGCGATCGCGCCGCGATTTGCACGCATCCACGCCGACTGGTACGTGCGCGGCGGCATCCGCACCTACGTTACCGCCGAGCACCGCAAGAAGGGCTGGAAGCCGGCGCCGCGCGTCGAGCTGCCGGCGGCGTGATGCCGGCGCGACCGCCTTATCAGAAGTTCGCCGTCGAGGTTCGCGACAGCCGCATCGACGGCCAGGGTGCCTTCGCGTTCGAGCCCATCCCGCCGCGGCTGAAGATCGGCGAGATCCGCGGCGAGAGCATCAGCGTTCACGACGCGCGCATCCGCGCCACGCGCGCCGAACGCATCATGATCGTCGAGGTCTCGGCGAAGAAGGCGATCGACTTCAGCCGCTCCAGCGACCCGATGCGCTACACCAACCACAGCTGCCGGCCGAATGCCCGCCTGTGCATCCGCCAGGGGCGGGTCGAGTTCTATGCGCTGCGCGCCATCGCGCCCGGCGAGGAGATCACCGTGGACTACGGCGAAACCCACCACGAAGGCCGCCTGGCCTGCCGCTGCGGCGCGCCGGGTTGCCGGGGCGCGCTGTAATACGACTGCGGCGCAGACGCCGCCGCGAGGAGCCCCCATGCCCCAGTTCCCCGCCCCGCGTGCACAAGGTCGCAGTCGCCGCTCGACGCCGGTTCGCCGCTGGTGTGCCGGCCTCGCCGCCGCGGCCTGCATCGCGTTCAGCGCAGTCGCGGCGACCGCAGCGCCGGCCACGGTGGCCCCATCACGGCTGCAGGACCTGCAGACCGTGGCCGACGGCGTTTTGCTGCTGCCGGGACGCTTCGAGCGCGGCCGCCAACCCGACGGCAACAGCCTGCTGCTGCTGGGCCGCGAGGGCTGGGTGCTGGTCGACAGCGGGCGCCACGCCGAGCACACCGAGGCGCTGCGCCAGGCGATGCGCGCCAGCGGCCGGCCGCTGCGCGCGGTCATCAACACGCATTGGCACCTGGACCACCTGGGCGGCAACGCGCTGCTGCGCGACACCGAGACCGGCTGGCGCAGCCTCGCCAGCGCGGCGCTGCGCGACGCGGTGAACCAGCGCATGCCGCAATCCGAGGCCGACCTGAAGCGTTTGCTGCAGGACCCCGCCACCGACGACACGACGCGGCGCATGGTCGAGGTCGACCTGGCGCTGTACGCCCGGCGCTCGCTGTTGTTGCCCGACGAGTTGCTCGACGTCCCGCCGCGCGACGTGCAGATCGCCGGCCGCGCCTTGCGCGTCGGCGTCGAGCTCGGTGTCAGCGGCGGCGACGTCTGGGTCCTCGACCAGGCCAGCGGCGTGCTCGCGGTGGGCGACTTCGTGACCCTGCCGGTGCCCTTCCTGGACACCGCCTGCACGGCACAGTGGCGCGCGTCGTTGCAGCGCCTGCAGGCACTGCCGTTCTCGCGCGTGCTGCCCGGCCACGGCCCCTTGCTGGACCGCGAAGGGTTCAATCGCTACGGCCGGGCACTGGACCGCCTGCTGACGTGCGCCGCCGGCGAGGGCGCGGTGACCGAGTGCGCCGCCGGCTGGATCGCCGATCTGGGCCCGCTGCTGCCGGCGGCGTCGCAGCGCAGCGTCTCGCCGATGCTGGCGCACTACTTCGGGCAGCGCTTGCGCGCGCCGCCCGCGGAACGCGACCGCTTCTGCAGCCCACGCTGACGGGCCGCGGCGCCCGACCCCGCGCACGGCTTCGGGATAATCCCGACATGAACCCGTTGCTGGCGCGGCTGCACCCCTATCCTTTCGAACGCTGGCGTGAGCTCACGCGCGACATCGTGCCGCCCGCCGGCCTGGCGCCCATCAGCCTGGGCATCGGCGAGCCGCGTCACGCCACGCCGGCGCTGATCGAAGAGGCGCTCGTCCAGGCGCTGCCGGGCCTGTCGTCGTACCCGTCGACGCTGGGCGAGCCGGCGCTGCGCGAGGCCATCGCCGGCTGGGTGCAGCGCCGCTACGGCGTGGTGCTCGACCCTGCCGGCCAGGTGCTGCCGGTGAACGGCTCGCGCGAAGCGCTGTTCGCCTTTGCGCAGACGGTGATCGACCCCACGCGGCCGGGCGCCACGGTGGTCTGCCCCAACCCCTTCTATCAGATCTACGAGGGCGCGGCCTTGCTCGCCGGCGCACAGACGGCCTTCGTCGCCAGCGACCCGGCGCGCGGCCACACCGCCGACTGGGGCGCCGTCGACGCCGCAACCTGGGCGCGCACGCAGCTGCTCTACGTCTGCTCGCCGGGCAACCCCACCGGCACGGTGATGCCGCTGGCGCAGTGGCAGCAGCTGTTCGAGCTGAGCGACCGCCACGGCTTCGTCATCGCCAGCGACGAGTGTTACTCCGAGATCTACTTCCGCGACGAAGCCCCGCTGGGCAGCCTGCAGGCCGCGCTGGCGCTGGGCCGCACCGACTTCCGCAGGCTGGTGGCTTTCACCAGCCTGTCCAAGCGCAGCAACGTGCCGGGGCTGCGTTCGGGCTTCGTCGCCGGCGACACGGCGCTGCTCAAGGCCTTTCTGCTCTACCGCACCTACCACGGCAGCGCCATGGGCCCCATGGTGCAGCGCGCCAGCATCGCGGCCTGGAACGACGAGGCGCACGTCGTCGCCAATCGCGAGCTGTACCGCACCAAGTTCGCGCAGGTCGTGCCGCTGCTCGAGCGCGTGCTCGACGTGACGCTGCCCGACGCCGCGTTCTACCTGTGGGCCGGCATTCGCGGCGGCGGCGACGAAGTCGCCTGGGCCCGCGGCCTGCTCGCTCAATACAATGTCAACGTCCTGCCGGGGCGCCTGCTGGCCCGCGACATGCCCGGCCACAGCCCGCTGAACCCGGGCCAGGGCCGCGTCCGACTGGCGCTCGTCGCCCCCGTTGCCGAGTGCCTGCAGGCCGCGCAACGCATCGTCTCCTACACCGAAAGCCTTCGATGAGCCTGACCGAACTGCAAGCCGTGATCGACCTCGCCTGGGAGGCGCGCGCCGAGATCTCGGCCGTCAACTCGCCCGACGTGCGCGACGCCGTCGAGCACGTGATCAGCGACCTCAACGGCGGCCGCCTGCGCGTCGCCGAGCGCCGCGGCGTCGGCGACTGGGTCGTCAACCAGTGGGTCAAGAAGGCCGTGCTGCTGAGCTTTCGCCTCACCGAGAACAGGCTCACGCACGCCGGCGAGCTGACCTACTTCGACAAGGTGCAGACCAAGTTCGCGCGCCTGACCGAGCAGCAGATGCGCGACAGCGGCGTGCGCGTGGTGCCACCGGCGGTGGCGCGGCGCGGCAGCTACATCGCGAAGAACGTGGTGCTGATGCCGAGCTACGTGAACATCGGCGCCCACGTCGGCGAAGGCACGATGGTCGACACCTGGGCCACCGTGGGCTCGTGCGCGCAGATCGGCAGGAACGTGCATCTGTCGGGCGGCGTCGGCATCGGCGGCGTGCTCGAACCGGTGCAGGCGAACCCGACGATCATCGAGGACAACTGCTTCATCGGCGCGCGCAGCGAGGTCGTCGAAGGCGTCATCGTCGAGGAAAACTCGGTCATCAGCATGGGCGTCTTCATCGGCCAGAGCACGAAGATCTACGACCGCGCCAGCGGCAGCGTGAGCTACGGCCGCGTGCCGGCGGGGTCGGTGGTGGTGTCGGGCAGCCTGCCGGCGGCCGACGGCAGCCACAGCCTGTACTGCGCGGTGATCGTCAAGAAGGTCGACGCGCAGACCCGCGCCAAGACGTCCATCAACGAACTGCTGCGCGCCTGAGGGCGCCCTGGAGCCCGGCATGTCCAACAACCTGGAGCGTGTGCTGCGCCTGATGGCGGAGAAGAGCGCCTCCGACGTGTACATGTCGGCCAACACGCCGATCCTGATCAAGATCCACGGCCAGATCCTGCAGCTGTCCGACCAGGTGCTGAGCACGCACCAGACGCGCCAGCTGCTGGCCGAGCTGCTGGCGCCGACGCAGATGGAGGAGCTCGACGACACCGGCGAGCTCAACGTCGGCATCAGCCTGCCGGGTGTGGGCAGCTTCCGCTTGTCGGCCTTCAAGCAGCGCGGCTCGATCGCCGCGGTGTTCCGCTGCATCCCGTTCGACATCCCCACGCTCGAGTCGCTGGGCATGCCGCCGCTGCTGTCGCAGCTGGTGGTGGAAAAACGCGGCCTGATCCTGATGGTCGGCGCCACCGGCACCGGCAAGAGCACGACGCTGGCGTCGATGATCGAATGGCGCAACCAGCAGATGACGGGGCACGTGCTGACGATCGAGGATCCGATCGAATTCCTGTTCAGCAACAAGAAGAGCATCGTCAACCAGCGCGAGGTCGGACGCGACACGCAAAGCTTGCAGACGGCGCTGAAAAACGCGCTGCGGCAGGCGCCCGACTGCATCCTCATCGGCGAGATCCGCGACCGCGAGACCATGACTTCGGCGATCTCGTACGCGCTGTCGGGGCACCTGGTGCTGGCCACGCTGCACGCCAACAACAGCTACCACGCGCTGGGCCGCATCCTCAGCTTCTACGCCCCGGAGTCGCGCGCGTCGCTGCTGTCCGACCTGGCCGCGGGGCTGCGCGCCATCGTCTCGCAGCGCCTGTTGCGCGCCAACGCGGGCGGCCGCGTGGCGGCGGTCGAGGTGCTGCTGAACACCAAGCTGGTGGCCGAACTGGTCGAGAAGGGCGACCTGTCCGGTGTCAAGGAAGCCGTGGAGAAGTCGCTGGCCGAAGGCTCGCAGACCTTCGAACACGACCTGGCGCGGCTCATCAACGACGGCATCATCTCGCGCGACGAAGGCCTGGCGCACGCCGATTCGCCAACCAACCTGTTGTGGCGGCTGCAGAACGACCAGACGCCGATCTCGCGCGTGGCGCCGAAGAAGGACGAGCCCGAGGCCGCCACCTTCACCGAGATCACGCTCGACGTGCGCCCCGACGAGCCGCGCGTCGCCGCCACTCCGTCGCCACCCTGGTCGACCCGGCAATGAACGGGCCGACGAACGCCGCCCTGCGCCTGGCCGAGGCGCTGATCGCCTGCCGGTCCGTGACCCCCGTGGACGGCGGGTGCCAGGCCTTGCTGGCGCGCGGGCTGGGGCAAGCCGGCTTCGAATGCGAGAACCTCGACGCCGGGCCACCCGAGGCGCGGGTCAGCAACCTGTGGGCCAGCCACCGCGGCGGCCGGCCCGGGCCGACGCTGGTGTTCGCCGGCCACACCGACGTCGTGCCCACCGGGCCGCTGGAACACTGGGCCAGCCCACCTTTCGTGCCCTCGCACCGCGACGGCCGGCTCTACGGCCGCGGTGCCGCCGACATGAAGACGGCCGTGGCCTGCATGGCCGTGGCGGCGCAGGAGTTCGTCGCCACCCACCCGGGCCACGCCGGCACCGTGGCGCTGCTCTTCACCAGCGACGAAGAGGGCCCGGCGCTGTACGGCACACGCCACGTCGTCGACATCCTGCAGCAGCGCGGCGAGCGCATCGACGCCTGCATCGTCGGCGAGCCGACTTCGGTGGAGAGGCTCGGCGACATGGTCAAGAACGGCCGCCGCGGCACGCTGTCGGGACGGCTCACGGTGAAAGGCGTGCAGGGCCACGTCGCCTACCCGCAACTGGCGCGCAACCCGACGCACGAGCTGGCGCCGGCGCTGGCCGAACTGGTGGCGATGCGCTGGGACGACGGCAATGCGCACTTCCCGCCCACCGGCTGGCAGATCACCAACATCCACGCCGGCACCGGCGCCACCAACGTGATTCCCGGCGAGTTGATGCTGGACTTCAACTTCCGCTACAGCACCGAGTCGACGCCCGAGGCGCTGAGGTCGCGCATCCACGGCGTGCTCGACCGCCACGGCCTGGGCTACGAGATCTGGTGGAACCACGGCGGCGAGCCTTTCCTGACGACGCCGGGCAGCCTGAGCGAGGCGCTGGTCGGCGCGATCGCAGCCGAATGCGGCGTGCAGCCCGAGTGGTCCACCACCGGCGGCACCTCGGATGGCCGCTTCATCGCCCGCGTCTGCCCGCAGGTGATGGAGTTCGGCGTCGTCAACGCCAGCATCCACAAGGTGGATGAATGGGTCGAGGTGGCTGCCATCGAGCCGCTGAAGAACGTCTACCGCCGCACCCTCGAGACCTTTCTCCGATGACTGTGATCGAACTGGTCGAGCGTTCGAGCGCGCGGCTCGAGAACGCGCGTGTGTGCTTCGGCCACGGCACCGGCAACGCCTTCGACGAGGCGGCGTGGCTGGTCCTGTGGCGCCTGGGCCTGCCGCTGGACGCGCTCGACGAGAACGCCGATCGCCCGGTGACAGCGGCCGAGCAGGCGGCCGCCGAGGCGCTGGTCGACGAGCGCATCGGCAGCCGCCGCCCGGCCGCCTACCTCACCGGCGAGGCCTGGCTGCAGGGCGTGCCCTTTCACGTCGACGAACGCGTGATCGTGCCGCGCTCGCTGATCGCCGAGCTCATCGCCGACGGCACGCTCGACGCCTGGTTGCCTACCGCGCCGCAGCGCGTGCTCGACCTGTGCACCGGCAACGGCAGCCTGGCGGTGCTGGCCGCGCTGGCCTGGCCCGCAGCCAGCGTGCTGGCCACCGACATCAGCGCCGACGCGCTGGCCGTGGCCAGGATCAACGTCGACCGCCACGGCCTGGCGGACCGCATCACGCTGGCGCAGGGCGACGGCTGGGCTGCCGCGACCGGCCGCCACGACCTCGTGCTGTGCAACCCGCCCTACGTCAACCGCAGCTCGATGGCGGCGCTGCCGGCCGAGTACCGTGCCGAACCGGCGCTGGCACTCGACGGCAACCGCGACGGCGGCGGCGACGGCATGGACTTCATCCGCCGCCTGCTCGCCGGCGCGCCGGCGCACCTGGAGGACGGTGCCGTGCTGGTGCTCGAAGTCGGCCACGAACGCGCCCATTTCGAGGCCGCTTTCCCGCGCCTGCCCGTGGTCTGGCTGCCCACCAGCGCCGGCGACGACCAGGTGCTGCTGATCGAGCGGAGCAGCCTCCTTTGATCACTCTGCGCAACATCACGCTGCGCCGCGGCGTCAAGGTCGTGCTGCAGGGCGCCGGTGTCGTGCTGCAGCCGGGCGAGAAGGTCGGCCTCATCGGCCGCAACGGCGCCGGCAAGTCGAGCCTGTTCTCGCTGCTCGCCGGCCGCCTGCACGCCGACACCGGCGACGTCGAGATCCCGCCGCGCTGGCGCATCGGCGAAGTCGCGCAGGAGATGCCCGAGACCGACGACGGCGCCACCGACTTCGTGCTCCAGGGCGACCTGCCGCTGCAGCAGGCGCAGGCGGCGCTGGCCGCTGCCGAGGCCTCGGGCGACGGGCACGCCATCGCCGACGCCCACCTGGCACTGGACGAAGCCGGCGCCTTCGACGCGCGTGCACGCGCCGAGTCCCTGCTGCTCGGGCTGGGCTTTCGCGTCGAGCAGCTGAACGCCGCCGTCAACAGCTTTTCCGGCGGTTGGCGCATGCGGCTGCAGCTGGCGCGCGCGCTGATGTGCCCGGCCGAGCTGCTGCTGCTCGACGAGCCCACCAACCACCTGGACCTCGATGCCCTGGTCTGGCTCGAGGCCTGGCTCAAGCGCTACGACGGCCTGCTGGTGGTGATCAGCCACGACCGCGAGTTCCTCGACGCCGTGACGCGTGTCACCGTGCACCTGGACGAAGCCCAGCTCACGCGCTACGGCGGCAACTACAGCGCCTTCGAGGAGATGCGCGCCGAGCGGCTGACGCTGGCCGCGGCCTCGTACGCCAAGCAGCAGGACCGCATCGCGCACCTGCAGCGTTTCATCGACCGCTTCAAGGCCAAGGCCAGCAAGGCCAAACAGGCGCAGAGCCGCGTCAAGGCGCTGGCGCGCATGGAGAAGCTGGCGCCGGTGCTGACCGCCGGCGACTTCAGCTTCGAATTCCGCGAGCCGCAGAGCCTGCCCAACCCGATGCTGTCGTTCGATGGCCTGGTCTGCGGGTACATGGTGCCCCCGGTCGCCGGGTACGGCGACGCACCCCCCGAGGGGGTCGCCCCCGGCTTGGGGCGGCCCGGCGCCGGGGGCGCGCCGCAGCCCAGGGTCGTCGTCAGCGGCGTCAACCGCTCGGTGCTGGCCGGCCAGCGCATCGGCATCCTGGGCGCCAACGGCCAGGGCAAGTCGACGCTGGTGAAGACCATCGCCGGCACGCTGCCGCCGCTGGGTGGGCGCATGACCGCGGGCAAGGGCCTGGTCATCGGCTACTTCGCGCAGCAGGAGCTCGACGTGCTGAGCCTGGACGACGGCCCGCTGATGCACATGGTGCGGCTGGCGCGCGACATCGGGCCGCCGGCGCGCGAACAGGAACTGCGCGACTTCCTGGGCCGCTTCCGCTTCACCGGCGAGATGGCGCACCAGGCCGTGGGTTCGCTGTCGGGCGGCGAGAAGGCACGCCTGGTGCTGGCCATGCTGGTGTGGCAGCGCCCGAACCTGCTGTTGCTCGACGAGCCGACCAACCACCTGGACCTGACGACACGCGAAGCCTTGTCGGTGGCCCTGAACGAGTTCGAAGGCACGGTCATGCTGGTCAGCCACGACCGCGCGCTGCTGCGCGAGACCTGCGACGAGTTCTGGCTCGTCACGCGCGGCGGCGTGCTGCCTTTCGACGGCGACCTCGACGACTACCAGAAGTGGCTGCTCGAGGTCTCGCGCGCCACGGCGCGCGGCCTGCCGCCGCCCGAGCCGCCGCGGCCCGCCGTGCTGGCCGCTGCCGCAGCACCGCCCAAGGGCGCGGCGGTGCCCCAGCCCTCGACGCCGGCGCCGATGCGGCGCGAGCCGCGCACGGCAGCGTCGTCACCGCCACCGGCCGTCCGCGACGACCGCAAGGGCGCCAAGCAGTCGCGCGCCCGCCAGGCCGAAACGACGCGCCCGCTGCGCGTCGAACTGCAGCGCATCGACGAGCGGCTGGCGCGGCTGGGCCAGGAGAAGTCCGAGGTCGAGGCCCTGCTGTCGCAGCCGACGGCGCAGTCCGACGACTTTGCCGAATACGGCCGCCGCCTGGCCCACGTGCAGGCCGAAACGGCGATGCTCGAGGAGCGCTGGCTGCACCTGCAGACCGAACTCGAATCGTTGCAGGCCGGCGCCTGAGCGCTTGACCGCGTCGGCTGGCTCCGGGCTGCTCGCCGCCGATGACGAGCCTTTAGGCGGCACGGGCTGCCAGCAGGTCCAGCATCAGCTCGATGCGCGCCTGCACCGGCGTCAAGGCGCCGGCCGAAGGCAGCGCGTCGGGCGGCGCGCCGACGACACCTCCCAGCAAGCAACGCGAGGCGCGGCGCACCGTGACGCCGGCGGCCATGGCCCGCCGCGCGGCGCCGGTCAGCTCGGCGTGCACGCTGCCGTTGCCGGTGCCGGCAACGACGATGCCCTGCGCACCGGCCGCCACCAGCGCTTCGAGCGTGCGTGCGCGGGCGCCGGCGTGGCTGGTGACGATGTCGACCACCGGCCACTCGGCCGGGTCGCCCAAGTCCTGCGCTGCCGCGTGCAGCGCTGTCTCGGGCCAGGCACGGAACAGTCGCACGCGGCCGTCCTCGACCACGCCCAGCGTCCCGGCATCGCCCGAGCCGAAGGCGTCGACGCGCCAGCCGTGCAGCTTGCGCAGGTCCATGCCGGCGTGCACTCGACCGGCCAGCACCGCCAGCACGCCGCGCGCGCCGGCGACGCGGGCCACGGTCACGGCGTCGAGCAGGTTCTGCGGGCCATCGGCCGACAACGCCGTGGCCGGCCGCATGGCCGCCGTCAGCACCAGCGGCTTGGCCGCGGCCAGCGTGCGGTGCAGGAACCAGGCGGTTTCCTCCAGCGTGTCGGTGCCGTGCGTCACGACCACCGCGGTGACCTCGGGACGTGCCAATTGCCGGGCCGCGCGTTCACGCAGCGCGGCCCAGGTGGCGTGGTCCATGTCCGAGCTGTCCAGCCGGGCCAGCGTCTCGGATTCGATGGCCTGCGAGGCCAGCGCCGGCACCGCGCCCACCAGATCCTGCGCCGCCAGCGCACCGGACTTGTAGCCGACGAGGTCGTCGGCGCGCGCCGCGGTGCCGGCGATGGTGCCGCCAGTGCCGATGATCACCACCACGCCGGTCGTGCTTTGCATTCACGCGCTTTCTGGATGAAAATACAGTTACTGGATAAACACCCAGGCCGGAATCCCGATGCAGACCATGGAAGACAGCCCCAAGCTCACTGCCCGCCAACAACAGGTGCTCGATCTCGTGCAAAGCGCGATCGAGCGCACGGGCGCACCGCCGACCCGCGCCGAGATCGCCGCCGAGCTGGGTTTCAGGTCGGCCAACGCCGCCGAAGAGCACCTGCAGGCGCTGGCGCGCAAGGGCGTCATCGAACTCGTGGGTGGCACCTCGCGCGGCATCCGTCTGAAGTCTGACACATTGCGCGCGCTCAACGAGGCGCGGCTGTCGCCCTACGGCAAGCAGTACCAGCTGCCGTTGCCGGCGATGGCGCAACTGACGCTGCCGCTGGTCGGCCGTGTCGCCGCCGGCAGCCCGATCCTGGCGCAGGAACACATCGACCAGACCTACCTGATGGAAGCGTCGATGTTCCCGCGCCGGCCCGACTACCTGCTCAAGGTGCGCGGCATGAGCATGCGCGACGCCGGCATCATGGACGGCGACCTGCTCGCCGTGCAGAAGGCCAAGGACGCCAAGAACGGCCAGATCGTGGTGGCGCGGCTGGGCGACGACGTCACCGTCAAGCGCCTGCGCCGCACCAAGGCCGGCATCGAGCTGATCCCCGAGAACCCCGACTTCCAGACCATCCTGGTGCTGCCGGAGGCCACCGACTTCGAGCTCGAAGGCATCGCCGTCGGGCTCATCCGCAACACCATGCTGATGTGAAGGTGGCCACCATGCTTGCGCGTCATCGACCCACCGCCACCCAGCGCCCGCCGCGCGCCCTGCCGCCGCGCAAGGCGCGTTGCGCCGCTGAATGCGAACAGCTCGAGCAGCTGCCCAACATCGGCCCGGCCATCGCCGCCGACCTGCGGCTCATCGGCGTGCTGCGGCCGGCCGAACTGGCGGACCGCGACGCCTTCCAGCTCTACCGGCAGCTCTGCACCGCCACCGGCAAGCGGCAGGACCCGTGCGTGCTCGACACCTTCATCGCCGCGGTGGACTTCATGCGCGGCGCCGAGCCGCGGCCGTGGTGGGCCTACACCGCCGCGCGCAAGGCGCAGTACGGGGCGCTCTAGCTGCCTTTCAGCCACCCGGTTTGACCACCAGCACCTGCGCCGGCGCCTGCTGCGGCCAGACCGGCATGTACTGCACCGCGGCCCAGGGTTCGACGAAGCTGCGGAAGAAGGGCGAGAACAGGATCCCGCTCTGCCCCGTGGAATGCATGAAGCGCGACTGCGCCGGGTTCCCCAGGTCGTAGATCGCACGCAGGCTGGGCCCGTGTTCGTCGAGGTAGAGCTCGCCGGTGGTGGCGTCGGGCCGCAGGCCGACGCGCCCGACGTTCACGGTATGGGTGTCGCCGCCCACCGGCACCCGCAGTTCGAACCAGCGCGCCAGCGCCTTGACGCGGCTGAACGGCCGGTGCTCCG
>CAYJOA010000064.1:0-23271 GCA_964371495.1 uncultured Rubrivivax sp.
CGCAGCCTGGTCCTGGCCTTCTTCGTCGTGCTGCCGCTGCAGTACCTGCTGGTGGGCAGCCGCAGCTTCGACCTGTTCACGGTGTTCATCCCGGTCTACGTATTCCTGGCCATCCCGGTGCTCAGCGCGCTGGCCGGTGACCCCGAGCGTTTTCTCGAGCGCAACGCCAAGATCCAGTGGGGCGTCATGGTCTGCGTGTTCGGCCTTTCGCACGCGCCGGCGCTGCTGCTGCTGGAGTTTCCGCGCCACGAAGGGCGCGGCGCCTTCCTCGTGTTCTTCCTCGTCGTCGTGGCCACGGCGGCACAGATCGGGCAGGAGCTGATGAGCCGCTGGCTGCGCCGGCGGCCGGTGGCGCGCCACATCGACCGCTCGTTCTCGTATCGCGCCTGGCTGGCCGGTGCGCTGGGTGCCGCTTCGTTGGGCGCGTTGCTGTTCTGGATCACGCCCTTCAAGGCGCCGCAGGCGCTGGCCATGGCCTTCATCGCCGGCGGCGCCGGCACGCTGGGCGAGTTCGTGATGAAGGCGCTGAAGAAGGACGCCGGCGTGCGCTACTGGGGCAACCAGGCGTCGATCACCGGCGCCGTGGGCCTGCTCGACCGCGTCGCGCCGCTGTGCTTCGCCGCGCCGGTGTTCTTTCACTCGGTGCGCTGGTACTTCCAGCTCAAGGCCTGATGCGCATCCTCGGCGCGAGCCTCCACCGCATCCACTGCGCATGAGAATCCTCGGCATCGACCCCGGGCTGCAGCGCACCGGATTTGGCGTCATCGAGGTCGAGGGCGCGCGGCTGGCCTACGTCGCCAGCGGCACCATCAGCACCACCGAGGCGCCGCGCGGTGACCTGCCGCTGCGGCTGAAGATCATCTTCGAGGGCGTGCGCGAGGTCGTGCAGCGCTACACGCCCGACTGCGCGACGGTGGAGATCGTGTTCGTCAACGTCAACCCGCAGAGCACGCTGCTGCTGGGCCAGGCGCGCGGCGCGGCGCTGGCCGCGCTGGTGGCCGCCGACCTGGCGGTGGCCGAGTACACCGCGCTGCAGATGAAGAAGGCCGTGGTCGGCCACGGCCTGGCCAACAAGTCGCAGGTGCAGGAGATGGTGCGCCGGCTGCTCGCGCTGCCCGCGCTGCCGGGCAAGGACGCTGCCGATGCGCTGGGGCTGGCGATCTCGCACGCCCATGCCGGCGCGTCGTTTGCCGCCATCGGCCGTTCGGCCACACTGACGAGGCGCCAGCATGCCCAGTACCGCAAGGGCCGCAGCTATTGAGTCGAGACCCCAACCAGGAGCCGCCAGATGAACTCACCCGTGCGCACGTCATGGATAGCCATTGCCCCCGGCTACGCCGGCTGGCTGGCCTTGCCGCCGGCCGGGCAGGGGCCGGGGCTGGTGCTGTTGCAGGAGATCTTCGGCGTCAACGAGCACATCCGCGCGCTGGCCGAACAGTACGCGCTGGACGGCTACACGGTGCTGGCGCCCGACCTCTTCTGGCGCCAGGCGCCGCGCGTCGACCTCGGCTACGAAGGCGCCGAACGCGAGCGTGCCCGCGCGCTGATGCAGGCCTACACCGCCGCCGACGCGCTGGCCGACGTCGTCGCCGGCGTGCAGGCGCTGCGGGCGCGGCCCGAAGTCAGCGGCCGCACCGGCGCCATCGGCTACTGCATGGGCGGCCGGCTGGCCTGGCTGGCGGCGGCCACGACGCCCCTGGACGCCGCCGTGGCGTACTACGGTGGCGGCATCCAGACCCAGCTCGACCGCGCACCGGCGATCAGCTGCCCGCTGCAGTTCCACTACGCCGAACACGACGAACACATCCCGCCCGAGGCGGTCGAGCGCGTGCGGCAGGCCACCGCCGGCATGGCCGCGGAAGTGCACGTCTACGCCGGTGCACATCACGGCTTCAATTGCTGGGCGCGCTCGTCGTACCACGCGCCGAGCGCCGCGCTGGCGCATGGCCGCACGCTCACCTTCCTGGCGCGGCACCTGATGGCGGCCGGCTGAGCCTGCTCGCCCCGAGTGCGCCGGCCAGGCGGGCAGTTGACGATGTTGGTGCCTGGCCTCACCGCCACGGTGCACGCCAGGCTCGAGGCCGTGCCGCCACGGCGCCCGCCCCTGCGCCGGTGACCGCGCTGCCCCTGGCGCGTGAATTGCTGGCACTCCGTTTGCCGTAGACCTGCAACTACGGTATCTCCCGGTCTTTGTTCCGGGACCGGGATGTGGCAGTCTTCGTTCCAATCTGTAGGCACCACCGCGCAACGCGAAGGAGCAATGGATGAGCAGTGAAAGCAAGCTGGTCGCGCTCACGCACCACAACCTGCCGATCGCGCAGATGCGTCCGGTGTACCGCGTGGGCGACGTCGAGAAGTGCCTGGACAAGCTGCCGCAGCGCGAACACGAGACGCTGCGCGCGACCTACGAGCGCATGCTCGAGCGCGGCCCCGAGCGGTTCCAGGTCAAACCCGGCGGCCTGCCGGCGATGGATCATCTCTACGACGAGATGCCCAACTTCACCGAGGTGCTCGACGACGTGCGCCGCCAGCTCGCGCTGTGCCACGACAGCCGCGACGCGCTGGAGATCACGCCGATGCTGCTGCTGGGGCCTCCGGGCATCGGCAAGACGCATTTCGCGCGCGAGGTCGCCCGCCTGCTGGGCACCGGCATGGGCTTCATCAGCATGAGCAGCCTGACCGCCGGCTGGGTGCTGTCGGGGGCGTCTAGCCAGTGGAAGGGCGCGCGGCCGGGCAAGGTCTTCGAGACGCTGGTCGACGGGGCCTACGCCAACCCGGTGATGGTCGTCGACGAAATCGACAAGGCGCGCGCCGAACACGCCTACGACCCGCTGGGTGCGCTGTACAGCCTGCTCGAACACGACACCGCGGGCGCCTTCACCGACGAATTCGCCGAGGTCGCCATCGACGCCAGCCAGCTCATCTGGGTTGCCACCGCCAACGACGAGCGCGCGATCCCCGAGCCCATCCTCAACCGCATGAACGTGTTCGAGGTCCAGGCCCCCGACGCCGACGCCGCGCGCACGATCTCGCTGCGCCTGTACCGCGGGCTGCGCGCCGAGCACGACTGGGGGCAGCGCTTCGACGAGCAGCCTTCCGACGCCGTGCTCGAACGCCTGGCCACGATGGCGCCGCGCGAGATGCGCCGGGCCTGGATGACGGGCTTCGGCAACGCGCGGCTGGCCGGGCGATCGGCCATCGAGCTGTCCGACCTGCCCGACGGCGGCGCACGGCGCGCGCCGATCGGCTTCATGCAGTAAGGGCGTCCGCGCTGGCGGCAGCCAGCGGCTCGGGCGCGGCGCGCCGCACGCAACTGCGGCCGCCGTGTTTGCCGCCATACATGGCGGCGTCGGCCAGGCGCAGCAGCTCGCCGGCGTCGATGCCGTCGTTCGGCGCCAGCACGTAGCCGGCCGTCACGCCCAGCTGGCAGCGTGCGTCTGCCACCTCGAACGGCGGGCCGAACACGGCCAGGATCTTGTCGCCCAGCGCGCGTGCCGCGGCTTCGTCGGCCAGGCCGCTGGCCAGCACCACGAACTCGTCGCCGCCGAAGCGCGCCACGACGTCGCTGCCGCGCAGCTCGGCGTGCAGCCGCTGGCCCACGGCCACCAGCACGGCGTCGCCGGCATCGTGGCCCAGCTGGTCGTTGACGGGCTTGAAGTTGTCCAGGTCGAGCACGTACACGGCGAGCAGCCGGCCCGCGGCGCAGTGCTGCAGGGCATCGTCCAGCCGCGTCTGCAGCCCGCGCCGGTTGGGCAGCCCGGTGAGCGCGTCGGTGTGCGCCAGGGCATGCAGGGTCTCGCTCTCCAGGCGCGCGCGGTCGGCGTTGCGGTGCATGGCCTGGACGCGCAGACCCAGCACCAGCATCCAGGCGGCCATCTCGACCATGCTCGACGTCGCGTACAGGTACAGGTTGGTGATCGTGGGCTCCAGGTAGCCACGCAGCAGGGCGGCGGTGGTCAGGGCGCCGATCAGGTAGCAGCCCCAGCCGAAGAGCATGAAGCTGCCGACGGCCTCGCCGCGGCGGGCGCGCAGGTAGGCCACCGGCAGGCCGCCGGCGGTGGTGGACACGCCCAGCACCGTGGCCAGGGTCTGCAGCTGCGGGTAGCTCAGCAGCCCGGCCAGCCCGGCCAGCACCGACAGCAGGGCCACCAGCCCGATGCCGCGCAGCACGCGGTCGAGCGCCGGGCTGATCTCGCGCACGGCCAGCGTGGCACGCGTGAAACGTGTCGCCCCCACCGTGGCCAGCAGCACCGCCAGCGGCGCGACGCTGGTCGACCATTGCGGCCACGCCGGCCACAGGTACTGTGCTCCGACGCCGTGATACGACAGCAGGAAGACCGCGCTGCCGCTGAGCAGCAAGGCGTAGTCCAGGAACACCGGGTCGCGCAGGTTGATCCAGTGCGTCACGCTGTACAGCAGCATGCACAGCGTCAGCCCGACCACGATGCCCTGCAGCAGCTGGCCCATCGACTCCTGGGCCATGAAGGACTCCGGCGTGCGCAGGCGTATCGGCAGCACCATCGAACTCTGCGTCTGCACGCGCAGCAGCAGTTCGTGCTCGCCGGCGGCCAGCGTCAGCGGTGCGGCGATGGTGCGCGACGGCAGCGGCCTGGCGGCATAGGGCAGGGCGTTGCCGAGCCTGTGGTGGGCACTGACGCGGCCGTTCGTCAGCAGGTAGACGTCGACTTCGTACAGCGACGGGTAGTCGATCTCCAGCACCCGCTGCGCGGGCTGCGTGCCCGGCACCACCAGGGCCATGTGCAGCCACACGGCGTCGAGCCGGCGGCCCAGGTTGCCCGGCGTGCCGGCGGGCGCGGCAAAACGCGTGCGCTGGCCCAGCACCTGCTGGAGGTCCATCGTGCCGCTGGCGTCGCTGAAGACGGTGACCGCAGGCCAGGCATCGATGTCGTCCCGGGCGTCGAGCACCAGTGGTCCGGCCGCGCGCGCCGGCCACGGCAGGGCGAGCACGCAGCAGGCGCACAGCAGCACGAACCGCAGCAGGGAAGATCCAGACATGGTCAGCGGCCTTATCGGCCGCCGCGGCCGGCACTTGAGCAAGGCACTACAGGTGCCAGGGTCGAGCGCGGCGCCGAACACGCTCGCGGGCGGCACCGCTGCCGGTGCCGGCCCCGGCGCCTCGATCAGGCCAGCCCCGCCACCGCCTGCCTCGCCGCTTGCACGCCCTGCTCGACGATGCGCTGCTTCCAGTCGTCGGTGTCGGTGTAGAAGGCGTCGCGCAGCTGGCGCTTGATGGCCTCGAGCTGCGCCGCCGGCGCCTCGGGGTGGTTTTCCAGCCATTGGTCGGCACGCAGCGCGTCGACCACCTCGCGCATCGGCAGCGTGCCGTATTCGAGTGCGATGCCGGTGTATTCGGCCTGCGGCGCTTCCTGGTAGGCGGCGGTCCACATCAGTCCCGACAACAGTGCCGACGTCGAAGTGCCGTCGTAGATCGACGTCACCTGCGGTCCCCACCAGGCGCGGGCGCGCTGCAGGGCGGCGGCCTCGTCGCGGCAGGCGAAGATGAGTTCGCCATGGCCGCTGGGCCCCAGGCCGGTGTGCAGGTCGATCCAGCCCAGCCGTGCGCAGCGCGCCACATGTTCCTGCAGCACGTGGCGCAGCGTCTGCTGGCTCCAGGTCGGGTTGCGGCCGCCGTAGAACAGGCCTTCGGGGTGCTCGTACTGGCCGGCGGTGACGGCGCTTTGCAGGCCGCGCTGGCCGTGCCTCGCGGCAAAGTCCGCCAGCGCGGCTTCGACCGCGGGCGCGGGCGGCCAGGTGGCGGGCACCAGCAGGTGCGCGATCTCGTCGTAGGCGGCGTTGTGCGGCAGGGGCTGGCTGAAGTCGTGCCAGTTGCGGTTCAGGTCGACGTTCTCGTGCGTGGTGCGGCGCAGCCACGAGAAGCCATAGGGGTTGAGTGCGTGCACGTAGAGCACCGCCACGCCCGCAGCGCTGGCGTCGGCATGGAAGGACGGATCGGCCAGCAGGGCGTTCTGCACGCCCGCGCCGCAATAACCCTCGACGCCGTGGCAGCCGCTGCTGACGATGAGCACGGCCTGCGCGCCGGCGCCGCCGTGCCGCGCCACGTCCATGGCCAGCACCTCGCCGTCGCGGCCCAGCAAGGGGTGGCGATGCGACATCACGGCCAGGCCGGCGGCCTCGGCCGCGGCCAGGAACTGGGACCGTGCCTGGGCGTAGCTCTGCGCGAAGAAGCGGGCGGCCGACATCGCCGTGGCGCGCCTGCTAGGCACCGTGCGCGGCGGGCGCCGGACGCGCGAGCCAGGCCTCGGCGATGCGTACCCAGGCCGTCGCGCCCAGCGGGATGAGTTCGTCGTTGAAGTCGTAGCTGGGGTTGTGCAGCATGCACGGCCCCAGGCCATGGCCGCCGGCACGGTGGCTGCCGTCGCCGTTGCCCAGGGTGAAGTAGCAGCCCCGCTTGGCCTGCAGGAAGAAGGCGAAGTCCTCGGCTCCCATGGTCGGCTCGAAAGGCACCACGTTGGCGGCGCCGACGACGTCGGACAGCACCTGCCTGACGAACTCGGTCTCGGCCGGGTGGTTGACGGTGGGCGGATAGTTGCGCGTGAAGCTGAATTCGCAGCTCGCGCCGAAGGCTGCGCAGGTGTGCTCGGCGACCTGCTTCATGCGCTCCTCGATGAGGTCCAGCGTCTCCATCGAGAAGGTCCGCACGGTGCCGCGCAGTTCGGCCGCATCGGGCACCACGTTGGTGGCTTCGCCGGCGTGGATCATGGTCACCGAGATCACTCCCGGGTCGACCGGCTTGCGGTTGCGCGTGATGATGGTCTGCAAGGCCATCACCATCTGCGCCGCCACCGGCACCGGGTCGATGCCCAGGTGCGGCAGGGCGGCGTGGGATCCCTTGCCGCGGATGACGATGCGGAATTCGTTGCTGCTGGCGAGCATGGCGCCGGGGTTGACGCCGACCGTGCCGACCTTCATGCCCGGCCAGTTGTGCAGGCCGAAGATGGCCTCCATCGGGAAACGCTCGAAGATGCCGTCCTTGATCATCTCGCGCGCACCGCCGCCGCCTTCTTCGGCGGGCTGGAACACCAGGTAGACGGTGCCGTCGAAGTTGCGGTGTCGGGACAGGTGCTTGGCCGCCGCCAGCAGCATCGCGGTGTGGCCGTCGTGGCCGCAGGCGTGCATCTTGCCCGCGTGCCGGCTGGCGTGGGCGAAGGTGTTGTGTTCGGTCATCGGCAGTGCGTCGATGTCGGCGCGCAGGCCCACGGCGCGCGGGCTGCTGCCGTTCTTGACGATGCCGACGACACCGGTCTTGCCCAGGCCGCGGTGCACCGGAATGCCCCAGTCGGTGAGCGCGCGGGCGATCACGTCGGCGGTGCGTTGTTCCTCGAAACACAGCTCGGGGTGGGCGTGGATGTCGCGGCGGATGCTGGTGACGACGGCGGCGTCGGCAAGGATGGATTCGATGATCTGCATGGCGGGCTCCGGCCGGATGACGGCGTCATCTTAGCCTTGGCGGCTGTTCCCCCGCCGGCGCTGTGGCACAGTCTGAGCATGGATGCCGTTGCCGAAGATTCCACCGCCGCGCGGGTCGTGCGCGCGGCCTGCCCGCACGACTGTCCCGACACCTGCGCCCTGCAGGTCACGGTGCAGGCCGGCCGCGTCGTGCGCGTCCAGGGCGACCCCGAACACCCCCCCACGCACGGCGCGCTGTGCACCAAGGTCAGCCGCTACGCCGAGCGCAGCTACCACCCCGAGCGCGTGCTGACACCGCTGCGCCGCGTCGGTGCCAAGGGCAGCGGGCGCTTCGAGCCGGTGGACTGGGACGTGGCGCTGGACGACATCGCGGCGCGGCTGCGTGCCATCGCCGCGCGCGACCCGCAGGCCATCGTGCCCTACAGCTACGCCGGCACCATGGGCCTGGTGCAGGGCGACGGCATGGCGGCACGTTTCTTCCACCGGCTCGGCGCCAGCCTGCTGGACCGCACCATCTGCAGCAGCGCCGGCGGCGAGGCGCTGGCTGCCACCTACGGCGGCAAGGTCGGCATGCATCTGGAGTTCTTCGCCGAGAGCCGGCTGATCCTGATCTGGGGCAGCAACCCCATCACCAGCAGCGTGCACTTCTGGAACTTCGCGCAGCAGGCCAAACGCGCCGGCGCCAGGCTCGTCTGCATCGACCCGCGGCGCACCGACACCGCCGACAAGTGCCACCAGCACATCGCCCTGCTGCCCGGCACCGACGGCGCGCTGGCGCTGGGCCTGATGAACGAGTTGATCGTCAACGACCGGCTGGACCACGACTACATCGAGCGCCACGTCGAAGGCTGGCCGGCCTTGCGTGAACGGGCGCTGCAGTGGCCGGCCGAACGCGCGGCGGCGGTGTGCGGCATCGCCGTCGACGAGGTGCGCGGCCTGGCGCGCGACTACGGCAGCACGGCGCCGGCGGCGATCCGCCTGAACTACGGCATGCAGCGCGTGCACGGCGGCGGCAGTGCGGTGCGGCTGATCGCGCTGCTGCCCTGCCTGGTGGGGGCCTGGCGGCACCGCGCCGGCGGCCTGCTCCTGTCGAGCTCGGGCTGGTTCCGCGGCGCGCGGCGCGACGCCTGGCTGCAGCGGCCCGACCTGCTGGCCGGGCGCACGCCGCGCACCATCAACATGGTGACCATCGGCGACGACCTGCTGCGCGAGGCCACGCCCGCCTTCGGCCCGAAGATCGAGGCCCTCGTCGTCTACAACAGCAACCCGGTGGCGGTGGCACCGGAAAGCGCCAAGGTGGCGCGTGGTTTCGCGCGCGAGGACCTGTTCACGGTGGTGCTGGAGCACTTCCTCACCGACACCGCCGACCACGCCGACTACGTGCTGCCGGCGACGACGCAGTTGGAGCACTGGGACGCGCACACGTCCTACGGCCACACCTACGCGCTGCTCAACCAGCCGGCGATCCAGCCACTGGGCCAGGCGCGATCGAATGCCGCGATCTTCCGCGCGCTGGCGGCGCGCCTGGGCTTCGGCGACGAGTGTTTTGCCGACGACGACGAGACGATGGCGCGCGGTGCCTTCGAAGCCGGGCGCGTCGACGCCGCGCAGCTGCGCGACCGTGGTTGGGCCAAGCTGAGGGTCGCCGATGCGCCGTTTGCCGATGGCGGCTTCGCCACCGCCAGCGGCAAGGCGGTCGTCGACGCGCCCGGCCTCGGTGTGCCGGACCACGTTCCCAACTACGAAAGCGTGCAGTCCGCGCCCGCCCTGGCGGCGCGTTATCCGCTGGCGATGATCTCGCCGCCGGCGCGCAACTTCCTCAACTCCAGCTTCGTCAACGTGGCCAGCCTGCGCGCTGCCGAACGCGAGCCGCTGCTGGAGATCCACCCGCGGGATGCTGCCGCGCGTGGCATTGAAAGCGGCAGCGTCGTGCGCGTCTTCAACGACCGCGGCGAGTACCTCTGCAAGGCCGACGTCAACGCGCGCGCGCGCCCCGGCGTCGTCAACGGCCTGGGCGTGTGGTGGCGCAAGTTCGGCCTCGCCGGCACTAACGTCAACCAGCTCACCCACCAGCGGCTCACCGACATCGGCCGCGCGCCGTCGTTCTACGACTGCCTGGTCGAGGTGGCGCCGGCCTGAGTGTCGTGCGCTGGGTGTCCTGGCTGATGGCGAGCGCAGCGGCCCTGGCGACGGCCGTGGTCGCCACCGCCGCGGTCTGCCTGGGCAGCGGTTGCAGCACGCTGGGCTATTACGCGCAGGCGGCGGGCGGCCACATCGACCTGCTGCAGCGCTCGCGACCCGTGGCCGACTGGCTGGCCGACGGCAGCACGGCAGCGCCGCTGCGCGAACGCCTGCAACTCAGCCAGCGCCTGCGCGACTTCGCGGTCAGCGAACTGAAGCTGCCCGACAACGCCAGCTACCGCCGCTACGCCGACCTGCAGCGCAGCGCCGCGGTCTGGAACGTGGTCGCCGCGCCCGAGCTGTCGCTGACGCTCAAGACCTGGTGCTTTCCGGTCGTCGGCTGCGTCGGCTACCGCGGCTACTTCGGCCGCGACGGCGCCGACACGCTGGCCGCGCAGTTGCGCGCCGATGGCTGGGAGGTCGGCGTCTACGGCGTGCACGCCTATTCGACGCTGGGCTGGACCAACTGGATCGGCGGCGACCCGCTGCTGAACACCTTCGTGCACTGGCCCGAAGGTGAACTGGCGCGCACGATCTTCCACGAACTGGCGCACCAGGTGGCCTACGCCGACGACGACACGACCTTCAACGAGTCCTTTGCCACCGCGGTGGAACGACTCGGCGTCATGCGCTGGATGGAGCGTCATGCCTCGCCGCAGGCACGGGCCGAATACGCGGCACTTCAAGCGCGGCGGCAGGACTTCCGCGCGCTGGTGCTGAAGACGCGACGGGAACTCGAGGCGGTCTATGCCGGTGCCTTGCCCGACGACGTCAAGCGCCAGCGCAAGGCCGCCGTGCTGGCCGCCATGCGCGGCGAATACGCGGCACTGAAAGGCGGGCGCTGGGGCGGCTTTGCCGGCTACGACGGCTGGTTCGAGCGCGCCAACAACGCCGCCTTCGGCGTGCAGGCGGCGTACCACGAGCTGGTGCCGGCCTTCGAGCGCCTGTTCGAAAGCAGCGGCGGCGACTTCCCGCGCTTCTACGCCCAGGTGCAACAGCTGGCGGCCTTGCCGAAGGACCAGCGCCGCGCCAAACTCGTCGCACCCCACTGAATGAACGGAACCCCGCCATGGCCGACATCCGCATCCGCCGAGACCACCAACTCGGCCTGGCCCAGGCGCGCAAGGTGGCCTGGGCCTGGGCCGAGCAGGTGGAGCAGAAGTTCGACATGGCCTGCACGGTGATCGAAGGCGAACTGAGCGACACCGTGGAGTTCAGGCGCACGGGGGTCAGCGGGCGCCTGATCGTGGCGCCCGACCATTTCGACCTCGACGCCAAGCTCGGTTTCCTGCTCGGCGCCTTCAGCCGGACCATCGAACACGAGATCGAGAAGAACCTCGACGCCCTGCTGAACAAGAGCAACGGGTCGGCGGCGCGCAAGACGGCAGCGGCGAAGAAACGCGCCAGCCGCTGACGCGGGTATGGCGCCGCGCCGGCACGGGCGCCCCGTCTTGCCTGCACTGGCCGGCTCGTCTGTCCGACCAGCACCCGACCATGAAGCCGAATTCCACCATCCTGTGCCTGCTGCTGGCCGCCGCCGGCGCCAGCGTCGGCACTCCGGTGCGCGCGCAGGCGCAGCCGGCCGCTGCTGCCCAGGCCTGCCCGGCGCTGCTGCAGCAAACCTTCAAGCGCCTGCAGGACGACGCGCCGCAGCCGCTGTGCCAGTACGCGGGCAGGGTGCTGCTGGTCGTCAACACCGCCAGCTACTGCGGCTACACCAAGCAGTACGAGGGGCTGGAGGCGCTGTATGCCAAGTACGGCCCGCGCGGGCTGGTGGTGATGGGTTTCCCGTCCAACGACTTCAACCAAGAAGCCAGTGACAGCGCGAAGATCGCCGAGGTCTGCTTCAACACCTACGGCGTGAAGTTCCCGATGTTCGCACCGGGCAAGGTCACCGGCGGCGACGCCAACCCGCTGTTCGCCGCTCTGGCGCGGGGCACCGGCCAGGCGCCGAAGTGGAACTTCCACAAGTACCTGGTCGACCGCCAGGGCCGGCCGGTGGCCGCTTTCGCCAGCAAGGTGGAGCCGGGTGACGCCAGCCTGGTGGCCAGCATCGAAAAGGCGCTGGCGCAGAAATAGCGGGCAGCCGCGACTGCGGCGGCCGGCGTGACGGCCTGCGGGCCTACTTCAAGGATTCGATCAGGTCCACGTAGTCCTGCATCGCGTCGTCGGCGCCCTTGCCCTTGAGCGCGGCCCAGGCGTCGTACTTGGCGCGGCCGACCATGTCGGTGAAACCCGGGCGCTTGCCTTCGACGTCGCCTTCGGTGGCCTGCTTGTACAGCGAGTAGATCTTCAGCAGCGTCATGTTGTCGGGCTTCTCGGGCAGCTTCTTGCTGTCGGCGACGGCCTTCTCGAAGGTGGCTTTCAGGTTGGGCATGGTGCAGTGTCTCCGGCATTGCGCTTGGGTCAAAATCCAGGCTTGACGGCCCGCATGTTACCCAGCATCGTGGTCTGTTTCCCAGCCCGAGCCCCCAAGGAGAGACCCGATGACGCAAGCCGCCGAGCGCATGTCGCGCGTGGACACTGCCTGGCTGCGCATGGACAACGACGTCAACCTGATGATGATCATCGGCATCTGGCTGTTGTCGCCGGGCATCACGCTGGAGGCGCTGCGCGAACGCATCGCCGACAGGCTGCTCAAGTACGACCGCTTCCGCCAGAAGGTGGTGCAGGACGCGATGGGCGCGAGCTGGGTCTTCGACGAGGCCTTCGACATCGATCGCCACGTCGTGCGCACGCCGCTGGAACGGCGGCGCGGGCAGAGCGAGCGGGCGGCCCTGCAGGCGCTGTGCGGCAGGCTGGCGACGACCGCGTTCGACCACAACCATCCGCTGTGGCAATTCCACCTCGTCGACAACTACGAAGGCGGCTCGGCGATCATCGTGCGCATCCACCACTGCATCGGCGACGGCATCGCGCTGACCTCGGTGGTGATGAGCATCACCGACGGCGGTGCGGAGCCGCCGCGTCGCCGCAAGCGCGCGGCCGAGGACGATCCGCACGAAGGCGACTGGCTCGCCGACGCCGTGCTCAAGCCGCTGACCGAGCTCACGGTCAAGGCCATCGGCATGTACGGCAACGGTGTCGTGAAGTCGATGGACATGCTGGCCCACCCGCAGCAGCCGCTGCTGGGCTCGCTGGACGTGGCGCGCTCGGGCGTGCAGGTGCTCAACGATGCCGCCGCCCTGGCGCTGATGTCCGACGACTCGCCGACGCAGCTCAAGGGCCGGCCGCAGGGCGTCAAGGTCGTGGCCTGGAACGAGCCGCTGCCGCTGGACGGCGTCAAGGCCATCGGCAAGGCACTGGGCTGCTCGGTCAACGACGTCCTGCTGGCCTGCGCTGCCGGAGCCATCGGCCAGTACCTGCGCGACCGCGGCGAAGACCCTGCCGGCAAGGAGATCCGGGCCATGGTGCCGGTCAACCTGCGGCCGCTGGAAAAGGCCTGGCAGCTCGGCAACCAGTTCGGTCTGGCGCCGCTGGTGCTGCCGGTGGGCATCGAAAACCCGATCGAGCGCGTCTACGCCGTGCGCCAGCGCATGAACGAGATGAAGGGCAGCTACCAGCCCCTGCTGGCCTTCGGCATCCTGGCCCTGACGGGCCTGTTCATCAAGCCGGTGCAGGACTGGGTGCTGGGGCTGTTTGCCAAGAAAACGACGGCGGTGATGACCAACGTGCCCGGCCCTGCCGTGGCCCTGAAGTTCTGCGGCTCGACCCTGCGGCAGACGATCTTCTGGGTGCCGGCGTCGGGCCACATCGGCGTCGGCATCAGCATCCTGAGTTATGCCGGCGGCGTGCAGTTCGGCCTCATCACCGACCGCCAGCTGTGCAAGCAGCCGCAGGACATCATCGACCGCTTCGAGCCCGAGTTCGAGAAGCTGCTGCTGGTGGCGATGATGCTGCCCTGGAGCGGCGAAGAAGCCTGACACACCGAACCTTTCCACAGGAGACCCCGCCATGACCGTCACCGTCGCCATCGACCTGGGCTACGAATTCGCCGTCAAGGCGCCGTTCAAGGAGGTGTTCGACGTGTTGTCGGACGTGCCGACCTCGGTCAGCCACTTCCCGAAGGTCGACAAGCTCGTCGACATGGGCGATGGCGTCTACCGCTGGGAAATGGCCAAGGTGGGCACGGCGCAGGTCAACATCCAGACCGTCTACGCGTCCAAGTACGTCTCCAACCGCGCCAAGGGCTCGGTGGTGTGGACGCCGGTGCCGGGCGTGGGCAACGCGCTGGTGGGCGGCAGCTGGAAGATCGGCGACCAGAAGAAGTCCACCGCGGTGGAGTTCAAGGTCAAGGGCACCGTCGACGTGGCGCTGCCGGGCCTGATGAAGATGGTGGTGGTGCCGGTGGTGCAGGGTGAATTCGAGAAGCTGGTCGAAAAATACATCGACAACCTGATCAAGCGCTTCGGCGGCGAGGCCTGACGCGCTACGACCCGGGGTCCGGCGCGATGTAGGAGCCGACCAGCGTGTGCAGGTGCGCGCGTGATGCGGTGTCCAGGAAGGGCAGCAGCAGGCTCAGCGTGTGGTACGCGCCGCGCGCCATGGCGGCGGCGGCGCTGGCCGGCTCCAGCGCCTTGCGCGGCTCGCGCACGTATTCGTAGCTCAGCCAGTAGGTCAGCAACACCACCATCGACGTCGACACCGGCCCCGCCTCTTCGCCGCTGATGCGCACGGCGCCGCTGCGCGACAGGCCGTCGAGCAGCGAGCGCACCGCCCGCGTCTTGTTCTTCAGCACGAACTGGAAGTGCGTTTCCAGCCGCCGGTTCTTGCTGAGCAGGTCGTTGAGGTCGCGGTAGAGGAAGCGGTAGTCCCAGATCAGCTCGAACAGCATGTGGAAGAAGAGCCATGCGTCCTCGACGTTCTCGACGCCGTCGGCGGCCTGCAGCAGCTCGTTGAGCGCCTGCTCGTAGCGGTCGAACAGCGAGTTGATCAGCTCGTCCTTGGCCGGGTAGTGGTAGTACAGGTTGCCGGGGCTGATGCCCAGCTCGGCCGAGATCAAGGTCGTGCTGACGTTGGGCTCGCCGAAACGGTTGAACAGCTCGAGCGTGACCTCGAGGATGCGCTCGGCGGTGCGGCGCGGCTTTTTCGTGGTCGCCATGGGCGGGCATTCTGGCACCGGCGTCGGCGCCGCGGCTTGCCTACAATCCCGCGCTCCATGCCCGCGGTCCGCTTCGACAAGGTCTCCAAGGTTTACAGCGGCGCGCGCGGCCCGCTGCGCGCGCTCGACGGCGTCGGTTTCGACATCGAGAAGGGCGAGTTCTTCGGCTTGCTCGGCCCCAACGGCGCCGGCAAGACGACCCTGATCTCGGTGCTGGCCGGCCTGGCGCGGGCCAGCGGCGGCAGCGTCACCGTGATGGGCCACGACGTCGTGGCCGACTACGCGGCGGCGCGCAAGTCGCTGGGCATCGTGCCGCAGGAGTTGGTGTTCGACCCCTTCTTCACCGTGCGCGAGACGCTGCGCATCCAGAGCGGCTACTTCGGCATCAGGCGCAACGACGACTGGATCGACGAACTGCTGGCGAACCTGGGACTGACCGACAAGGCCGGCGCCAACATGCGCCAGCTCTCGGGCGGCATGAAGCGCCGCGTGCTGGTGGCGCAGGCGCTGGTGCACCGGCCGCCGGTGATCGTGCTCGACGAGCCGACGGCAGGGGTCGACGTCGAATTGCGGCAGACGCTGTGGCAGTTCATCTCGCGCCTCAACCAGCAGGGTCACACCGTGCTGCTGACGACGCACTACTTGGAAGAGGCCGAGGCGCTGTGCGGCCGCATCGCGATGCTCAAGCAGGGCCGCGTGGTGGCGCTGGACAGGACCTCGGCGCTGCTCGCCGGCCGTGCCAGCACGATGCTGCGCTTCAAGGTCGACGCCGCGCTGCCGCCGGCCATCGCCGCCGTGGCCCGCATCACCGGCCGCGTCGTGCAGGTCAAGGCGCGCGACGCGGCCGAGGTCGAGGGCCTGCTCGCGACGCTGCGCACCGCCGGCCTGAAGATCGAAGACCTCGAGATCGGCCGCGCCGACCTGGAGGACGTGTTCCTGGAAATCATGCAAGGCGCGTCGACATGAACTTCGCCGGCGCCGGCACGCTGTTCCGCAAGGAAATCCTGCGCTTCTGGAAGGTGGCGGTGCAGACCGTGGCCGCGCCGGTGCTGACCGCGGTGCTGTACCTGCTGATCTTCGGCCACGTGCTGGAGGACAAGGTCGAGGTCTTCCCGGGCGTCGGCTACACCAGCTTCCTGATCCCGGGGCTGGTGATGATGAGCGTGCTGCAGAACGCCTTCGCCAACAGTTCCAGCTCGCTGATCCAGAGCAAGGTCACCGGCAACCTGGTCTTCCTGCTCGTCACGCCGCTGTCGCACTGGGCCTGGTTCGCGGCCTACGTCGGCGCGTCGGTGGTGCGCGGCTTGGCGGTCGGCACGGGAGTCTTCCTCGTCACGGTGTGGTTCGCGCCGCTGCACCTGGCCGAGCCGTGGTGGCTGATCGTGTTCGCTGCGCTGGGCGCCGGCATGATGGGCTCGCTGGGCCTGGTCGCCGGCCTGTGGGCGGAGAAATTCGACCAGACGGCGGCGTTCCAGAACTTCATCATCATGCCGATGACGTTCCTGTCCGGTGTCTTCTACTCGGTGCACTCGCTGCCCGGCGTGTGGCAGACCGTGAGCCACCTCAACCCCTTCTTCTACATGGTCGACGGCTTCCGCCGCGGCTTCTTCGGCGTCAGCGATGCCTCGCCGTGGCTGAGCCTGGCGGTGGTGGGGGCAAGCTTCGCCGTCGTCGCTGCCGTCACCCTGCGGCTGCTGGCCAGCGGCTACAAGCTGCGCAACTGACGCAGTCCTGAGACAATCGCCACCATGTCGGAACCCACCCCCCAGCAAGTGCAGGATTTCATCGCCGCGGGCATGGCCTGCGAGCGTCTCCTCGTCGACGGCGACGGCCGCCACTTCTTCGCCACCATCGTCTCGGCCGAGTTCGAAGGCCTGCCGCGCGTGCGCCGCCACCAGCGCGTCTACGCGGCACTGGGCGATAGAATGCGCGAGCAGATCCACGCGCTGTCGATGCAGACCCTGACCCCCGCCGAATACGCCGCGAACCCGCCGCCGGGTCCCGTGCCGCCGGCCTGCCACCACTAGTCCACCCCTGCGGTGCGCCGCGGGGAGCCGCTGCGCGCCGCCCCGCGGTGCAGGAGGTCTGCCCCGGCGAGCACCGGAAACGCCACCGATGATCACGCTCGCACTGTCCAAGGGCCGCATCTACGACGACTCGCTGCCGCTGTTGCACGCCGCCGGCGTCGACGTGCTCGAAGACCCCGAGCAGAGCCGCAAGCTCATCCTGGCCACCTCCAGGCCCGACCTGCGCGTCGTGCTCGTGCGTGCTTCCGACGTGCCGACCTACGTCCAGCACGGCGGCGCCGACCTCGGCGTGGCCGGCCTGGACGTGCTGCTGGAGCACGGCGACGGCCTGTACCGGCCGCTGGACCTGAAGATCGCGCGCTGCCGCATGAGCGTGGCGGTGCGCGAGGACTTCGACTACGCGGCGGCCGTCAAGCAGGGCTCGCGCATCCGCGTCGCCACCAAGTACACCCAGATCGCGCGCCAGCACTTCGCCGCCAAGGGCGTGCACGTCGACCTCATCAAGCTCTACGGTTCGATGGAACTGGCGCCGCTGACCGGGCTGGCCGACGCCATCGTCGACCTCGTCTCCACCGGCAGCACGCTCAAGGCCAACCACCTGGTGGAGGTGGAGCGCATCATGGACATCTCGTCGCGCCTGGTCGTCAACCCGGCGGCACTGAAGCTCAAGCGCGAGCCGCTGCGCGCGCTGATCGATGCCTTCGAGGCCGCAGTCGGGGGCCGGGCATGACCGTGAATCTGCGCCGTCTGGCCACCGCGGCGGCCGGTTTCGACGCCGAGTTCCAGCGCCTGCTGCACTGGTCGGCCGAGACCGACGCCGCCATCGAGAGCCGCGTCGCCGAGATCATCGCCGACGTGCGTGCCCGCGGCGACGCAGCGGTGCTCGAATGCACCGCGCGTTTCGACGGCGTGCAGGCCGCCGACATGGCCGCGCTCGAGATCGGCCAGGACGAGTTGCGTGCCGCTTTGGACGCCATCACCCCTGCCCAGCGCAGCGCCCTGCAGGCCGCTGCGGCGCGTGTGCGCAGTTTCCACCAGCGCCAGATGGACGCCGCCTGCCGCAGTTTCAGCTGGCGCGACGCCGACGGCACGCTGCTGGGCCAGAAGGTGACGCCGCTGGACCGCGTCGGCATCTACGTGCCGGGCGGCAAGGCGGCCTACCCGTCGAGCGTGCTGATGAACGCCGTCCCGGCGCAGGTGGCCGGCGTCGGCGAGATCGTGATGGTGGTGCCGACACCCCGCGGCGAGAGGAACGCCCTGGTGCTGGCCGCCGCGTGCGTCGCCGGCGTGCACCGCGTCTTCACGATCGGCGGCGCGCAGGCGGTGGCGGCACTGGCCTGGGGCACGGCGACCATTCCGCGCGTCGACAAGATCACCGAGCCCGGCAACGCCTATGTCGCCAGCGCCAAGCGGCGGGTCTTCGGCCAGGTCGGCATCGACATGATCGCCGGCCCGAGCGAGATCCTCGTGCTGGCCGACGGCAGCACCCCGGCCGATTGGGTGGCGATGGATCTCTTCAGCCAGGCCGAGCACGACGAACTGGCGCAGAGCATCCTGCTCAGCCCCGACGCTGCCTTCATCGACGCCGTGCAGGAGGCCATCGAACGCCTTTTGCCGGCGCTGCCGCGCCGCGACGTGATCCGCGCCAGCCTCGAAGGACGCGGCGCGCTGATCCACACGCGCAGCATGGAAGAAGCGTGCGAGATCAGCAACCGCATCGCGCCCGAGCACCTGGAAGTGAGTTGCCGCGACCCGCAGCGCTGGGAGCCGCTGCTGCGCCACGCCGGCGCCATCTTCCTGGGTGCCTACACCAGCGAGAGCCTGGGCGACTACTGCGCCGGCCCCAACCACGTGCTGCCCACCTCGGGCACGGCGCGCTTTTCGTCGCCGCTGGGTGTCTACGACTTCGTCAAGCGCAGCAGCCTGATCGAAGTCAGCGCAGCCGGTGCCCAGGTGCTGGGGCCGATCGCCGCCGAGTTGGCGCACGGCGAGGGACTGCAGGCGCATGCCCGGGCGGCCGAGATGCGCCTGGCGCCCGAGGCGGCCGCGCCCGCAGCCGGCGCTGCCGACATCGAAGTGCGGCCGGTGACGCGCGACAACGTCGCCGAGCTGATGCGGCTGTCGGTGGCGCCCCGGCAGCAGGCCTACGTCGCGTCGGTGGCCAAGTCGGTGGCGCAGGCTTCGTTCGAGCCGAACTCGCGTTCGCTGGGCTTGTACGCGGGTGGCGTACCCGTGGGTTACCTGCTGCTGTGGGACAGCCGCTACGACCCCGACGAACCGGCCGACGAGTTGTGCGTCTGGCGCATCCTGATCGACGAGCGCTTCCAGCGCCGCGGCCACGGCACCGCGGCCATGCGCTGGGTGCTGGCCGAAGCGCGGCGCCTGGGCGTGGCGCAGGTCGGTCTGTCGCATGTGGTGGGCAACGCCGCCGGCAGCTTCTACAGCGGTCTGGGATACACCTACACCGGGCGCGAAGAAGAAGGCGAGCGCGAAATGGTGCTGCGCCTGCGCGACTGAGCGATACGCCCTGCATCCACCCAGAAAGTCGTTGCGCATGACACCGCTGGCCGACCGCATCGTGCACACCATCCGCCAGGACGTGAAGTCCATGCACGCCTACGCCATCCAGCCCAGCGCCGGGCTGGTGAAGCTGGACGCGATGGAGAATCCCTTCCGGCTGTCGCCCGAGCTGCAATCTGAACTCGGTGAGCGGCTGGGCCGGGTGGCGATCAACCGCTATCCGGTGCAGGGCCCGGCCGACGTCGTGACGGCCCTGTCGCGGTTCGTCGAGCTGCCGGCCGGCTGCAAGCTGATCCTGGGCAACGGCTCCGACGAACTGATCGACATCCTGTCGGTCGCCTGCGACGTGCCGGGCGCCACCGTTCTGGCGCCGCTGCCCGGCTTCGTGATGTACGAGATGTCGGCGCGGCTGCGCGGACTGCGTTTCGTCGGCGTGCCCCTGACGCCGGACTTCGAGCTCGACGAGGCCGCGATGCTGGCCGCGATCGACGAACACCGCCCGGCGCTGACCTACATCGCCTACCCCAACAACCCCACGGCCAACCTGTTCGACGACGTCACCGTGGACCGCATCGTCGCCGCCGTCGGCCGCCAGCAGGGCCTGGTGGTGTTCGACGAGGCCTACCAGCCCTTCTCGTCGCGCAGCTGGATGCAGCGGCTGGCGGCGCACGAGCACGTGCTGGTGATGCGCACGCTGTCCAAGTTCGGCCTGGCCGGCGTGCGGTTGGGTTACCTGTGCGGTGCCGCGGCGCTCGTCGACGAGATCGACAAGGTGCGCCCGCCGTACAACGTCAGCGTGCTCAATGCCGAGGCCACCCTGTTCGCGCTCGAGCACGCCGACGAGTACGCGCGCCAGGCGGCGCTGCTGCGCGCCGAACGCGAACGCCTGCAGGCAGCGCTGCGTGGCCTGGCCGGCGTGCGGACCTACCCGAGTGAAGCCAACATGATCCTCGTTCGCGTGCCGGACTCCAGGCGCGCCTTCGAAGGCATGAAGGCCCGCGGCGTGCTGGTCAAGCACATCGCCGGCCTGCACCCCTTGTTGGCGAACTGCCTTCGGCTCACGGTGGGCACGCCGGCAGAGAATGAGCTCATGATCCAGGCCTTGAAGGAAAGCCTCTAGATGACGAACCGCACCGCAGACCTCAGGAGAGACACCAAGGAAACGCAGATCCGCGTTCGCCTCGACCTCGACGGCAGCGGCGCGGCCCGGCTGGCCACCGGCATCGGCTTCTTCGACCACATGCTCGACCAGATCGCGCGCCACGGCCTCATCGACCTGGCGATCGAGGCCAAGGGCGACCTGCACATCGACGGCCACCACACGGTGGAAGACGTCGGCATCACGCTGGGCATGGCCATGGCGCAGGCGGTGGGCGACAAGACGGGCATCACGCGCTACGGCCACGCCTACGTGCCGCTGGACGAGGCGCTGTCGCGCGTGGTGGTCGACTTCTCCGGCCGCCCGGGGCTGCACATGCACGTGCCGTTCAAGGCCGGCATGGTCGGCGGCTTCGACACCCAGCTGGCCTACGAGTTCTTCCAGGGTTTCTCCAACCACGCCGGGGTCACGCTGCACATCGACAACCTCAAGGGCGACAACGCGCACCACCAGTGCGAAACGGTGTTCAAGGCCTTTGCGCGCGCGCTGCGCATGGCGCTGGCGCCCGACCCGCGCAGCGCCGGCGTCATTCCGTCGACCAAGGGCAGCCTCTAGCACCATGGGCACGGTGGCGGTCGTCGACTACGGCATGGGCAACCTGCGTTCGGTGTCGCAGGCGGTGCTGCACGTCGCGGCGGGCAGCGGTGCCGACGTCGTCGTCACCTCCCATCCCGCCGACGTGCTGGCCGCCGAACGGGTGGTGCTGCCGGGGCAGGGCGCGATGCGCGACTGCATGCGCGAGCTGCACGACTCCGGCCTGAAGGACGCCGTGCTGCACGCCGCGCGCGAGAAGCCGCTGATGGGCGTGTGCGTGGGCATGCAGATGCTGCTGGACCACAGCGAAGAGCAGGACACGCCGGGCCTGGGGCTCATTCCGGGCGAGGTGCGGCGGTTCCGGCTCGACGGCCGGCTGCAGCCCGACGGCAGCCGCTACAAGGTGCCGCAGATGGGCTGGAACCGCGTCTTCCAGCGCCCGCATGCGATGTGGCAGGGTGTGCCCGATGGCGCCTACTTCTACTTCGTGCACAGTTACTGGACCGACCCGTCGGAGCCGCACCACACGGTGGGCGAAACCGAATACGGCTCGCGCTTTACCTGCGCGGTGGCGCGGGATAACATTTTTGCCACCCAATTCCACCCCGAGAAGAGCGCCGACGACGGCCTGGCCCTGTACCGCAACTTCCTGCGCTGGAAGCCCTAGCCGAACGACCTGCACGGCCCGCTGCACTGCCTTCTCTCTGCCACTTCCCCCACCACGCTCCACCCGAGCCATGCTGCTGATACCGGCCATCGACCTCAAGGACGGCAAGTGCGTCCGCCTGCAACAGGGCGACATGAAGGCGTCGACCACCTTCGGCGAGGACCCCGCCGCGATGGCCCGGCGCTGGCTCGACGCCGGCGCGCGGCGGCTGCACCTGGTCGACCTCAACGGCGCCTTCGCCGGCCGGCCGATCAACGAGGCGGCCGTGAAGGCCATCCTGCGCGAGGTCGGCGACGAGATCCCGGTGCAGCTGGGTGGCGGCATCCGCGACCTCGACACCATCGAACGCTTCCTCGACGACGGCCTGAGCTACGTCATCATCGGCACCGCCGCGGTGAAGAGCCCGGGTTTCCTGAAGGACGCCTGCACGGCCTTCGGCGGCCACATCATCGTCGGCCTCGACGCCAAGGACGGCCGCGTGGCCACCGACGGCTGGAGCAAGCTCACCGGCCACGAGGTCGTGGACCTGGCGCTGAAGTTCCAGGACTACGGTGTCGAGGGCGTCATCTACACCGACATCGGCCGCGACGGCATGCTCACCGGCATCAACATCGAGGCCACGGTGAAGCTGGCGCAGGCGCTCAGCATCCCCGTCATCGCCTCCGGCGGGCTGTCGGGGCTGGCCGACATCGAAAGACTCTGCGCCGTGGAATTCGAAGGCGTGACCGGGGTGATCTGCGGCCGCAGCATCTACAACGGCGACCTCGACTTCGCCGCCGCGCAGGCCCGTGCCGACGAACTCGGCGCGGCCGCCTGATGCTCGGGAATCAGAAGGGCGAGCACTGATGCTCGCAAATCAGAAGGGCGAGCGCTGATGCTCGCCAAGCGCATCATCCCCTGCCTGGACGTCACCGGCGGCCGCGTCGTCAAGGGCGTCAACTTCGTCGAGCTGCGCGACGCCGGCGACCCGGTGGAGATCGCCGCGCGCTACAACGAGCAGGGCGCCGACGAGCTGACCTTCCTCGACATCACCGCCACCAGCGACGCCCGCGACCTCATCCTGCCCATCGTCGAGGCGGTGGCTTCGCAGGTCTTCATCCCGCTCACCGTGGGCGGCGGCGTGCGCACGGTGGCCGACGTGCGCCGGCTGCTCAACGCCGGCGCCGACAAGGTGAGCTTCAACTCGGCGGCGGTGGCGCGGCCCGAGGTCATCGCCGAGGCGGCCGACAAGTACGGCGCGCAGTGCATCGTGGTGGCCATCGACGCGAAAAGGCGCCCCGGCGGCGGCTGGGACGTCTACACCCACGGTGGCCGCCAGAACACCGGGCTGGACGTCGTGGCCTGGGCGCGGCGCATGGCCGAACTCGGCGCCGGCGAGATCCTGCTCACCAGCATGGACCGCGACGGCACGCGGATCGGCTTCGACCTCGAACTCACGCGCGCCGTGTGCGACGCCGTGCCGGTGCCGGTGATCGCCTCGGGCGGCGTCGGCGCGCTGGAGCACCTGTCCGAAGGCATACGCATCGGCGGCGCCGACGCCGTGCTGGCGGCCAGCATCTTCCACTACGGCGAATTCACCGTCGGCCAGGCCAAGGCGCTGCTGGCGCGCGACGGCATCACGGTGCGGCTGTGA
>CAYJOA010000065.1:0-23230 GCA_964371495.1 uncultured Rubrivivax sp.
CAACGGCGACCTGATCTTCTTCGGCGCCGACAGCAAGTCCAAGGTCGTCAACGACGCGCTGGGTGCGCTGCGGTTGAAGGTGGGCTTGAGCGAGTTCGGGCGCAAACACGGCTTGTTCGAGGACAAGTGGGCGCCGCTGTGGGTGGTGGACTTCCCGATGTTCGAATACGACGAGGAGTCGCAGCGCTGGAACGCCGTGCACCACCCGTTCACGGCGCCCAAGGATGGCCACGAGGACCTCATGGACACCGACCCCGGCCGCTGCGTGGCCAAGGCCTACGACATGGTGCTCAACGGCTGGGAAATCGGCGGCGGCTCGGTGCGTATCCACCGCGCCGAGGTGCAGAGCAAGGTCTTCAACGCACTCAAGATCAGCCCCGAGGACGCCCAGGTCAAGTTCGGCTTCCTGCTCGACGCGCTGAAGTACGGCGCGCCGCCGCACGGCGGCCTGGCCTTCGGCCTGGACCGCATCGCCACGCTGATGGCCGGCGCCGAGAGCATCCGCGACGTCATCGCCTTCCCGAAGACGCAGCGCGCGCAATGCCTGCTGACCGGCGCGCCGAGCCTGGTCGACGAGGCGCAGCTGCGCGAGCTGCACATCCGCTTGCGCAACCCGCACCCGGCGGCCTGAAGCAGGGTGCTGGCGCAGCCGGTCGAATCAACACGACGCGTGTCGGCCGTCCTCATCGACGCCCTCGACGCCGCGGCAGGCAGTGTCTGAACAGCGCCGCTGGAAGATACCGCACTCGGTGCTGGTGGTCATCCACACGCCGGCGCTGGAGGTGCTGCTGATCGAACGCGCCGACCAGCCCGGTTACTGGCAGAGCGTCACCGGCTCGCTGGACACACCGGGCGAAGCGCTGGCCGACACGGCACGCCGCGAGGTGCTGGAAGAAACCGGCATCCGTGGCGGCACGCTGCGCGACTGGGGCCAGTCCAACGTCTACGAGATCTACCCCGTCTGGCGCCACCGCTACGGCCCGGGTGTCACGCACAACACCGAGCATGTGTTCGGCCTCGCGGTGGCGGCCGGCACGCCGGTGGTGCTGGACCCGCGCGAGCACCTGCAATTCCGCTGGCTGCCCTGGCGCGACGCCGCCGCGGCCTGTTTTTCGCCCAGCAACGCCCAAGCCATCCTGCAGCTGCCGCGCCTGGCCGGCACCGCCCCATGAACGCACTGAACCCCTGGAATTCGACGCTGCTGCCGCCCACCGACGGCGCCGGCACGCTGCGCGTGGCGACCTACAACATCCACAAGGGCGTGCGCGGCATGGGGCCGCGCAAGCGGCTGGAGATCCACAACCTGGGCCTGGCGGTGGAGGCCTTCGACGCCGACCTGGTGTTCCTGCAGGAAGTCCGCCTGTCGCACAGCCGCGAGGCGCGGCGTTTCGCGCGCACCGCCTTCGGCTGGCCGGCCGAGGGCCAGGCCGAGTTCCTGGCTCCCGAGGGCTACGACGTCGCCTACCGCACCAACGCCGTCACGCGCTGGGGTGAACACGGCAACGCACTGCTGGCGCGCTGGCCGATCGGCGACATCGGCCACCACGACGTCAGCGACCACCGCTTCGAGCAGCGCGGCCTGCTGCACGTGCCGGTGTCGTGGAACGGCATCACGGTGCATGCGGTGGTGGTGCATTTCGGCCTTGCGCACCGCAGCCGCGTGCGTCAGGTGCAGCGGCTGGCGGACTTCATCACTGCCGCGGTTCCGCCGGGCGAGATGCTGGTGGTGGCGGGCGACTTCAACGACTGGGGCGAACGCCTGGACGAGCCGATGCACCAGCTCGGGCTGCAGCGCGCCGCGGCCGCCGGCGGCCAGCGCACGCACAAGGCCACCTTCCCGTCGCTGGCGCCGGTGTTCGCGCTCGACCGTTTCTACCTGCGCGGCATGAGCTGCCGCTCGACGATGGTGCCGCGCGGCACGGCGTGGGCGCGCATGTCGGACCACCTGCCGCTGGTGGCCGAGCTCGCGCCCGATTGATCGGCCATGGCCGGCGCCGACCTCGAACGCCTGCGCAGCTGGACCAGCGTTCCGGCACCGCGTTTCGTCGGCGGCAACCAGGTCGATCTGCTGGAGGGCGGCGACGCCTTGTTTGCGCGCATGCGCGTGGCGATCGACGCCGCCGTCGGCGAGGTCTGGTTGGCGACCTACATCTTCGACGACGACGCGGCGGCCAGCGCCGTTGCCGAGGCGTTGAAACGCGCCGCGGCGCGTGGCGTGGCGGTGCACGTGGTGGTCGACGGCTTCGGCTGCATCAGCACGCTGGGCGGCGTGCGCCAGTTGTTCGCCGACAGCGACGTGCGGCTGCAGGTGTTCCGCCCGCTCGACCGCTGGTATGCGTGGCTGCAGCCGGGCCAGCTGCGCCGCCTGCACCAGAAGCTGTGCGTGTGCGACGAGAAGGTCGCCTTCGTCGGCGGCATCAACATCATCGACGACCGCCACGACATGAACCACGGCTGGCTCGACGCGCCACGGCTGGACTTCGCGGTCGAGATCCGCGGGCCGCTGGTGGCGTCGGTGCACGCCACCGCGCGCGCGATGTGGGCCCGCGCGCACCTGTGGCGCAGCTGGCGCGACGAGGTGGCGGCGATCGCGCGCAGCGCGCGGCCGGCGAAGAAGGCGATGTCGGTGCTGCGCGAACTGCGTGGTGCCACCGCCGTGCCCGCAGTCGAGGACAAGGCGCCGATGCGAGCCGCCTTCATCGTGCGCGACAACCTGCGCCAGCGCCGGGCCATCGAGCGCAACTACGTCGAGGCCATCCGCCATGCGCACGCGCGCGTGGACATCGCGGTGCCGTACTTCTACCCCGGGCAGGCCTTTCGCCGCGCGCTGCGCCGCGCGGCACGGCGCGGCGTGCAGGTGCGCCTGCTGCTGCAGGGCAAGATCGACTACCGCTTCGCCGGGCTGGCGGCCCAGGTGCTGTACGAACAGCTGCGCGTCGCCGGCGTGCGCATCTACGAATACACGCCCGCCTTCCTGCACGCCAAGGTGGCGGTGATCGACGACGACTGGGCCACCGTCGGCAGCTCCAACATCGACCCGCTGTCGCTGCTGCTGAACCTGGAAGCCAACGTGGTGGTTCGCGACGCCGAGTTCGCGCGTACGCTGGCGGCGCGCTTCGATGTCGCGTTCGCGGCCTCCGTCGAGGTCACCGAGACGCCCGTGCACGCCGGCTGGCGCGGCTGGATGCAGCGTGCGCTGGTGGCCTGGGCGGCGGCGCTGTACCTGCGCCTGGCCGGCATCACCGGCCGCTACTGAACACCCCCGGGCGCCGGGGTGGCGACGCCGGGTCTGCGGGCGAGGCGCCGGCTGCCGGGCCTCAATCGGAGGCCGGCTGTCCGACCAGCTGCACCGTGAGTTGCGGCTCGCTGATCTTGGCGTCGACGCGGCTCTCGACGAAGATGCGCCGCGGGTCGACGCCGCGTTGCGTCAGGAAACGGCGCACCGACTGCAGCCGCGCCGGTGTCATGTCGCGCTCGCCCTGGCCGCTGCCGTCGATCTGCCACGGGCCGGTGGGCACCACCAGCGCCACCTCGACGCGCAGGTCGCGCGCTTCGACGATCAACTCGCTGAGACGCTCGCGAGCGCCTGCGCTGAGCTGGTCGCCGACGAACAGGCCGCGTGCCGGCAAGGACGTCGTGCGCACGCGGGACTTGTCGTCGCTGGTCTGGGCCGAGCGGGGCAGCGGTTTGACGGGCTGGTCGCCGGCCGCAGCGGCCAGCGCGCCGCAAGTCAGCAGCGCCGCCACGGCACAGGTCACGGATATCAGGCAGCGGGTCATGTCTGGGCCTCGGGCAAGTCTTGCCACTGCATTGTGGACCCGGCGCTGCCGGCGCGCGCGCCGGCTTGATCGCGGTCAAGCACTGGCGCGGCGGGCTCGCGGGCACGGCGGCGGCAGCGTAACCTCGGGCCTTCCAGAGTGACCGGGAGAAGACGCATGAAGATCCTGTTGCCCGTCGACGGCTCGGCGGCCGCGCTGGCCGCCGTGGGCCACGCCCTGCAGCTGGCGCGCGAGGGCCTGCAGGCCGAGTTCGTGCTGGCCAACGTGCAGGAGCCGGCTTCGCTGTACGAGCTGGTGGTGGCGCACGACGCCGAGGTCATCGAGCATGTGCGCAGTGATGCGGGTGCCGATCTGCTGCGGCCCGCCGAAGCGCTGCTGGAAGCCGCCGGGCTGTCCTACGAAAGCGAAGTGGCGGGCGGGCAGCCGGCCACGGTGCTGGTCGAGCTGCTCGAGAACTACGGCTGCGACGCCGTCGTCATGGGCGCCCGCGGCGCCGGCAGCGGCAGCGGCTCGGTGGCGTTGGCGATGCTGCAGCACAGCCCGGTGCCGGTGACGCTGGTGCGCCCGCCGGAGTCCGAAGAGGGCGCGGCGGAAGAGGGCGAGGCGGAGAGCTGAGGTCGAGAAGGGGTGGTTAGCACCCGCCACCGCGCGACCGGGCATGGCCCGCCTGTTCATCGCACTGTGGCCCGACGACGCGTTGCGTCGCTCGCTGCGCGACTGGCGCGAAGCTGCCCTCGGCGGTGTCGGCACCAGGCTCGTCGCGCCCGAGCAGCTGCACCTGACGCTGCACTTCCTGGGCCAGGTGCCGAGCCAGCGGGTGCCTGAGCTGCGCAACGGCTTGCGCGTGCCGTTGCGGCACTTCGAGCTCGGCTTCAGCCGTTGCGAGCGTTGGCCGGGCGGCGTGCTCGTCGTGCCGCCCGACGCCGTCCCCGCGGCGCTGATGGACCTGCATGGCGCTCTGGGCGAGGCCCTGCGCGGTCTTCGGCTGGCCACCGAAACACGCGCCTTCCGCCCGCACATCACGCTGGCGCACGGGCACGGTGGCCCCGTGCCGCCTGCGGCCGCGGCAGCCCTGCGTTGGCAGGTGCAGGCCTACGTTCTGGTCGAGTCCGGCGCCCGCGCCGGTGGCGGCTACGACGTCGTCGAAACGTACCCATGACACGCGCCGCGGTCGGCGCAGCCGGTCTCGTCGTTGACGCGGCTCAATGCATGGCATAGCGCTTTGCGTCAAGGTTCATCTGCATTGGGGCATGGCGGCGCGCGCCGCAGTCTGACGGCGTGCCGCAGGTAAGCCCCGCAGCGGGGCATGGGGGTGTCATGAGCCACATCGTTCTGGACCCTGAACTGTGGGAATCGGTCGAGGCCGGCACCGAGGCCTACGTCGAGCAGTGGCTGGTCTGCGAAGGCGACCATGTGCACGCCGGTCAGGTGCTGCTGCAGGCCAAGCTGCTGCACACGCGGGTCGACGTGCCCACCGCGCACGCCGGCGTGCTGGAGGAGATCGTCGTCGCCGCCGGCGAGAGGTTCGCTCCCGGGGCGGTGCTGGGGCGCGTGATCGCGACCTGATCGCGACCGGGTCGGGACTTTCCCCGCCCCCGTGCCCGGCGGCGCCAGAACCGCATACAGTCGATCGGTTTGAACCTCAACACGCAGGAGACCCTCGATGAAGTTCCCCACCCGGCTTGCCGCCATCCCCGCCATCGCACTGGCCTTCACGCTCGGCATCGGTGCCGCGCAGGCCCAGACGGCGATGAAGATCAGCATCTCGGTGGCCCAGAACTCGCACCAGGGCGTGGGCATCGACACGCTGGCGCGCGAGGTCGAAAAGCGCACCCGCGGCCGCCACAAGGTGCAGGCCTTCTATTCCGGTTCGCTGGGCGGCGAGCGCGAGTCGATCGAAGCCGTGCAGCTGGGCACGCAGGAGCTCACCTTCACCTCCACCGGCCCGGTGCCGAACTTCGTTCCCGCGGCGCGCATCCTCGACATCCCCTTCCTGTTCCGCGACAAGGCGCATGCGCGTGCCGTGCTCGACGGCCCGATCGGGCAGGAGATGCTCAAGGAGTTCGAGTCCAAGGGCTTCAAGGCGCTGGCCTGGGGCGAGAACGGCGTGCGCCACATGACCAACAGCAAGCGCGCCGTCAACGCACCCGAAGACCTCAAGGGCCTGAAGATGCGCACGATGGAGAACCCGGTGCACGTGGCGGCCTACAAGGGCTTCGGCATCATCACCACGCCGATGGCCTTCCCCGAGGTCTTCACAGCGCTGCAGCAGGGCACGGTGGACGGCCAGGAGAACCCGCTGTCGGTGATCATGGCGGCCAAGTTCGACCAGGTGCAGAAGCACCTCACGCTCACCGGCCACGTCTACAGCCCGGCGATCTTCCTCATGAACAAGGCGGCCTTCGACAAGCTTTCGGCCGCCGACCAGAAGGCCTTCCTGGACGCCGCCAAGGAGGCCGTGAAGGCCAACCGCGCGCGTGTCGACGAGGACGACGCCAAGGGCGTGGCCGAGTTGCGCGGCAAGGGCATGTCGGTGGTCGAGAACCCCGACAAGGCCAAGTTCCAGGCCGCGCTCGCGCCGGTGTACGCCGACTTCGAGAAGCAGTTCGGCAAGGCCAACATCGACCGCATCCGCAACTTCAAGTAAACGCGGCGCGGTGCGCGACCTGTTCCTGAAGGCCGAGCGCGGCACCACCGCGCTGGCCACCGCGCTGGCCTGCGCCATGCTGGTGGCCGCCGCCAGTCTGGGCATGTGGCAGATCGTCACCCGCTTCATCATCGAGCGCCCGGCCGAGTGGACCGAGGTGCTGATCCGCTTCACGCTGATCTGGATGGTCTTCATGGGCGTGCCGGCGGCCTTCCGCGCCGGCGCCATGGTCAGCGTCGACGTGCTCTACCGCTGGAGCGGCAAGCGCCTGCGGCGCGTGCTCGACGCCATGGTGGCGATCGCCGCGCTGGCGCTGGTGACCGTCATCGTGTGGGTCGGCTGGGACTACGCGCAGCGCGGCCAGGTGCAGACGGTGACGGGGCTGGAGGACATGTCGATGTTCTGGGCCTACCTGGCGCTGCCGGTGGGCGGCGTCTTCGCGGCCATCGCCATCGTCGGCAACTGGCTCGACCCGCAGCGGCTGGAACTCGAGACCGCGGCATGAAGGCGAGCGCATGACCACCGCGATGTTGCTGACGATGGTGCTGTGTTTCGCACTCACCATTTCTGTGGCGGTGTCGATCGGCCTGGCGGCGCTGGTCGGCATCCAGATCACCAACGTCAACATGCTGGTCGCGGTGAAGGAGATGTTCTCCTCGATCAACAAGTTCCCGCTCGCCGCGATCCCGTTCTTCATCCTCGCCGGCAACTTGATGGAGACCGGAGGTATCTCGCGCCGGCTGGTCGACTTCGCCAAGAGCCTGGTCGGCGGCGTGCAGGGCGGCCTGCCGATGACCTGCGTGCTGACCTGCATGATCTTCGCCGCCGTGTCGGGCTCCTCGGTGGCCACCACCTTCGCCATCGGCGCCATCCTCATCCCGGCGCTCATCAAACACGGCTATCCGACAGCGTATGCGGCAGCGCTGCAGGCCACCAGTGCCGAGCTCGGCGTCGTCATCCCGCCGTCGATCCCGATGATCCTGTACGGCGTGGCCGCCGAAGTATCGATCGGCGAAATGTTCATTGCCGGCGTCGGCCCGGGGCTGCTCATCGGCGGCGCGCTGATGCTCTTCGTCTACCTGTGGTGCAAGTGGAAGGGCTGGGGCAAGGCCGACGGCGACGGCCGCCTGCCCTTGTCCACTGCGGCACGCGACCTCGCCTTCGTCGCCGGCTTCGGCGTCGTCGTGTGGCTGGTGCGCCAGCTCACCGAAGACCAGACCCTGCACCTGCTGGCACCGCTGGCCTATCTGGTGCTGTTCCTGGCCGTGCCGCGGCTGCGCGCCACCGCCACCGCGCACGCCGGCCTGGCGCTGCTGATGCCGGTGATCATCCTCGGCGGCATCTACGGCGGCATCTTCACGCCCACCGAGGCCTCGGCGGTGGCGGTGTTCTACGCTCTGCTGGTGGGCATGGGCGTGTATGGCGAGATCGGTCTGGCCGACCTGTACCGCATCCTGCGCAAGTC
Source organism: uncultured Rubrivivax sp. (assembly GCA_964371495.1). Lineage (GTDB taxonomy): Bacteria > Pseudomonadota > Gammaproteobacteria > Burkholderiales > Burkholderiaceae_C > Rubrivivax. Next base: position 7,892 of record CAYJOA010000065.1, read on the forward strand.
GGTGATGTCGGCGGCGGTGATCATGTTCATCATCGCCAACGCCGGCCTGTTCGCCTACCTGATCACGCGTGCCGGCGTGCCCACGGCGATCGGTGAATGGCTCAAGGACGTGCTGCAGAGCCCGCTGCTGTTCCTGCTCGGCGTCAACCTGGCGCTGTTCCTGATCGGCATGTTCATCGAGACCAGCGCGGCGATCATCGTGCTGGCGCCGATCCTGGCGCCGGTGGCGCAGTTCTTCGGCGTCGACCCGGTGCACTTCGGCATCGTGATGGTCGTCAACCTGGCGCTGGGCATGATCACGCCGCCGTTCGGCGTCAACCTGTTCGCCGCCTGCACGGTGGCGCGCATCTCGCTGGACCGCGTCGTCGGGCATCTGGTGCCCTTCGTGCTGGTGGTGCTGGCGTGCCTGATGGTGATCACCTTCACGCCGGCGCTGACGTTGACGCTGCGCGACCTCGTCTACAAGTAGCTTCACCCCCGTTGCGTCACTTCACCGCCGCAGCGCCCCCGACGCCGACGACGCGGCAGCGGCCGCGGGCACGAAGATCACGTCGGCCTTGCCGCCGACGCAGCCGCTGAGCTGGCCTGCGGCGCAGGCGGCGGGGCCGGCCGCAGCCGGCGGGCGCGGGATCTCCGGGGCCCCGGTGCGCTCGAGCATCATCATGATCAGCGTCACCGCGGTGGCCACGGCCAGCGCGGCGACGAGCAGGCGCCGGCGCAGCGACAGCGGGCGGTACGAGACGTCCTTGGCCACCGCTTCAGCCGCTGCGCGCCGTGGCATACACGGCAGCCTGCACGCGTGAACTGAGCTTGAGCTTGCGCAGGATGTGCTGGACGTGGATCTTCACCGTGGTTTCGGCAATGTCCAGCGCGCGCGCGATCTCCTTGTTGCTGGCGCCGCGGGCGATGTGGCCCAGGATCTCGTGCTCGCGCGGCGACAGGCTGTGGATGGGGTCGGCGTCGGCCGCGGCCGCCGCAGGGGCCTCGGTGTCGGTGCGCAGGGCCTGGAAGGCGGTCACCAGCTTGCCGGTCATCTCGGGGCTGATCGTCGACTCGCCGCGCATCGTGCGTTCGATGGCGCTGGCCAGCATGTCGCTGTCGGCGGTCTTCAGCAGGTAGCCCTGCGCGCCGCCGCGCAGCGCCGCGGCCAGGTCGCGTTCGTCCTCGCTCACGGTGAGCATCAGCACGCGAGACGCCGGCGCCACCTCGCGCAGCCCGGGCAGCGCATCGACACCGGCGACGCCGGGCAGGTGGTTGTCGAGCAGGATCACGTCGGGTTGCAGCAGGGCCGCCCGGCGCTGCGCCTCGCCCGCGTCGCCGGCTTCGCCGACCACCGCAAAACGCGCGTCGCCGGCCAGCAGCGCCGTCAGGCCGCGGCGGAACAACGTGTGGTCGTCGACCACCAGCACGCGGATCGGCGGCGTGTTCATGCCGCCAGCCGCTGCCGTTCGGGCAGCGTCAGGGCCACCGCGGTGCCCGAGCCCGGCACCGACACCACTTCCACCGCGGCACCGATGCGCTGCGCGCGCTCGCGCATGATGCGCAGGCCGACGTGCGTCTGGTCGGCCTCGGCGACGCCGGGCGCGAAACCGCAGCCGTCGTCGCGCACCTCGACACGCCACTGCGGTGCCTGCTGGACCTCGACCCAGACCTCGCGCGCCTGCGCGTGCTTGCGCACGTTGGACAGCGCTTCCTGCACCACGTGCAGCACCTGCACCTGCACGTCGGGCGGCAGCGGCAGCGCGTCGCCCTCGATCGACAGATGCGTCGCCAGGCCGGTCTGGTGCTCGAACTTCTGCAGCGTCGTGCGCAGCGCGGGCTCGATGTCCTCGGCGTTGGTTCGCGTGCGGAAATGCACCAGCAGCTCACGCACGTCCGACAGGCTCTCGCGCACGCCGACCTCCAGCTCGCGCAGCGCGCGGTCGACACGCACCGGGTCCTGGCGCTGCAGTGCGTCGCGCAGCAGGCCGACCTGGATCTTCAGGAACGACAGGCCCTGCGCGATCGAGTCGTGCAGCTCGCGTGCCAGCAGGCCGCGTTCCTCGGCCACTGCGGCCTCGCGCTCCAGCGCGCCGGCGCGCAGGCCTTCGATGGCGCCGGCCAGGTGGCTGGCCAGCGTTTCGAGCAAGGCGCGATCCTCTTCGGTCAGCGTCGCCACCGAGCGGTAGAAGAGGTTCAGCTCGCCCACCAGGCGCTCGTGCAGCCGCACCGGCACGCTGATCACGGTTTCGTAGCCGGCGCGCTCGCATTGCCCCGGCATCTGCATGCCGGCGCTGGCGTGGATGGTGATGACGCGGGTCTGCGCGTCGCCGTGGCGCTGGCCGCAGAAACAGCTGCCCGCCGGCACGCACTGCTCGGCGTCGACCACCTGCTGCGGCAGGCAGTCCGACGCCAGCAGCAGGTAGCGCTGGTTCGATTCGTCCGACCAGCGCACGGCCGAGGCGTCGGCGCGCGCCACGCGCCGCACCTGGCGCGCAAAACCCTGCGCCAGTTCGTCCAGCGTCGTCGCCGTGCCGACGAAGGCCGCCGCCTCGTACAGGGCCGACAGGCGCGCGCGCTCGGTCTCCAGCCGCAGCGTCTTTTCCTCGACCCGCGATTCCAGGTTCTGGTACAGGCCCTGCAGCGTCTGCGCCATGTTGTTGAATCCGGCCGACAGGACGCCGAATTCGTCGTCGCTGCCGACTTCCACGCGTGCCGACAGGTCGCCTTCACCGACGCGCGACAGCCCTGCCTGCAGCCGCGCCAGCGGGTTGAAGACGAACAGGTAGGCGGCGTAGAGCAGCGCCACCGCACTGGCCAGCGCCAGCGCCATCATCACGAACTGGAAGGCGTTGAGCAGCGCCGTCCAGCGCGCGAGCTGGGTCTCGATGGCGGTGACGAAGGCGTCGACGCGCGCGACGAAGGCATCGGCCTGCAGCGCGGCCGCGGCGGGCGCGGGCGGTGGACCCACGCCCCAGCGTATGCGCAGATCCTGCCACCCCTGCCGCACGTCGGCCAGGGCGCGCCGCGAGTCGGAGTCGTGCGGCACGAACAGCGGCCGCGTCGGGTCGCCGCTGTGCAGCAGCACCAGCGTCTGGTCGAAGCGCAGCAGTTGCGCCTGCAGGCGGTCGGTGTCGCCGCCGGCCAGCGTCTGCGCCAGGCGCCAGGTCTGCATGCGCAGGCGGCCGGCCTCGTTGACCGCCGCCGCGCCGCCTTCGAGCTGCCAGGTCACCCACAAGGTGAGCCCGGTCGACGCCAGCGCCATGAACAGCAGCACGCTGCCGACGGCGCCGAGCTTGGCGGGTAGCGAGAAGGTCTTCAGCATGCCTGCGGCGACTGCCGTGCGGGCGCCGCGTCGAAGTTCAGGGGGTCCATGCTGGCTCCATCGGGTCTGCGACACGATTGTGGCGGACGCCGGGCACCGTGTCGCGAGGGCGGTCCCGGGCACTGCGGGCGCGGCGCGGCGCGGCGGCGCCGGGCGACAAGGAGGGGGGGGGGCTGGCGCGCCGGCGGCAAAGGGTCTATCATGGTAAGTATTCAATAACTTACTAACCCCCATGCTCGCTCCATCGCCGACCCGGCTGCCGACCGAAGAACGCCAAGCCGAGATCGTCGCCGCGGCACTGCAGCTGGCGCGCGAGGCCAGCCCGCCGCTCATCACCACCGCCGACATCGCCGCGGTGGTCGGCCTCAGCCAGGGCGCGGTGTTCAAGCACTTTCCCACCAAGGACGCGATCTGGATGGCCGTGATGGCCTGGGTGCGGGTGCGCTTCCTGGCGGCACTGGAAGCGGCCGCCGGCAGCGCCGCAACGCCGCTGGACGCGCTCGAGGCGGTGTTCAGGGCCCATCTGCGCTTCGTCGCCACCCACCCGGGCGTGCCGCGGGTCATCTTCCACGAACTGCAGGAGCCGCAGGACACGGCCGTCAAGCGCGAGGTGCGCGCGCTGCTGCAGGCCTACCGCCAGCTGCTGCTGCAGCTGCTGGACGCGGCGGCGCGGCGCGGTGAGCTGGCGGCCGATCTGGATGCGGACGCCGCGGCGACCTCGTTCGTCGGCCTCATCCAGGGCCTGGTGATGCAGGCCATGACGGCCGGCAAGGCCACTTTTTCCAAGGCGCGGTCCGACCAGGTCTACGCCATCTTCCTGCGCGGCATCCGCCGGGCCTGAGCGAGGCGCCATGAAACTCGATGCCGCAATGAAACGCAAGCTGGCGCTGGTCGTGCTGGGCGTCCTGCTGCTGGTCGCGCTGGTCTTCGTGGTCATGCGCTCCAGCCCGCTGGCGCCGACGCGGGTCACGGTGCAGCCGGTGCAAAGCGCCACGCTGGCGCCCGCGCTGTTCGGGATCGGCACCGTCGAGGCCCGCCGCGCCTACCTGATCGGGCCCACCGCGGCCGGCCGCGTGCTGCGCGTGCAGGTCGATGTCGGCGACGCGGTTCGCGCCGGTCAGTTGCTGGCCGAGATGGACCCGGTCGACGTCGACGAGAGGCTGGCGGCGCTGGACGCCGGCATCGCCCGCTCCGGCAGCGTGGCCGCGGCGGCGGCGGCACAGCGCCAGGACGCGCTGGCCAAGAAGGAGCTGGCGGCCATCAACGCGCGGCGTTACGCCGATCTGGCCGACCGCAACTTCATCAGCGCCAGCGGCCTGGAGGCGCGGCTGCAGGAACAGACCTCGGCCGTGGCCGGGGTGGCCGCTGCCGAGGCCAACCTCGCCGCGGCACGCCAGGACATGACGCGGCTGACGGCCGAACGTGCCGCGCTGCGCCAGCAGCGCGACAACGTGCGCCTGCTGGCGCCGGCCGACGGCGTCGTCACCAGCCGCGACGCCGAGCCGGGCTCCACGGTGGTGGCCGGGCAGGCGGTGGTCAAGCTCGTCGACCCGGCTTCGCTGTGGCTCAAGGTGCGCTTCGACCAGGGCCGCTCGGGCGGCCTGGCCGCCGGCCTGCGCGCCGACATCGTGCTGCGTTCCAGCCCGGCGCAGCCGCTGCCGGGCCGGGTGGCCCGCGTCGAGGCCGTCAGCGACAGCATCACCGAGGAACGCGTGGCCCAGGTCGCCTTCGACAGCCTGCCCGCCGGTGTGTCGATCGGCGAACTCGCCGAAGTCACGGTGAACCTGCCGGCCACGGCGCCGGCGCTGGTGGTGCCCAATGCGAGCCTGCAGCGCCAGGGCGGCCAGACCGGAGTCTGGCTGGCCGACGGCTCGGCCCTGCGCTTCGCGCCCGTGCGCTTGGGGCAGGCCGGGCTGGACGGCCGCGTGCAGGTGCTCGAAGGGCTGAATGCCGGTGACGCCGTCGTCGTCTACAGCGAGAAGGAGCTCGGCGCCGGCAGCCGCATCAAGGTCGTCGACCGCATCGCCGGCAGCCAGCCATGATCAGCCTGGCCGGCCGCGACATCCTGCATTCGTGGCCCAAGTTCGTGCTCACGGGCATCGGCCTGGGCCTGCTCATCGGCTCCACGCTGACGATGGCCGGCGTCTACCGCGGCATGGTCGACGACGCGCGCCGGCTGCTCGACAACAGCCGCGCCGACCTGTGGGTGGTGCAGCAGGACACGCAGGGGCCCTATGCGGAGTCGTCGAGCCTGCGTGACGACGTCGTGCGTTCGATCGTCGGCCTGCCCGGCGTGGCGCGCGCCGCCAACGTCACCTACCTGACGATGCAGGTGCGCCGCGGCGAGCACGAGGTGCGCGCGATGGTGGTGGGTTTCGAGCCCGGGCAACCCGGCGCGCCGGGTTACCTGGTCAGCGGCCGCCACGTCACGCGCAGCCACTACGAGGCCGTGGTCGACGTGAAGACCGGCTTCGATCTCGGCGACCGCATCCGCATCCGGCGCCACGAGTACACCGTGGTCGGCGTCACGCAGCGCATGGTGTCCTCGGGCGGCGACCCGATGGTCTTCATCCCGCTCAAGGACGCGCAGGAGGCGCAGTTCCTCAAGGACAACGACGCCATCCTGAACGACCGCGCGCGCACGGCCGCCAACCCGAGCCTGAACCGCCCCGGCGTGCCCGGCCTGCTGGAGGCGATCCAGGCCTCGCAGGCCAGCAACCGCAACGTCAACACCGTGCTCGTGCAATTGCAGCCGGGTCACGACGCCGAGGCGGTGGCCGAGCCGATCCGGCGCTGGAAGCACTTCGAGGCCTACACGCGCGAGCAGATGGAGGAGATCCTGGTGGCCAAGCTGATCGCCACCTCGGCGCGGCAGATCGCCATGTTCCTGATCATCCTGGCCGTCGTCAGCGCGGCCATCGTGGCCTTCATCATCTACACCATGACGCTGGGCAAGATCCGCGAGATCGCGGTGCTCAAGCTGATCGGCACGCGCAACCGCACCATCGCCGGGATGATCCTGCAACAGGCCTTGGGGCTGGGGCTGATCGGCTTCATCGTCGGCAAGGTGTCGGCCACCGCCTGGGCGCCGATCTTCCCGAAGTACGTGCTGCTGGAGCCGGGCGACGCGGTGCGCGGGCTGGTCGCCGTGCTGTTGATCTGCGCCCTGGCCAGCACGCTGGCGATCCGCGCGGCGCTGCGGGTCGACCCCGCGGCGGCGATCGGGGGCTAGAGATGACGAACCCCGGCATCCGCATCGAAGGGCTGCGCAAGCGCTACGGCAGCGGCGGCACCGCGGTCGACGCGCTGAAGGACGTCAACATGGTCGTCGCGCCGGGCGAGGTGGTGGGCCTGATCGGGCCTTCGGGATCGGGCAAGAGCACCTTGCTGAAGTGCCTGGGCGCGGTCATCGAACCCAGCGGCGGGCGCATGATCCTGGGCGGCGAGACGATCTACGACGACGTCTGGAAGATCCCCGACCTGCGTGCGCTGCGGCGCGACAGCATCGGCTTCGTCTTCCAGGCGCCTTACCTGATCCCGTTCCTGGACGTCACCGACAACGTGGCGCTGCTGCCGATGCTGGCCGGGCGCCCCAACGCCGAAGCACGCGCGCGCGCGCTGGAGCTGCTGAACGCACTGGACGTCGCGCACCGCGCGCGTGCGCAGCCGTCCGAACTGTCGGGCGGCGAACAGCAGCGGGTGTCGATCGCGCGCGCGCTGGCCAACAAGCCGCCGGTGATCCTGGCCGACGAGCCGACCGCGCCGCTGGACAGCGAACGCGCGCTGGCGGTGATGCGCATCCTCGAGCAGATGGCCACCCAGTACCACACCGCGATCATCGTCGTCACCCACGACGAGAAGATCATCCCGACCTTCAAGCGCATCTATCACATCAGGGACGGCCGCACCTACGAGGAAGCAGGTCAGGGCCTGGCCCTGTAGCGCTGCCGCGCCGCAGACACCGCGCCTACCAGCGCCCGCGCAGCGTCAGACGCCAGGTTCGCGGCGGCTCGACATGCGTGAACAGCGCCGACTTCTCGGCCAGCTGCACATCGCCCAGGTTCTGCACGCCCAGCGCCAGCTCCAGGCCGCGCGGCAGCGTGCGCGACAGATGGGCGCCGACCAGCGTGACGGCGGGTGCGGGCTCGGACGGCGCGCCCGCGGCCAGCGCCGGCAGTCGCTGGTCGGCGCTGTATTCGGCGTACGCGCCGGCGTGCCAGCGGCCGCGCTGCCAGTCGAGCTGGACGGTGGCGCCGTGACGCGGCCGCTTGTCCAGCCGCTGGCCGCTGCCCGTGCGTGCGTCCAGATAGGCATAACTCAGGCGCGCCGTGAAACCGCCGCCCAGCGTCCGGGCCAGTGCCGTCTCGACGCCGCGCAGGCGCGCCCGGGCCAGGTTCTCGTAGGTGTAGGTGCCGACACCGGGCAGCGCACCGGCGGCCACCAGGCGCACTTCGATGAGGTCCTCGACACGCTGCTCGAACACCATCACCTGGGCCTGCGTCGACCCGGCGGCAAAGCCGGCGCCGAGCTCGATGCCGTCGCTGCGTTCGGGTTGCAGGGCGGGGTTGCCGAGGAAGGTGTTGGGCCCCTCGCTGCGAGCGCCGGGAACGATCTGCTTCAGGTTCGGTGCCTTGAAGCCGTGGCTGTAGCCGCCCTTCACGGTCCACGACGCGCTGGCCCGCCAGACGCCGTAGACGCGTGGGCTCCACTCCTGGCCGAAGAGCTGGTGCCGGTCATGGCGCAGGCCGAGCGCGAGGCTGAAGGCGCGCGCCAGCGCCAGCTCGTCCTGCACGAACAGCGCGCGGTACCGTGCCACCGAGCGGCCGGCGGGCAGGCCGGGGTCGGCCAGCGACTCGTTGCGCGCCTCGAAGCCGCCGCTCAGGCCGTGCGCGCCCAGCGTCAGCCGCGCCTGGCCCTCGAGCACACGATCGTCGATCTGCTGCGGCGGGTTGGTCGCCACGCCTTCGGTGCGCCGGTTCTCGACCTCGACCCGTGCACGGTAGGCGCGCAGCTGGCTGAACCACGCCGGCATGCCGCCCGTGGCGGCCCAATCGGCTTCCCAGCCCAGCGAAGTGAGCGAGCGTTCGATGTCGTTGAAAGTGTCGTGATAGCGGCGCTTGCCGCTGCGCTCGCGCGCGCCGGCATCGCGTTCCTCGCGTCCCGCGCGATGCTCGAAGTCCACGCGCTGGGCGCTGCCGCGCCAGCCCAGGCCCAGCCAGCCGTCGTCCCTGTCGCGGCCTTCGAGTTCAGAGATGCGTGGGTCGTCCGGCGACGCGAGCGCGTCGATGCGGGTGGCCGCCGCGCCGGCGCGCATCACCCAGCCGGCGGCCAGCGGGCCGTCGGCGCGCACGGCCAGGCGGGCGCCGTCGCCGCCGCGGCTGCCCGCGGCCGCGCTGCCCTCGACGCTGGCGCCCAGCCGCCATTGCTCGCCCGGTTCACGCGTGATGACGTTGACGACACCGCCCATGGCCTCGGAGCCATACAGCACCGACAGCGGGCCGCGCACGACTTCGATGCGTTCGATGTCGTCCACGGCGATCCAGTCGTACTGGAAGTCCGAGTGTCCGATGACGCCGTCGCTGGCGCCGACGCGCCGACCGTCGACGAGGAACAGCGTGTGCTTGCTGTCCATGCCGCGCAGGCTGAGGACCTTGCGGCCGCCGATGGCGCGGCCCTGCAGGCTCACGCCGGGCTCGCCACGGATGGCGTCGAGCACGTTGTCGGCGCCGCGGGCTTCGATCTGGCGCCGCGTCACGACGCTCATGGCCGCCGGCGCCGCGGTCTCCAGCACGGCGTGCCGCGTCGCGGTGACCACCACGTTCTGCGCCGGTTCGTCGGCGCCGGCGGCCGCGGCCGCCGGCCTCGCCCGGGCAGCAAGGGCGGCCCAGGGGGGCGCCCCCCAGCGCGGGCGCGGGCACGAACGGCGGCGGCGCGGCGGCAGAGGGTGGGTGGTGCGGGGGCGCATCATGACGAGGCTCGGGTACGGGGGGCTGCCGTGCAGCTTGACCGAGCCCCGATTGCAGATCCTTGAACTCCTTCCGGTTCGAACGGCATCGGCGCCGATTCTCGCCTCTCGATTGCGTTGGATCATCCTCGCGCGCCGAATGGCGCCGACACTCCTTCCGCTTGAACCAGTTTAAGGAAAGACCATGACGCCCGCAGGACGATCGCCGGGAACTTGAACCGTACCTATTGCAACGCAGTGGATCAATGACGAAGGAACGTCCATGAAGACCCTGAAATTCCTCAAGAGATTCGCCCCGCTGGTCGCGATGCTGTTCGTCGCCGCCTCGTTCTCCGCGCACGCGCAGGAGAAGAAAGGGGTCACCGAGTCCGAGCTGAAGTATCAGGCCGGCGCGTCGCCGCTGGCCACCGAGCCGATGTACCAGGCGACGAACCCGAAGGCCCCGCCGATGACGCTGGCCGAGTTCGAGCTCGGGCGCAAGACCTACTTCGAGCGCTGCGCCGGCTGCCACGGCGTGCTGCGCAAGGGCGCCACCGGCAAACCGCTGACGCCCGACATCACCATCGACAAGGGCACCGACTACCTGAAGGTCTTCATCGCCTACGGATCACCGGCGGGCATGCCGAACTGGCAGACCAGCGGCGAGATGGACGAGAAGACCGTCGACGTGATGGCGCGCTACATCCAGCACGACCCGCCGGTGCCGCCCGAGTGGGGCATGGCGCAGATGAAGCACACCTGGAAGGTGCTGGTCGCGCCGGCGAACCGGCCGAAGAAGAAGATGAACGACTACAACATCGCCAACATCTTCTCGACGACGCTGCGCGACACCGGCGAGGTGGCACTGATCGACGGCGATTCGAAGAAGATCCTGAACATCGTCAAGACCGGCTACGCGGTGCACATCACACGCACCTCGGCCTCGGGGCGCTACCTGTTCGTGATCGGGCGCGACGCCAAGATCAACATGATCGACCTCTGGATGGCCAAGCCCGACAACGTGGCCGAGATCCGCATCGGCCTGGAGGCGCGCTCGGTCGACACCAGCAAGTTCAAGGGCTACGAGGACAAGCTGGCGATTGCCGGTGCCTACTGGCCGCCGCAGTTCGTGATCATGGACGGCGACACGCTGGAGCCCAAGAAGATCGTCAGCACCCGCGGCATGACCGTCGACAAGCAAGAGTTCCACCCCGAGCCGCGCGTGGCCGCGATCGTGGCCAGCCACTTCAAGCCCGAGTTCGTCGTCAACGTCAAGGAGACCGGCAAGACCTTGATGGTGGACTACTCGGACCTGAACGCGCTGAAGATCACCGAGATCGGCTCGGCGCCCTTCCTGCACGACGGCGGCTGGGACCGCAGCAAGCGCTACTTCATGGTGGCGGCCAACAACAGCAACAAGATCGCCGCCATCGACGCCAAGGAAGGCAAACTGCAGGCCTTGATCGATGTCGGCAAGATCCCGCACCCGGGCCGCGGCGCCAATTTCATGCACCCGCAGTACGGGCCGGTGTGGGCGACCAGCCACCTCGGCGACGAGACCATCGCGCTGATCGGCACCGACGCCAAGCGCAAGGGTGGTGGCTTCAAGCTCGTGCAATCGCTGAAGGGGCAGGGCGGCGGGTCGCTGTTCATCAAGACACACCCGAAGTCCACGCACCTGTACGTCGACACGCCGCTGAACCCCGACCCGGCGATGTCGCAGTCGGTGGCGGTGTTCGACATCAAGAACCTCGACAAGGGTTTCAAGGTGCTGCCGATCGCCGAATGGGCCGGGCTCAAGGACGACGGTGCCAAGCGCGTCGTGCAGCCTGAATTCAACAAGGCCGGCGACGAGGTCTGGTTCGCCGTCTGGTCGGCGAAGAACAAGGAGAGTGCGCTCGTCGTCGTCGATGACAAGACGCTGCAACTCAAGGCGGTGATCAAGGATCCGAGGCTGATCACGCCGACCGGACACTTCAACGTCCACAATACGCAGCACGACGTCTACTGATCCCGTCCCCGGCCACGGCGCCGCCGCCGAGGGCGGCCCGTCAACTGGATGGCGTGGCCGGACGTTGAAGGTCGGGATACACACTGAACCGCAAAGGAGTTAACGCATGCGCACATTGATAGCTACGCTGGGCCTGGTGGCCCTGGGCGTGGGAGTCGCGGTCCCGGCCCAGGCCAACCCTGAAGCCAACATGGCCAAGGCCGGCTGCACCGCTTGCCACACCAAGGACAAGAAGCTCGTCGGTCCGTCGTTCAAGGAGATCGCCGCCAAGTACAAGGGCCAGGCGGCGGCTTCGGCCACGCTGACGAAGAAGGCGCGTGAAGGCGGCAAGGGCAATTTCGGCCCGATCCCGATGCCGCCCAATCCGGTGGCCAAGATCTCGGACGCCGACCTCAAGGCGGCGGTGGACTGGATCCTGCAGCAGTAGTGCAGTGACGGCCGACGATTCGAACGGCGCACGGGCGCCGTATCGAAGGCCATGAAACGCAGGGCGGCGCTGACCGCCCTGACTTGTGTCTGGGGCGGGTCGGCGGCGGCGGCTCGGGCGCGCGCCGCCACGCCGCACGGCGATGCCGTTCTCGCCTGGGGGCCTGGCGGGTGCTGGGTCGGCGCCGGCGGCGACGCCTTGCACGGCCTGCCGGATCGCCTGGCGCCGGGCATCGCCCCCGCAGCCGCGGTCGGCGCACTGTGGCTGGTCGCTGCCGACGGGGCGCTGCGCTGCTGGGAGCCGGCAGCCGGCGCGTCGTGGCAGTTGCGCTGCACGGTGCGGTTCGGCGCCCCCGTTCATGCCCTTGTCGCCAGCATCGACGGGCGCTGGGTGCTGGCTGCGCACGGTGAGCAGCTGAGCCTGGTCGACGCCCGTGGCGGCGTCGCCAAGACCTTCGACGGCAGCGACCTGAAGCGTGAAAGGCGCGGCGCCGCGACGGCGCTGTTCGCCTTGCCGCAGCGGCGCAGCTTCGTCGCCGCCTGGCCGGCACTGGGCGAGTTGTGGGAGATCTCTCACGACACCGCGGCCGCGCCGATCTTCGACGGCCTGGTGCACGACTACCGCATGTCGGAGGCGATCGCGACGCCGGGTTACCTGGGCGCGCGGCGCTCGCCGCTGGGGCTGCCGATGCCCGCCTTCAGCTACGCCGATGCCCGCGTGCCCTGGCTGGCCGGGGTGCATGGCAGCGAAGTGATCGTCGCGCACCTGGACGTTCGCCGTCGCATCGCAGCCCTGCGCGTCGACGCCGCCCAACCTGCGGCTGCCACGCTGCGCGTCGCCGCGCGCGGGCGCAGCACGGTCGAGTGGTACTTGCCGGCCGGCGACGAAGTCCATGTCTTCGACACGGCACGCTGGGTGCGTCAGGACGTGCACGCCCTGCCCGGGACGGTGCGCCAGCTGCAGGCCCTCGATGGCGCCGTGTGGGCACTCGTCGGCGAGCGTGGCGCCGCCGGCCTGTTCATCCTTCGCGACGGCCAGGCTGGTGCGTGGCAACGCGCCGGCCATGCGGCCGGACATCTGATGGCGCTGCGTGCGGACCCCCGGGGATCGCGCATGCTGGCCTTGCGGTCCGACCCCGCGGCGCTGCTCGTGCTCGGCGCCGATGGTGGCGTGCAGCGCAGCTGGCCGTTGTCGCCCGCGTCGGAGTTGCACGGGGCGGCCTGGTTTCCGGTGTCTTGAAAAAGCCCCGCCTTTGCGAACACCACGGCGTCTCTCGGCGCCGCCCGACTTCGCCTTGCGCCAATGCGCGCACGCGGCTGCCGGTGGGCCGGGCGTGGCTGCCGCAGCCTCCCACGTCGTCAAGCGGATCGATTCCGACGATTTCGAAGTGAGTCGATGCGGCGCACCGGATTCATTCTGCGGTGCCGTGACGCTCGTGCGCCAACCCCAGCAACAACGCCAGCCCGAGCGCCGCGCCGATGTTGTGCAGCAGGACCAGCGCCGGCGCTGCCGCGCTGCCGACGGCGCTGGCGCCCAGAGCGAACTGCAGACCCGCCAGCACGCACAGTGCGGCTCCTGCGCGACGCTGGCCCTGCTGGTAGGCCGCCCAGCCGACGCCGATCGCACAGCTGCCGGCAAATAGCGCCAGCGACAAGTGCGCCACCGGCGCCGCATCGCCATGGCCGCTGCCCGACAGCGCACCGAGCGCGGCCTGCGCACCCCACAGACCGGCGCCGAGCAGCGCCCAGCGTGCCAGCACCGGGCTCGAGCCGGGCGCGCCGCGCAGCTGCAGTGCCAGGCGCCAGCTCAAGGCCAGCATCAGCAGGCCGCCGAGCAGGTTGCCCAGCAGCACGCCGATCGCACGCGATCCCGGCGTGAAGATGCCCAGCGCCGACAGCGCGAGTGCCAGCCCGAGCAGCGCCAACGCCAGTCGGCCGGCCACCGGCCGACGGGGCGGCCGCACCAGCGCCAGCACCGCCACCGCGAGCACCACGACGAGCACCAGCGTTGCCGCCACGCGGTGCGTGCCGCGCACCAGGGCCATGGCGCGAGGCTCGCCCAGGCCCGCCGGTGCGACCATCGCGGCCGGGGGGCGATCGGCGCTGCGACAAGCGGGCCAGTCGAAACAGTCCGGACGCGGCTGCGCCAGCCGCAGCCAGGCGCTCGCGCTGGTGACGACCACCATGAGCAGCACGCAGGCCCAGGCCAGGCGGCGCAGTGTGGCAAGACGGCGGTCGACAGTCATCGGCACGGGGCGTCGTCGCGATTCATCGTAAGTACGGAGAAAACGAAGCTAGGACTTGCCAAGGGTGGGCAGTATGCTGTGCCCGCTTGAAGCACGGAATCCTTGAACTGGTTCATTTTCGGCTGCGGCGGGCGCACCACAGAATGCCCGACGCTGCCGATGGCCGTTTCATGCTGCCGTGCGGCATCCCAACGCCCTTGCGAAGAAACGAAGGAGACCAACATGAGCACGCCTGAAACGCACGACGACGACAACGCTCCTGTGCCCTTGGTGCAGCAGCTGCTCGACAACCCGTTCCTGCTGCTGTTCCTGGGCGTGGCCATGCCGATGGTGATCTACGTCATCTGGGGCGTGTACGACATCCTCACACTGCCGATGGCCAAGTAGGCCGGGAGAACCTCATGAGCGCCATCCTCCCCCCCGCCGAACGCCTCTGGTACAAGCACCCGATCGACCGCGTCGAAGGCACCTGGATCGTCATCGCGCTGACGTGGTGCCTGATCATGTTCTTCATGATGGTCGGCTGGCACATCTGGGGCAAGCAGAACCTGTCCACCGAGACCTACCGCACGACGCCCGAGATGTTCATGGCCAAGACGCAGGCCATGGTCGACAAGTACACCGTGCGCGTCGAGAAGGACGAGCTCGCCACGCCCGTGGTGGCGCCGCCGGCCGGCAGCGACGTCTACTTCATCGCGCGGCTGTGGAGCTTCTATCCCGTGCTCGAACTCGAGAAGGGCAAGACCTACAAGCTGCACATGACCTCGATGGACTACAACCACGGCTTCTCGCTGCAGCCGGCCAACATCAACATTCAGATCGTGCCCGGCTTCGAGCACGTGGTCACCGTGACGCCCAACCAGTCGGGCACCTACTCGGTGGTGTGCAACGAATTCTGCGGGATCGGCCACCACAAGATGGTCGGCCGCATCTACGTCAAGTGAGGAGCGGGCGATGAGCAACGTTACGAGTTATCGCACCTGCCCGCGTTCCGGGCTGCAGTTCGAACACCAGGCCGAATGGCTGATGAAGGCCAACGCCTTCGTCGCCGTCGTCTGGCTGCTGGTCGGCGGCCTGCTCGCCATCGGCGTCGTGCTCACGCGCTGGCCGGCCGTGCGCTGGCTCGAGGCCGACACCTTTTACATGGTGCTCACGGCGCACGGCATCGACATGCTGATCTTCTGGATCATCTTCTTCGAGATCGCGGTGCTGTATTTCTGCGCCTCGACGCTGCTGCGCTGTCGCATCGCCACGCCCAAGATCGCCTGGCTCGCGTTCGCGCTCATGCTGATCGGCTCGGTGGTCAACAACATCGCGGTCTTCCGCGGCGCGTCCAGCGTCATGATGACCTCCTACGTGCCGATGATGGCCGAGCCGAACTTCTACCTCGGCCTGATCCTGTTCGCCG
>CAYJOA010000066.1:0-23229 GCA_964371495.1 uncultured Rubrivivax sp.
CGATGATGGAGAACCGCTTCGTGCCGGCGCGCTTCAAGGACGGCTACGGCCCGGTGGGCGCCTGGTTCCTGCTCTTCAAGGCCAAGGCCATCAACGCCTACGGCGAAGACTACATGGTCAAGAACAAGGAGATGCTCAACGACTATCCGCCCTATGGCCAGGCGGCGGTGCCGGCATCGTGCCTGCGCAACCACCTGATGCTCAAGGAGATGAAGGAAGGCCGCGGCCCGATCTACATGGACACCGTCACCGCGCTGGGCAAGCTGCGCGAGACCTTGTCGCCCAAGGAGGTCAAGCACCTCGAGGCCGAAGCCTGGGAGGACTTCCTCGACATGTGCATCGGCCAGTGCGGCATCTGGGTCGGCGAGAACATCGAGCCGGAAAAGAAGATGAGCGAGCTGATGCCCACCGAGCCCTACCTGCTCGGTTCGCATTCGGGCTGCTGCGGCATCTGGGTCTCGGGCCCGACCGACCTTGGCGCACCGACCGCCGAAGAAGGCGACTACGACGGCATTCCGGCGCACCTGCCGCGCGGCTGGAGCTGGGGCTACCGCTCGATGACCACCGTCAAGGGGCTGTTCACGGCCGGCGACGGCGTCGGCGCCTCGGGCCACAAGTTCTCGTCGGGCTCGCACGCCGAGGGCCGCCTGGCGGCCAAGGCGATGGTCCGCTTCGCGGTCGACAACAAGGACTGGAAGCCCGAGCTCGACACCGATCCGGCCGTGCTGGCCGAGGAAATCTACAAGCCGGTGCGCACCTTCCTGACGCACAAGGACTACACGACGGCGATCGACATCAATCCGCACTACATCACGCCCAAGATGCTGCAGTTCCGGCTGCAGAAGATCATGGACGAGTACGTCGCCGGCGTGGCCACCTACTACAACACCAACGACGTGATGCTGAAGGTGGCCGAAGAGAAGCTCGAGATGCTCAAGGAGGACGCGGCCAAGATGCGCGCCAAGGACCTGCACGAGCTGCTGCGCGCCTGGGAGAACTACCACCGCGTGCTGACCGCCGAGGCGCACATGAAGCACATCCAGTTCCGCGAGGAGTCGCGCTACCCGGGCTTCTACTACCGCACCGACAAGAACTTCGTCGACGAGAAGAACTGGCACTGCTTCGTCAATTCGGTCTACGACAAGCAGACCAAGAAGTGGACCTGCTTCAAGCGCAAGCACGTCGACCTGGTCGACAAGTCCAAGCTGTTCAAGGCCGCAGCGCCGCACTGAACGCAGCGGCCCGGGCCGGCGTATCGTGATGGGCGTCCGGGTCGACCGGACGCCCTTTCTTTTGGAATGAGCCCCTCATGAGTGAACCCGAATCGCCCTTCCCGACCAGCCCGGTGACGCCGACCACGCTGGAAGGCACAGCGCGGCTGCAGTTCCAGTGCCGCAAGGGCATTGCCTGCTGGAACGCCTGCTGCAGCAACATCGACATCTCGCTGACGCCGTACGACATCGTGCGGCTGAAGCAGCGCCTCGAGCTGTCGTCGTCGGAATTCCTGAACCAGTACACCGTGCCGTACGAGATGGAGAAGGACGGCCTGGCCGGAGTCAAGCTGCGTCCGGTCGAAGGCGGCACCGCGTGCAGGTTCATGACCGCCGACGGCTGCGGTGTCTACGAGGACCGGCCGACGGCGTGCCGCTACTACCCGGTGGCGCTGCTGTCGATGCGCAAGCAGGACGAGAGCATCGACCGCCAGTACTACGCCATCGTGCGCGAGGACCACTGCCTGGGGCACCAGGAGCCGCGCACGCAGACGATCGACGACTACCGCGCCGAACAGGGCCTGCTCGAATACGACGACCTGGCCCATGGCTGGCGCCAGCTGATCCTGAAGAAGAAGAGCTCGGGCCCGACGGTCGGCAAGCCGTCCAAGCGCAGCCTGGAGCTGTTTTTCATGACCTGCTACGACATCGACCGCTTCCGCTCGTTCGTCGCCAGCGACAGCTTCTCCGGCATCTACGACCTGCCCGGCGACGAGCTGCACGCGATGCTGCTCGACGACGTCGAACTGCTGCAGTTCGGCTTCCGCTTCCTGCGCCAGGTCTTGTTCGGCGAAGTCACCATCGCCATGCACGAGCAGAGCGTCGAAGCGCGGCGCGAGGCCGTGCTCGCACGGCGGCGGCAGATCGAACGCGAAGCGGCCGAACGCCTGGCGCGCGAAGAAGACCCGCCGTATGTCGACATCTGACGCGGCGTCATAACCTGCGGGCATGAGGTCATGACAACTGACCATTTCCGCTTCCGCTTTGCGGCTCCTACATTTGCGGCTCGACAACATCCGAGCCCAAGGAGCACGCACCATGACAGCCCACGCCGAAGCCGTGCAGATGGCGCGCCGGAGCCCTGCGCCGGCGCTGTTCGACGACGACGGCTTTGTCGCTGAATCGGCGCGCTGGGACCGCGGTCTGGCCCGGGAAATCGCCCGGCTCGAGGGCATCGCCGACCTCGGCACCAAACACTGGGAGATCATCGACCTGGTGCGGCAGCGCTACTTCACGCTGGGCGCCTTGCCGGTGATGCGCCTGGTGTGCCGGGCCGTGCAGCTGGACCCGCTGGCGGCGCAGCGCCTGTTCAGCAGCTGCCGCAGCCTGTGGCGCATTGCCGGCCTGCCCAATCCGGGCGAAGAGGCCAAGTCCTACATGCACTGACCGGCGTGGCGGCCGGCGCGTCCTAGACCTGCCGCCAGGGCAGACCGTGCATGCGCCAGCCGCCCAGCATGCCGCGATGGTGCTCGGCGTCGAGTTCGCCCTCGAAACCTTCGAGCACGTTGCTGACGTTCGAGAAGCCGTGCTTCTCGAGCTCCAGCCCGGCGTCGACCGAGCGCTTGCCGCTGCGGCAGATCAGGATGATCGGCCGGTCCTTGCGGCCGGCCATGCGCAGCACCTCTTCGCTGAAGTGCGGGTTGATGTCGAAGTCGGGGGCGGTGTTCCACTCGATGTTGATGGCGTCGGTGGGGTGCCCGACGTAGAAGAACTCGATCTCCGTGCGGCAGTCGATCAGCAGCGTGTTCGGCGCGGCCAGCAGGGTCTCGTAGGCCTGTTTCGGGTGCAGGTGTTCCATCGTCGTCGGGCTCCAGGAGCGCGGATTCTCGCGGCGCACGGCGCGATGTCCAACGACTCGTTGTTCATATTCATATGCCGCCCGCCACCGAGCGCGGCGCGCCAGGCGCCCGAGGGCCCTCCTCCAGCGGCAGCCGCACGCAGGCCGCGGTGCCGCCGCCCGGCCGGGGCCGCAGCTCGACCGTCCAGCCGTTGCTGCTGGCGATCTGGCGCACGATGGCCAGCCCGAGCCCGCTGCCGCCGGTACGGCTGCTGCGCGAGGCCTCCAGCCGATGAAAGGGTCGGAACACCGCCTCGCGCTCGCTGTCGGGGATGCCGGGGCCGCGATCGAGCACGCAGATCTCCACCTGCGCGTCGGCGATCGTGTATTCGATGTCGACCGGCCGGCCCGCACCGTAGCGGGTGGCGTTGTCGACCAGGTTGCTCAGGATGCGCTTCAAGGCCAGCGGCCGCACGCGCATCCGGCATTCGGGCCCGCGGCGGCCGCGGATCTCGACGCCCGCGTGGTCGTGCTCGGCGGCCACGTCGCGCAGCAGCTCGCACAGGTCGAGGTCGACCGACTCACGCTCCGAGAAGTCGCGGCCGACGTCCAGGCAGCGCGCGATCAGCTCGTTCATGGCATCGACGTCGTGC
The DNA here is from genome assembly GCA_964371495.1 of uncultured Rubrivivax sp. Classification (GTDB taxonomy): domain Bacteria; phylum Pseudomonadota; class Gammaproteobacteria; order Burkholderiales; family Burkholderiaceae_C; genus Rubrivivax. Next base: position 3,702 of record CAYJOA010000066.1, read on the forward strand.
AGCATGCGCTGCAGCAGGTCCGGATCGGGCTTCTCCGACATCATGCCCAGCGCCAGGCGGATGCGCGTCAGCGGCGAGCGCAGGTCGTGCGAGATGCCGGCCAGCAGGGTGGTGCGGTTGGCCAGCAGTTCCTCGACCTGGGCGCCCATGCGGTTGAACGCGCGCGCCAGCACGGCCAGCTCGGCCGGCCCCGACTCCGGCAGCGGCGCCGGCCGCCGGCCCAGCCCGATCGGTTGCGTGGCCGTCGCCAGGCGCGCCAGCGGCTCGATCAGCCAGCGCGCCATCACCGCTGCCGTCAGCAAGGTGACCACGGCGCCGACGCTGAGCACCAGCAGCAGCGCCAGCGACGGCTGCACCGCCACGCGGTCGGCGGCAAAACCCACGCGCACCGTTTCCTGACCGGCCGGCAGGTCGGCCCAGTACCAGGCCTGGCCGTCGGCCGCCTCGGTGTGCCGCAGGGCGACGCGCTGGCCGCTGCGCGCGGACAGTGCCGCCTCGAGCAGGTGCCAATAGGGCAGCACGTGCAAGAAGTCCGCCGTCTCGCCCGCCGGTTCCTGCACGCGCAGCCGGTGCACGCGCTGCAGCCGTTCCTGCAGCCGCTGCCTCTGGCTGCCGTCGGCAGCCTGCCAGGCGCGGGCGGCATCGACCATCAGCGCGCCGAAGTCGTCGGTGGCCTGGCGCCCGAGCGGCACCAGGGCAAACTGGGTCACGACCATGATCGCAAAGGCCTGAAAGGCGATGGAGATCACCGCGATCACCAGCACGATGCGGCCGAACAGCGTGCGCGGCGCCATGGCGGTCACCTCAGCGGGTCACTGCGGTGCCGCGCCGCGCGGCGAGAACAGGTAGCCCTCGCCCCACACGGTGCGCAGGTAGACCGGCCGCGCCGGATCGACCTCGATCTTGCGGCGCAGGCGGGTCACGCGCACGTCGACCATGCGGTCGAAGGGCGAGCGCTCGTAGCCCTTGAGCAGGTCGACCAGGGTGTCGCGGCTGAGCACGCGGTCGGGGTGGTCGAGCAGCACCTTGAGCAGGGCGAACTCGGCGCCCGAGAGTGCCACCTCCTCGCCGTTGCGCGTCAGGCGGTGCGACTCGAGGTCGGCGGTGTAGGGGCCGAAGCGGCGCAGCCGGCCGCGGCTGTCGGCCGGCGGCTGGTGCCGCCGCAGCACGGCGGCCACGCGTGCCAGCAACTCGCGGTGGCTGAAGGGCTTGGGCAGGTAGTCGTCGGCGCCGACTTCCAGGCCGACGATGCGGTCGACCTCCTGGCCGCGCGCCGACAACATGATGATCGCCGGCCCGCCCTGCGCGCTCAGCGTGCGCGCCAGCGACAGGCCGTCCTCGCCCGGCAGCATGACGTCGAGCAGCACCAGGTCCACCGCCTGGCACGCCAGATGCCGTTTCATCGCCTCGCCGTCGGCGACGCCGACGACGGCATAGCCGTTGTCGGCGAGGTAGCGCACGAGCAACTCGCGCAGGGCCTCGTCGTCGTCGACCACCAGCAGGTGCGATCGCGCGTGCGTCATGGGGTGGTCCGGAACTGCCGTTGAAACACCTTGAAATGGCTGGCGGTCAGGTGACACAGCTGGGAAATGCCGGCCTCGTCAAATGTGCCATGTCGCGCGACGCGAGCCCGGGAGCGAAATTGAACATCCGCACTGCCATTCTGCTTGCAGCCGCGCTGCCCGCCCTGGCGGCAGCCGCCGACGCGGTGGGCGTCGCCGCCAAGGGCGGGTTCCCCGAGTACCTGTTCATCGAGAAGGTCACGCGCGCCGAAGCGCAAGCCACGGCGCACAAGCTGGCCAAGGCCGTGATGGCCGGCCGCATGATCATCTTCGCGCATGGCGCCAAGATCACCGACGCCAGCCTGGGCGACAAGGGTTTCGGCGGTGCCTTCTTCGAGGAGCAGTGGCGCCGCAGCACCGACGACCTGACGATCGACGCGACGCCGGCGCAGAAGCGCATCCTCGACAAGCTGTTCTGGGCCGGACGCCAGGTCATGGACAACAACCAGGACCGCATCAACACCCCGGGCGTGGCCTGGAAGCACTTCCTGCCCGCCAAGTGGGAGCGCGAGATGGGGCAGGTGCTCACGGCGCGCACCGGCATCATCGTCAAGCAGCCCGGCCGCACCTACCGCAGCCCGGTCAACGTGCCCGACGACCTCGAGCGCGCGACGCTCGAGCACTTCATCCAGGCCGGGCACGCCGAGAACCAGCCGCGCACCGTCGCCACCCACATGGGCAAGCAGGCGGTGGTTCGCTACATGGAGCCGATCCGGCTCATGGTGCCCTGCCTGCCCTGCCACGGCAAGCCCAAGGGCGTGCCCGACATGCTGGGCTTTCAGAAGGACGGGCTCGAGGCCGGCGACGTCATCGGCCTGATGAGCGTGACGCTGGCGGTCAGCGACTGAATTTCCAACGGAGAACACACAGTGATCAAAGCAATGTCCCTGGCCCTGGGCGCAACGGCGTCGCTGCTGTTCGCGGCGGTGGCCGCACCGGCACTGGCCGCCGATCCGCCCTCGAAGGCCGACCAGCAGCGCGGCGCCGAGCTGATGCAGAAGCAGATGTCGCAGATGACGCCCGAACTGGTCGAACGGGCCAAGGCCCTGTCGCCCGAGATCAAGCAGTTCCTGATGCACGTGGCGCTGCGCCACGAGCGGCGCAGCGAGACGCTGACGCTGGTGCAGGTGATGCACGAGATCCTCACCGACTACCAGACCATCGGCGCGGCCATCGCCACCGACAACGGCGCGATGGCCGCCGACGCGGCGCGCCGCCTGGCGCTGCACCGGTTGCCGCGCGGCGGCATGCTGCCCTACCTGCCGTTCGACAAGGTGACGAACGAAGGCCTCTCGGTGCTGCCGGCAATGGAGGTCGCCGTCGAGGGCAACGCGACCAAGCTGGCCGAGGCCGCCGAGCAAGGCGACATGGTCGGTGCCGCCAACTACTACGGCGCGGTGACGACCGGCTGCGTGGCCTGCCACAACCATTTCCGCGGCCAGCCGGGCGCCACGGCCTACACGCCGCGCCTGCGCAAGTAGTCCACATGCGGAGCCCATCGATGACATCACACCCGAAAACCGGCGTCCTGGCCGCCCTGCCGCTGGCGGCACTGGCCGCCTTTGCGCCGCACGCCGCCGCCACCAACGGCGACCAGATGCTCGGCCTGTCGGCGATCCAGAACGGCATGGCCGGCGCGGTGGTGGCGGCGCCGCAGGACGCGACCACCGTGCTCGTCAATCCGGCCGGCATGGCCGAGCTCGGCATCAAGGACGTGCGCTTCGACCTCGGCGTTGGTTTCCTGAATCCGCCGCGCAGCGTCAACGGCGTGAAGAGCGACTCCAACCTGTACATGATGCCGGCCGGCGCCGCGAATTTCCGTGTCAACGAGCGGCTGACGCTCGGCATGGGGCTGGGGGGCCTGTCGGGCATGGGGGTCGACTTCGCGGACACGGCCGCCGCGCCCGGCAACCAGGCGGTGGTCACCACGAAGCAGTTCTTCAAGGTGGCGCCGGGTTTCGCCTACCGCATCGGCGATCGGCTGGCGCTGGGTGCCACGGTCAACCTCAACTACCAGAGCCTGGCGCTGTCGACCCCGGCCTACTCGCTGCCGCAGACCCAGGGCTTCGGCTGGGGCGTGACGGCCGGCCTGGTGTGGAAGGTGGCCGACGCGATGCAGCTCGGCGTCGCCTGGTCGAGCAAGCAGCGCATGGACGAGCTCGAGTGGAATACCGCTGCCGGCAAGTTCTCGATGCGCATGGACGCGCCGCAGACGCTGGCCCTGGGGCTGGCCTGGCGGCCGGCCCAGGGCCTGCTGGTCGAAGCCGATGTCAAGCGGATCTGGTTCAAGAAGGTCCTCGACCGCGTGACGGTCGAACGGCCGGCCGGATACACCGGCCCGATCCCGGCCGCGATGCCGTTCGGCTGGAGCGACCAGACCGTGTTCGCGATCGCCGCGCAGAAGGACATCGGCGACCGCATGCAGTTGCGCGCCGGATTCAACTACGGCAAGTCGCCCATCGAAGCCGGCGACGTGAACGCCAATATCGGCTCGCTGGCCGTGGTCGAGAAGCACCTGTCGCTGGGACTGACGCGCAAGTTCAGCGACAAGGTCTTCGGCTCGTTCTCCTGGGTCCACGCCTTCAAGAACGACGTGGCCTCGAACGTGGCACCGCTGAACACCATCGAGCTGGAGCAGAACATCGTCAGCTTCCAGGTCAGCTACCAATTCTGAGGGCCCCGACATGACCGTCGACCGCATCGTCCACCTCGTCGCCGGCCTCATGGTCCTGGCCGGCATCGCCCTGTCCCACTACGTCCACCCCTACTGGCTGGGGCTGTCGGTCTTCGTGGGGTTGAACCTGGCGCAGAGCGGTCTGACCAACTTCTGCCCGCTGGCCTTCATGCTGAAGAAGGCCGGCGTGCGCGAAGGCGACTGCTGCTCGTGAGGTCGGCCCCGCCGCCGGCACGGCCGGCGCCGGGCGGCCGTCACTTCCTGGCCGCCAGCTCCTGCAGCTTGGTCGGCTGGATCAGGTGCCCGTCGAGGCCGGCTTCCTTCAGCGAACCGCCGTAGGCCACCGTCATCAGCTGGCTGTAGTAGGTGACCGGCATGTTGAACTGGGTGCCTTGCTTGCGGTTGATCTCCGCCTGGTAGACCTCGACGTTGGTCTGGCACAGCGGGCACGGCGTGACGATCATGTCGGCGCCGTGGTCGTAGGCCGATTCGACGATGTCGCGGATCTGTTTCTGGCTCTTCTCGGGCTCCGAGAAGGCCAGTGCGCCGCCACAGCAGGTGACCTTCTGGTCGTATTGCGTGATCGGCTCGGCACCGACCGTCTCGACCAGCTTGTCCAGGTACATCGGGTTCTCGAACGACTCGCCGGCGATGCCGAAGGGCCGGTTGGTCTGGCAGCCCACGTAGCCGGCGAACTTGATGCCGGCCAGCGGCTTGACCACCGGCTTGGCGAGCTGCTCGTAGCCGAAGTCCTCGATCAGCACCTCGACCATGTGCTTGACGTTGGCCTTGCCCTGGTACTGCAGGCCGGCGGCCTTGAGGGCCTCGTTGGCGTCGGCGAGGAAACCACGGTCCAGATCGAGCTTGTCCTTCGACTCGCGCGCGTTGAGCCAGCACGCGGCGCAGGTCGCCACGATGTCCTTGCCCGGGATATGCTTTTCGGCGAGCGCGAAGTTGCGCGCATTCAGCACGTGGCGCGTCAGCTCCCCGGCGCCGGTGTAGCTGATCGACGCGCCGCAGCAGTTCCAGTCCGGGATGGTCGTCAGCTTGACGTCCAGCGTCTTGCACATCGCCTGCGTCGAAGTCAGGTAGTTCGACGCCGAGGCCTTCAGCTGCGACGAGCAGCCGGGGTAGAACGCGTATTCCTTCGTGGCCATGGTGGGCGGCTCCTATCCTTGCGCCTTGGCGCGTCGCTGCTCGATCTCACGCGCCTTGGCCAGCATCGCCTCGACGCCCTTCACGTCCTTGCAGCCGTGGCTGCGGAACAGCTCGAACGGGTTCAACCGGCCGGCCTTCAGCAGGCCGAGCGCGACGCGCCGCATCTCCCAACCCTTCCTGATGCCGGCCAGCAGGCCGTCCTTGAAGTACAGGCCCAGCGTCAGGCGCATCTCGTTGACGCGACCGCCGCCGCGCGCGAAGTTGTCGAAGAAGCGCAACGAGAAGTCGCGCGTGGGCTGCATCTTCGGCGCCAGCCCGAGCCGGTGCGAGTAGCTGGCCAGGCCGTGCATGATGGTCGTGATCGGCAGCTCGCGCGGGCAGCGAACGACACAGTTGTAGCAGGAGGTGCACATCCACATCGACTCGGATGTGAGCACCTGCTCGCGCTGGCCGGCGCGGATCATCATGAAGATCTTCTGCGGTGAGTGTTCCCAGTGCGGCCCGAACGGGCACGAGCCGGCGCAGACGCCGCACTGCATGCACATCTTGACCCACTCGCCGCCTTCGACCTCGCGTTCGACTTCGCGCAGGAAGTCTGCCTGGTACGGCCGCACGGGCGTCGCCGATTCGCTGCTCATGGGGCTCTCCTCAAGCGAAGCTCTTCATCGGGCTCATGCCGATGGCGACGATCTGGGCGACGTACTCGTCGATCAGCCTGGGCAGGCGCTCGATGTCGGTGATCGCGACCTCGTGGCTGACCACGCGTTCGGTCTCCAGGCCGAGCTGCGTCAGCGTGTCGCCCACCTTGCTCATGCGGTAGTGCGCCATCTCCGAGCCCTTGACGAAATGGCACTGGTAGTCGTCGCCCTTCTTGCAGCCCAGCATCATGACGCCGTCCCAGCCACCGTTCAGGGCGTCGGTGATCCAGATCGTGTTCACCGAGCCCAGGCAGCGCACCGGGATCACGCGCACGAAGGCCGAGTGGCTGCGCCGCTGCAGCCCGGCCATGTCCAGCGCCGGGTAGGCGTCGTTCTCGCAGGCCAGCAGCAGGATGCGCGGCTTCTCGGAGAACTCGTCGGGCATGTCCACGGCCTTGATCTGCGCCCCCACCGAGTCCACCGAGTAGTTCTCGAACGAGATCACGCGCACCGGGCAGGCACCCATGCAGGTGCCGCAGCGGCGGCAGCGGCTCTCGTTGAAGACCGGGAAGCGACGCTCGTCCTCGTCGATGGCACCGAACGGGCACTCGACGGTGCAGCGCTTGCACTGCGTGCAGCCCTCGAGCCGCACGATCGGGTACGACAGATCGCCGCTGCGCGGGTGCGCCGCGCGGCCCAGCGCCGCGTTCTCCAGTGCCTGGATCGCCTTCAGCGCCGCGCCGGTGGCGTCTTCGACCGCCTGCGCGATGTCCATCGGCCGGCGCGTCGGTCCGGCCGCGTAGATGCCGGTGCGCCGCGTCTCGTAGGGGAAGCAGATGAAGTGCGAATCGGCGAAGCCGTGCTTCAGCTGCGGCAGGTCGGGGCCCTGCCGGTAGTTCATGTTGAGCACCGAGATCTTCTGCAGCTCGACGCGCTTGAGCTGGGCCGGCTCGGAGCCGCTCTCGGCCTCGGTCACGGTCTGGGTCCAGGTGTCGAGGTCGACCCCGGCATTGGCCACCTGCCCGGTGGCGAGCACCACCAGGTCGGCCTCGACGGTGGCGTCGCAGTCGAGGATCAGGTCGCGGAAGTGCACGCGCGCGCCGCCGGCGGCCGCCTCGACGCCGCTGGCCTTGCCCTTGGTGAAGGTCACGCCCTTGTGCTGCGCGCTGCGGTAGAACTCCTCGCCCATGCCGGGCACGCGCAGGTCGGTGTAGAGCACCAGCGTGTCGACGCCGGCGTCGGCGTTCTTGAAGTACATCGCCTGCTTGATGCTGGTGCCGCAGCAATGCCCCGAGCAGTACGGCAGGTGCTTGCCGCTGTCGTCGCGCTGGCCGGCGCACTGGATGAAGACCACGCTGCGCACCGGCTTGCCGTCGGCGCGCTTGATCGGCCCGCCCTGCGCCGCGCTGGCCAGCGCCTCGAGACCGGCCTGGTCGACGACGTGCGGGTTGCTGCCGCCGCCCAATTCAGGCAGCTTGGCGATGTCGTAGGTCGTGAAACCGCTGGCCTGGACGATCGCGCCGACGCTCAGTTCCTCGCTCGCGCCGCCGTCCAGCGCCAGGCGCAACTTGAAGCGCCCCGGGGCGCCGGAGGTTTCGGCCACCGTCGCGTTCAGACGCACCTCGATCAGCGGGTGCGCGCCGACGCGCCGCACCAGCTCGGCGATACCGGTGTCCTGCGGCTCGGCATAGGGCTCGCGCGACGGCGTCTTGCGCCACAGCCGCGCCGCCCAGCCGCCGAGTTGGGCGCTGCGCTCGACCAGCACGACGCCGTAGCCGGCCTCGGCCGCCTCGATGGCGGCGGTCAGCCCCGAGACGCCGCCGCCCACCACCGCCAGGCGCCGCGACTCGGCGCGCGCCGGGTTGCCGGCCGGCAGCTTGAGCTTCTTCAGTTCGGCGCAGCCCATGCGCACGTAGTCGTCGGCCATGTCCTGGCGCACTTCGTCGTGGGCCTCGCCTTCGGCGACGATCCACAGCACACCCTCACGCAGGTTGGCGCGCGCCACCGCCGCCTCGGGGAAGTGGAAGGCCTCGGTCTTCATGCGGCGCGAGCAGGCGCCGATCATCACGTGCGTGACGTCCTCGCCGGCAATGTCCTGCCGGATCTGCTGCACGCCCTCGTCGCTGCACAGGAAGGCATGCTCGCGCACGAGCGCCATCTTGCCCTCGCGCTGCGCGACCTTGGCCAGCTGCTTGACGTCGATCTTGTCACCGATGCCGCAGCCCGAGCAGATGTAGGCGGCGGTCTTCATGGGCTTGATTTCGCTCATCGGGGTGTCTCCGTCCGCATCGCCTTGTGAACGACCTGGATGCCGCGCAGCGCCGCGGCGGTGGCGCTCTGCACCGAGCGGTTGACGTCGAGCGGCCCGCTGGCCGCCCCGGCAGCGAACTGGCCGCCGCTGGTGCAGCCCTCGATGAAGCCGCTGCTGTCGCGCACGATGTCGTCGGGCAGTTGCAGGCCGTCGGTTTCGGGCTGCATGCCCACCGCCAGCACCACCAGGTCGTGCTCGGTGGCGTAGCGGTGGTAGCCCTCGGTGTCGACGCCGTGCAGGACGAGGTTGCCGTTGCCTTCGTTCTGCGCGATGCGTGCCACCTTGGACTTGACGAAGGCCACCGTCGGATCGGCGTGCACCATGGCGTTGAAGTCCTCGAGCCGGTCGATGGCGCGGATGTCGATGTAGTAGATCGTCGACCGGCCGCTGGTGTCGGCATAGGCCTCGCGCACGTACTGCGTCTGCTTCAGCGACGCCATGCAGCAGATGCGCGAGCAGTGCCGCAGGTGGTTCTCGTCGCGCGAACCGGCGCACTGGATGAAGGCGATGTTCTTCGCCGGCTGCCCGTCCGACGGGCGCAGCAGGCGCCCGCCGGTGGGCCCCGCCGGGTCGGCCAGACGTTCGAACTCCAGGCTCGTCAGCACGTTGGCAAAACGCCCGTAGCCATAGGGCTGGATGCGGGCGGCATCGTAGGGCTTCCAGCCGGTGGCCCAGATCACGCTGCCGACGTTCAGCGTCAGCGTCTGTTCGGTCATGTCCAGGTCGACGGCGTCGAACTTGCAGGCCGCCTTGGCCTTGTCGGCCTCGGGCGTGCCGATGATCGACGGGTCGAGCACGTAACGCTGCGGGTAGGCCATGCCGTGCGGCAGGTGGGCCGCGCCGATCTCGTCGAGGCCGTAGTTGTAGGGGTTGCGTATGCGTGCGCCGACGGCCCGCGCGCAGTCGCCGCAGCCGGTGCAGCGCTCGTTGACATAGCGCGGGCGCTGCTTCAGCGTCACCCGGTAGTCGCCGGCGCCGCCGCTGACCGCCGTCACCTCGGACATCGTCAGCACGCGCACCTTGCGGTTGGCGCGCAGGCGCCGCAGGTTGATCTCCAGCCCGCAGGTCGGGTGGCACATCTTCGGGAAATAGCGGTACAGCAGCGCCGTGCGCCCGCCCAGCGACGGATCGCGCTCGACCAGGATGACCTGGCGGCCGCACTCGGCCGCTTCGAGCGCCGCCGTCATGCCGGCAATGCCGCCGCCGATCACGAGCAACGATGTCATCTCCGGCCTCCTACAGCGCGCGCCATTCGAACGTCATGCGCTCCAGGTCGCCGAGCACCCAGCCGGCCGGCGCGCCGATGCCGGCGACGCTTCCAGGGTTGACCATCCATGTACTGCCTCCTCGGATGTTCGCTTGCTGCACCGCGCTTGCGGCGTGCGTGTGGCCGCAGCAGACGACATCGTAGTCGCCGGTGCAGGCCATGCCGCGCGCGACGTGCGGGTGGTGTGTGACGTAGACGCGGCGCCCGCCGAGCGGCAGGTCGGCGTCGACGCCGTGGTAGTCGACGAGGCCGCCCGACGCAGCCGCCAGGCGCGCCATCGCCATCGGGTCGCCGACGTTGTTGCCGTGGACCACATGCACCGGCAGGCCGAGCGCGACGAGCGGTCGCAGCGTGTGCGCTCCGATGACGTCGCCGCAGTGGACGACGGTCTCGGCGCCCTCGCATCGCGCCGCACGGGCGGCTTCGAGCAGCGGATCGGCGCGGTCATGGCTGTCGGAAACGATGCAGATTCTCACCGCGCCTCGTGCGTGGTCGGGGGCGGCGCACGTCGCGTGCGGCCTGTCGCACTTGACCACAGCCGCAGGGCCGGGCGAATCACCCTTGTGGGTAATCGACCGTACTCCATCGAGGTAGTAGACGCTCGCGGGACCCCCTCGCCTAATCGCGTTTCGAGCCAGGAGAGGGGGCCTCACCGCGCGGTCGCGCGCCCGGCCGCAAGACCTACACCATCGAGACACATGGCTCACCGCCCGCTGCACGACCCGATCGCCGATCCGCACGCCGACGCGGCCCACGAGACGCGCAACACCACCTGCTACATGTGCGCGTGCCGTTGCGGCATCCGCGTGCACCTGCGCGACGGCAAGGTGCGCTACATCGACGGCAACCCCGACCACCCGCTCAACCAGGGTGTCATCTGCGCCAAGGGTTCGTCGGGGATCATGAAGCAGTATTCGCCGGCCCGGCTGACGCAGCCGCTGCGGCGCAAGGCCGGCGCCGAACGCGGCGCCGGCGAGTTCGAACCGATCGAGTGGGAAGAAGCCTTCTCGCTGCTCACCGAGCGGCTGGGCCGCATCCGCGCCACCGACCCGAAGAAGTTCGCGCTCTTCACCGGGCGCGACCAGATGCAGGCGCTGACCGGCTTGTTCGCGCGCCAGTTCGGCACCCCCAACTACGCTGCGCACGGCGGTTTCTGCTCGGTGAACATGGCCGCCGGCATGATCTACACGATCGGTGGCTCGTTCTGGGAATTCGGCGGCCCCGACCTCGACCGCGCCAAGCTGTTCGTGATGATCGGCACCGCGGAGGACCACCACTCCAACCCGATGAAGATCGCGCTGGCCAAGTTCAAGCGCGACGGCGGGCGCTTCGTGTCGATCAACCCGGTGCGCACCGGCTACTCGGCGATCGCCGACGAATGGGTGCCGATCCGCCCCGGCACCGACGGTGCATTCCTGCTCGCGGTGATCCACGAGATTCTGGCCCAGGGCCTGTACGACCGCGACTTCGTCGTCCAGTACTCGAACGGCGGCGAACTCGTCAACGTCGACGCCGCCAGCGACGAGTTCGGCATGTTCGTGCGCACCGAGGTGCCGGCCGAGGAAGCCTGCTACGACCCGCAGAACAAGCTGTGGTGGGACCGGCACACCGGCAAGGCGGTCGTCAGCCACACGCCGGGCGCCGACCCCTTCCTGCTCGGCGAGTTCAAGCTCGGCGACGGCACGCCGGTGAAGCCGTCGTTCCAGTTGCTGCAGGAGCGCGTCAAGGACTACACGCCCGAGTGGGCGGCGCAGATCACCGGCATCCCGGCCGAAACGATAAGGCGCCTGGCGCACGAGATGGGCATCACCGCGCGCGACCAGCGCATCGAGCTGCCGATCGCCTGGACCGACGCCTGGGGCCAGGAGCACGACAGCGTCACCGGCAACCCGGTGGCCTTTCATGCCATGCGCGGCCTGGCGGCGCATTCCAACGGTTTCCAGACCATCCGCGCGCTGGCGATCCTGATGTCGCTGCTGGGCACCATCGACCGGCCCGGGGGCTTTCGCCACAAGGCGCCGTTCCCGCGTCCGATCCCGCCCTGCGCGCGCACGCCCAACGACCCGCGCGCGGTGCAGCCGAATCGCCCGCTCGACGGCATGGCGCTGGGCTGGCCGTCCGACCCGGACGATCTGTTCGTCAACGACGACGGCAGCCCGGTGCGCATCGACAAGGCCTTCTCGTGGGAGTACCCGCTGTCGGTGCACGGGCTGATGCACAACGTCATCACCAACGCCTGGCGCGGCGACCCCTACCGCATCGACACGCTGCTGATCTTCATGGCCAACATGTCGTGGAACTCGACCATGAACACGGCCGAAGTCCGCCACATGCTCAACGACAAGGACGAGCAGGGCGAGTACAAGATCCCCTTCCTGGTCGTCGCCGACGCCTTCCACTCGGAGATGACGGCGTATGCCGACCTGGTGCTGCCCGACACCACCTACCTCGAGCGCCACGACGTGATGTCGATGCTCGACCGGCCGATCTCGGAGTTCGACGGCCCGGTCGACTCGGTGCGCATCCCGGTGCTGCCGCCCAGCGGCGACTGCAAGCCGTTCCAGGAGGTGCTGATCGAGCTCGGCTCGCGGCTGAAGCTGCCCACCTTCGTCACCGCCGACGGACGGCGCAAGTACCGCGACTACCCGGACTTCATCGTCAACTGGGAAACCGAGCCCGGCTCGGGCATCGGCTTTCTCGCCGGCTGGCGCGGCAAGGGCGGCGAGAAGTTCCTCATCGGCGAGCCCAATCCGCGCCAGTGGGAGATGTACCAGCAGAACAACTGCGTCTACCACCACGTGCTGCCGCGCAGCTTCCAGTACATGCGCAACTGGAACCAGGGCTACCTCGAGTGGTCGCGCGCCAACCGCATCACGCGCTACGCCGAGCCGATCCTGATCCATCTGTATTCCGAGGTGCTGCAGCGCTTTCGCAGCGCGGCGCAGGGCAAGGGCCTGACGCGCAAGCCGCCGGAGCACCTGAAGACGCGCGTCGCGACCTACTTCGACCCCCTGCCGTTCTATTACGAGCCGCTGGAGTCGCACGTCACCGACAAGCAGAAATACCCGCTGGCCGCCGTGACGCAGCGGCCGATGGCGATGTACCACGCCTGGGACTCGCAGAACGCCTGGCTGCGCCAGATCCACACCCACAACGTGCTGTTCGTCAACACGCAGACGGCGCGCACCTCGGGCATCGCCGACAGCGACTGGGTGTGGGTCGAATCGCAGTGGGGGCGGGTGCGCTGCATGGCGCGCCACTCCGAGGCGGTCGAGCCGGGCACGGTGTGGACCTGGAACGCCGTCGGCAAGGCCGCCGGCGCCTGGAACCTGGCGCCCGATGCCAACGAGTCGCGGCTGGGCTTCCTGCTCAACCACCTGATCTCGGAAGAGCTGCCGGCCGACCACGGCGGCACCCGGGTGTCGAACTCCGACCCCATCACCGGCCAGGCCGGCTGGTACGACGTGCGCGTGCGCGTCGTGCGCGACGACGACCAGGCGCTGGCGCAAAGCCAGCCGCAGTTCCCGCCGCTGCGGCCGTATCCCGGCATGGCCCGGCGTCCGGGCCTGCTGGGCGCGCTGCGACACACGCTGCGCGGCGGAGGCGCGAAGTGAGCCGCGTCCAACTCGCCCTCGTCATCGACCTCAACGTCTGCGTCGGCTGCCATGCCTGCGTGACGAGCTGCAAGGAGTGGAATACCTCCGGGCAGGCCGGTCCGCTCGCCGACTTCAATCCCTACGGCGCCGACCCGACCGGCACCTTCTTTAACCGCGTGCAGACTTTCGAGGTGGGCGAGTTCCCGAACACCGAGACGGTGCACTTCCCGAAGTCCTGCCTGCACTGCGAGGAGCCGCCCTGCGTGCCGGTGTGCCCGACCGGCGCCTCCTACAAGCGCAAGGAGGACGGCATCGTCCTCGTCGACTACGACAAGTGCATCGGCTGCAAGTACTGCAGCTGGGCCTGCCCCTACGGCGCGCGCGAGCTCGACGCCGAGCAGAAGGTGATGAAGAAGTGCACCCTCTGCGTCGATCGCATCCACGACGCGAAGCTGCCCGAAGCCGACCGCCGGCCCGCGTGCGTGATGGCCTGCCCGACCTCGGCGCGCATCTTCGGCGACATCCACGACCCGCACTCCGCAGCCTCGCGTGCGATCCGCGAACAAGGCGGCTACGCGCTGATGCCCGAGTGGGGCACCAAGCCGGCCAACCACTACCTGCCCCGGCGCACGACACGGCTGCGCATCCACGAGGACGAGCTCGTGCGGGCGGACAACCCGCTGCTGGTCGAAGGCCACCTGCCCCGGCCGGCCAAGGACGCGTCGACGCTCGACGACGCCACCACCTGGTAGCCCAAGGACCATGCGCCCAGCCGTTTCCGTCATCCTGCTGACCACGCTGATCGGCGCCGGGCAGGGCCTGTTTCTCGCCTTGTTCACGGTGCAGAGCTACACGCTGGTCGGGCTGCTGGCACCGGACGCCGGCCCCGCGTTCTACGCCGGCGGCAGCGCGGTGGCGCTGGCTCTGCTGGGCGCCGGGCTGATCGCTTCGTTCTTCCACCTCGGGCGCCCCGAGCGCGCCTGGCGTTCGGCAGCACGCTGGCGCACGTCGTGGCTGTCGCGCGAAGTGCTGGTGCTGCCGGCGTTCATGGCCCTCGTCGCGCTGTACGGCCTGATGCACGCGCTGCAATGGTCGCCGGCGCTGGCCACCGGGTCCAACGGCGCCGCGATCGGCGCCACGCTGGCCGTCGGCGCCGTCGGCAGCGTGGTGGCCTTCGCGCTCTTCGTCTGCACCGCGATGATCTACGCCTGCATCCGCTTCCTGGCCGAGTGGCACACGCCGCTGACCGTCGTCAACTACGTGCTGCTCGGCGGCGCGTCGGGCTTCACGCTGGCCACGGCGCTGGCCGGCCTCGCCGCGCCGGGCCTGGTCGGCTTCCTGTCGGGCTGGGCGGTGCTGCTCACGGTGCTGGCGGCGATCGGACGCGCGGCTTCGCTGTGGCGCAACGCGCGGCTGAAGCCGAAGTCGACGCTGCAGTCGGCGATCGGCATCAAGCACCCCGTCATCGTGCAGAAGTCGCAGGGTTTCATGGGGGCTTCGTTCAACACCCACGAGTTCTTCCATGGCGCCGGCCGGGCCTGGCTGCGCGGTGTCAGGCAGGCCTTCGTGCTGCTCGCGTTCGTGGCGCCGGTGCTGCTGCTGCTGGCCGGGCGCTCGGCGGCTTCGGTGCCGCTGCTGATGTCGGCATTCGCGGTCCAGTACGTCGGCCTGCTCGCCGAGCGCTGGTTCTTCTTCGCCCAGGCCAACCACCCGCAGAACCTGTACTACCAGGCGGTGTCCTGATGACGAGTCGACGCGCGGCCATCGTCGGGTCGGCACTGCTGCTGATCGTGGCGTCGGCGCAGGCGGCCGGCGCAGCGGCCGGCGGCGGCGTGCCCTGGTGGGTGTGGCCGCTGGCGCTGTTCGTCGTCTGCTTCCTGATGGGCATCGTCGCCGTGCCGGCCGGCATCGGCGGCGGCACGCTGTTCGTGCCCATCGTCGGCAGCTTCTTCCCCTTCCACCTCGACTTCGTTCGCGGCGCCGGGCTCATGGTGGCGCTGGCCAGCGCGCTGGCGGCCGGGCCGATGCTGCTGCGCAGCGGCCTGGGCAGCCTGCGGCTGGCGCTGCCGCTGGCGGTGCTGGCTTCGGCGTCGTCGATCGGCGGCGCCATGCTGGGGCTGGCGATGCCGGCCAACGTGGTGCAGATGCTGCTGGGCGGCGTCGTGCTCGGCATCGTGGTGCTGATGCTGGTGGCCAAGAAATCCGAGTTCCCGAACGTCACGCAGCCCGACGCGCTGTCGCAGGCGCTGGCCTTGAACGGCGTCTTCATCGACGGCGCCTCGGGCCGCGCCGTGCACTGGCAGGTGCATCGCACGGTGCCGGGGCTGATCGTCTTCCTGGGCATCGGCGTGCTGGCCGGCATGTTCGGCATCGGCGCCGGCTGGGCCAACGTGCCGGCGCTCAACCTGCTGATGGGCGCGCCGGTGAAGGTGGCGGCGGGGACCTCGGGGCTGGTGCTGTCGCTGGTGGACTCTTCGGCAGCGTGGGTCTACATCAACCAGGGTGCCGTGCTGCCGATGATCGCGGTGCCTTCGGTGGTGGGCATGATGCTCGGCGCGCGCATCGGGGCACGTCTGCTGAACGTGCTCAAGGGCGCGGTGATCCGTCGCATGGTGATTGCCGTGCTGCTGTTCGCCGGAGCGCGTGCGCTGCTCAAGGGCACCGGAGTGTGGCCGTGAAGCCCGAACAAGACACCTTCGTGCAGCCCGTCGAGCAGTTGCTCTACGCGCGCCTGCTCGACTGGGGTGCACGCGTCGGCCTGCTGGTGCTGGTGCTGAGCTTCGCCGCCTACATGCTGGGCCTGGTCGAGCCCCATGTGCCGATGCGGCAACTGCCTGAACTCTGGGGGCATCCCGTCGGCCGCTACCTCGAACTGACGCAGTCGCCCACCGGCTGGGGCTGGCTGGCGCTGGTTCATCGCGGCGACGTCACCGGGCTGGTCGGCATCGTCATCCTGGCGGGCTGCTCGCTGGCCTGCCTGCTCGCGCTGGTGCCGCTGTACTGGCGGCGCGGCGACCGTGCCTTCGTGGCGCTGTGCCTGGCCGAAGTGGCGGTGGTGCTGCTGGCGGCATCGGGCTGGCTCACCACGGGGCACTGACACCATGGCCGGCACCTTCCCGCGCCTGCTGCTGGCCACCGAGCACAGCGAATACGACAGCGGCGCCGAGGCGCTGGCGCTGGCCATGGCGCACCGCTGCGCGCTGCCGCTGGCGGCCGTGCTGCCGGTGTTGAGCAACCCCGAATTCGAGCAGGTCGCGCCGCAGCTGGCGGCGCAAGCGGACGCCCAGGCGCGGATCAAGCACGACGCCTTGCAGGCCTGGGCGCGGGCCCAGGGCGTGCCGCTGACGCTGCAGGTGCGGCACGGCGCCGAGCCGTATATCGAAATCGTCGACGCAGCGCGCGAGCGCGCCATCGACCTCATCATCATCCGCCGCCGCGGCAGGCGCGGGCTGCTGGCCAACCTGCTGGTCGGCGAGATGGTCTACAAGGTCCTGGCCCATGCGCCGTGCAGCGTGCTGGTGGCGCCGCGCGCGGCGCAGATGTGGTCACGCTGCGTGCTGGTGGGTATCGACCCTCTGGCACCCGGCGGCACGCTGCTGGCGCAGGCCGCGGCACTCGCCGCCGAGTGCGCGCTGCCGCTGCGCGTGGTCTGCGTGGCCGCCGGCGACGCCGCGCGGCCGGCGGCGCAGGCAGCCCTGCAAGCCACGGTGGCGCAGGCGCGCGCGCTCGGCGCCCACGCCGACGGCGAGCTGCGCGTCGGCAAGCCGCACCAGGAACTCGTCGACGCCGCGCGCTCGTGCGACGCCGACCTGCTGGTGGTGGCGCGGCACGGCGGCGACAGCCTGGCCCGCGCCTGGATCGGCGGCACCGCGCAGAAGGTCGTCGGGCTGGCCGAATGCCCGGTGTTGGTCCACGTGAACAACCCTCGTCCGAAGGCAGACACGACATGAGCGACGCCCTCAACTACCTGGTCAAGGCCCGCCCCGACGCCGTGGGCCACTACTTCGCCTTTCTCAAGGCCTGCGGCACGCAGCTCGACCCGAAGACGCGCAACCTGATCTCGGTCATCAGCAAGGTGCACTCGCAGACCGAACGCGGCCTGCGCCAGTACCTGGGCCGCGCGCTGCGCGAAGGCTGCACGCCGGCCGAGGTGCTGGACGCCTTGTTGATGGCCTTCCCGATGCTGGGGCTGGCCAAGATCGTCTGGGCAGTGGACATCATCCTGGCGCTCGATCTGCCGGAGTTCCAGCCCGGTGCCATGGGTGCCCCCGGCGCATGGCACGACGTCATGGCCACCAAGGGCTTCAAGGCCGGTGACACGCAGCGCGTCGACTGCGACGGCCGCGGCCTGTTCGTCCACCGCGCCGACAAGGAGTGGCGCGTCTACGACAGCCGCTGCCCGCACCAGACCACGAACATCCCGCAGCTGGCGCTGGAAGGCTGCACGCTGACCTGCCCCAAGCACCAGTGGGCCTTCGACATCCGCAGCGGCGAGTGCATCAAGAACGGCAACAGCCCGCTGAAGTCGTGGCCCAGCAAGGTCGTCAAGGGCCGCCTGCTGGCGAACTGGTGACCCCGCCCCCCGTTTTCCCTTTCACAACCGGCAACCCAGGAGACACGACATGAACCGTTTGCACCGCCTTCTCACACTGACACCGATCGCCGCGGCCTGCGCCGCACCGCTGGCGGCGCTGGCCACCAACGGCATGAACATGGAAGGCTACGGCCCGGTGTCCACCGGCATGGGCGGCGCTTCGCAGGCCATCGATCACGGCACCGCCGCGATGGCACAGAACCCGGCTACGCTGTCGCTGATGGGGCCGGGCTCGCGCTTCGACGCCGCCTTCGGCGTGCTCGGTCCCAAGGTCGCCAGCTCGATGACCGGCATGCCCACCGCCGAATCGGGCGGCACCTCCTACGTCATGCCAGCCTTCGGCTTTGCCCGCCGCAGCGGCAGCCTGACCTACGGGCTGGGTCTGTTCGCGCAGGGCGGCATGGGCACCGAGTACGACGCCAACACCTTCCTGGCCGCCGGTTCGGGCCAGCCGGTGCGCTCGGAACTCGGCGTCGGCCGCGTCCTGCTGCCGCTGACCTGGCAGGTGACGCCGGAGTTCGCCATCGGCGGCTCGCTGGACTTCATGTGGGCCGGGCTGGACCTGCGCATGGCGGCCAGCGGCGCCCAGCTGGGCGGCATGGTGACCGGCGTGTCGGGCAACCTCGGCGCGGCGATGCCGGCGTTGGCCGGCGCGCCGTGGGCGCGCATCGACTTCTCCAACGACAACGACTTCACCGGCAAGGCTTCGGCCACCGGCTGGGCCGGCAAGATCGGCGCCGTGTTCAAGGCCAGCCCGGCCGTCACGCTGGGCGCTTCGTACCAGTTCGAGTCGTCGCTGAAGGACATGAAGACTTCGGACACCGGGGCCAGCATGAGTGCCGCCGGCGGTTTTGCCGACAGCGGCCGGCTCACCGTGATCGACTTCCAGTGGCCGTCCACCGCTGCCGTGGGCGTGAGCTGGCAAGCCACTCCGGCGCTGCTGGTGGCGGCCGACCTCAAGCGCATCGGCTGGTCCGACGTCATGAAGGACTTCAGGATGCGCTACGACAGCGCCGGCATGGGCGGCTCGGTGAGTTTCACGCTGCCGCAGAACTGGAAGGACCAGACCGTCACCAGCCTGGGCCTGGCCTATGCCGTCAACAGCGCGCTCACGCTGCGCGGCGGCGTCAACCTGGCCGACAACCCGATCCCCGACGCCTACGTCAACCCGCTGTTCCCGGCCACGGTGAAGAACCACTACACCTTCGGCATCGGCTACCGCTTCACGCCGGCAAGCGAGTTCAACGCCTCGTTGACGCTGGCGCCCGAAAGCAAGGTCACCAGCGGGCAGGGCGTGGTCATCACGCACAAGCAGACCAATGCGCAGCTGATGTACAGCCACCGCTTCTGAGCACTGCCGTGGGCGGGGTGCGCCGTCGCTGCCCCGCCCGGTTCGCGCTCAGGCCATGCCCGGGTTGCCCTTCACGCCCAGCAGCTTGGGGGTGTTGATACGGCGCGGCTTGACGCGGCCGCCCGGCTGCGACTTGAGCCAGGTCTCGACGAGCTCCCACACCGGCTTGTTGCCGGCGTTCTTCGCCTCCTCGGACACCGGCGCCCAGCCGGCCACCTTGTAGGTCTTGGCGGCCTCGATGGGCTGGCCGGCGAGTCGCATGTCGGTGATGCGCGAGCCCATCTTCTCGGCCGGCGCCAGCGTGTACTGCAGGCCGCCGACTCGCACCATGTCGCCGCCCTGCTGGTAGTAGGGGTCGGGGTTGAAGAGGTTGTCGG
>CAYJOA010000067.1:0-23166 GCA_964371495.1 uncultured Rubrivivax sp.
ACCAGGTGCTGATCGAACGCTACGTGACGCGGCCGCGGCACATCGAGATCCAGGTCTTCGGCGACAGCCACGGCCACTGCGTCTACCTCTTCGAGCGCGACTGCTCGGTGCAGCGCCGCCACCAGAAGGTGCTCGAGGAAGCGCCGGCACCGGGCATGAGCCAGGAGCGCCGTGCCGAGATGGGGGCGGCCGCGGTGGCCGCGGCGCAGGCCGTCGGTTACGTCGGGGCCGGCACGGTGGAGTTCATCGCCGAGGAAAGTGGCGACGGCGACCTGCGCTTCTACTTCATGGAAATGAACACGCGGCTGCAGGTCGAGCACCCGGTCACCGAGGCCATCACCGGCCTGGACCTGGTGGAATGGCAGCTGCGGGTCGCCGACGGCCAAGCGTTGCCGCTGGCGCAGGAGCAGCTCACGCTGCGCGGTCATGCCATCGAGGCCCGCATCTGCGCCGAGAACCCCGAGGCAGGCTTCCTGCCGGCCACCGGCACGCTGGAAGTGGCGCGCTGGCCGGCGCACGTGGCCTTCCGGCGCAATGCCGACGCCGAGCCGCTGCACGACCCGGCCGAGGTGCGCATCGACCGCGGCTTCGACGAAGGCGACACCATCAGCCCCTACTACGACTCGATGATCGCCAAGCTCATCGTCTGGGGCGAAGACCGCGCGCAGGCGCTGTCGAGGCTGGATGCGGCGCTGCGCGACACCCACATCATGGGCCTGCACAGCAACGTCGCCTTCCTGCGCCGTGTCGTCGGCAGCCGGGCCTTCAGCACCGCCGACCTCGACACCGCGCTCATCGAACGCGAACACGCGGCGCTGTTCGAGGCGCCGCCGCTGGCACCCGAGGTGGCCGCAGCCGCGGTGGCCGCGCACCGGCTGGCCGCCGAAGCCGGGCGGGAGGACGCCGACCCCTGGTCGCGCCGCGACGGCTGGCGGCTGCACGGCGGCGCGCAGCGGCGGCTGAGCCTGCAGGTGCAGGGCAGCGACCTCACCGTCGTCATCGAGCGGCTGCACGACGGTGCCACCGTGCTGCAGATCGGCGAGCAGCGCTGGCCCTTCAGCGCGCGCTGCCTGGGCGGTGCACGCCACGACCTGCTGCTCGGCGAGCGGCGGCTCACCGTCAGCGTCTACGCCCAGGGTGAACGTCACGCCGTGTTCAGCGACGGCGGCAGCGCGCTGGTCAACGAATTCGACCCCATCGCCCATGCCGGCGAGGGCGCCACCGAGGGCGGCAGCCTGACGGCGCCGATGCCCGGCAAGGTGATCTCCTTCTTCGCCAAAGCCGGCGACCGCGTGCAGCGCGGCCAGGCGCTGGCGGTGATGGAAGCCATGAAGATGGAGCACACCCTGCACGCCCCGCACGACGGCGTCGTCGAGGCCCTGCTGTACGCGGTCGGCGACCAGGTCGCCGAAGGCGGCGAACTGCTGCGGCTGGCGCGCGAGTGATCTTCGGCCGACTGCCCACGGATCGATGCCCACCATGATGCCCAGCCACGTCACCCTCGTCGAGGTCGGCCCGCGCGACGGCCTGCAGAACGAAGCGCAGCCGGTATCGACCGCGCACAAGGTCGAACTCGTGCACCGCCTGCAGGCCGCCGGCTGCCGCGAGATCGAGGTCACCAGCTTCGTGAGCCCGAAGTGGGTGCCGCAGATGGCCGACAACGCCGAGGTCATGGCCGGCATCCGGCGCCCGCCCGGTGTTCGCCACTCGGTCCTGACGCCCAACATGAAGGGGCTCGAGGCCGCACTGGCCGCGCCGCGCGAGCACTGGCCCGACGAGGTGGTGGTGTTCGGCGCCGCCACCGAGGCCTTCAGCCAGCGCAACATCAACTGCTCGATCGCCGAGAGCATCGAACGTTTCCGCCCGGTGGTGGCGGCGGCGCACGAGGCCGGCCTGAAAGTGCGCGCCGCGATCTCGTGCGCGCTGGGCTGCCCCTACCAGGGCGAGGTCAGCGCCGACGAGGTGGAGCGCGTGGTGCTGCTGATGAAGGACATCGGCGTCGACCACTGTGGTGTCGCCGACACCATCGGCGTCGGCACGCCGCGCCGCGTGCAGGCGGCGCTGGAGCGGGCGCTGAAACACTACCCGCTGGTCGAGGTCAGCGGGCATTTCCACGACACCTACGGCCAGGCGCTGGCCAACATCCACGCCTGCCTGCAGCTGGGCGTGCACAACTTCGACACCAGCATCGCCGGCCTCGGCGGCTGCCCCTACGCCAAGGGCGCCACCGGCAACGTCGCCACCGAGGACGTGGTCTTCATGCTGCACGGCATGGGCATCGCCACCGGGCTGGACCTCGAGACGCTGGTCGACACCGGCGGCTGGATCAGCGGCGTGCTCGGCCGGCCGCCGGTGTCGCGCGCCGGCAAGGCCCTGCTCGCCAAACGCGCCGCGGCCGTGAGTGGCGCATGAATGAATTCCCCGAAGGCTTCCAGCGCGTGGCCAAGGCACTGGCCGAGCGTGGCCACCCGCACCCGCCGCGCTGGCTGAACGAGGCCGTGCGCACTTCGCAGGAAGCCGCCGATCTGCTGGGGGTGCACGTCGGCCAGATCGCCAAGAGCGTGATCTTCCGGCGCCGCAGCGACGACGCCGCCGTGCTCGTGGTGACCTCGGGTGACCGGCGTGTCGACGAGAAGCGCGTGGCGGCCATCACCGGGCCGCTCGGCCGCGCCGATGCCGGTTTCGTCAAGGAGCGCACCGGCTTTTCCATCGGCGGCGTGGCACCGCTGGCGCACACCGCGCCACCGGTGACGCTGATCGACCGCGACCTGTTCCGCTACGCCGAGATCTGGGCCGCCGCCGGCCACCCCAACGGCGTCTTCCAAATGACGCCCGACCAACTGGTGCGCCTGACGGCCGCCCCGGTTGCCGACGTGGTGGTGTGCGCATGACGCAGCCCGTGCCGACGCCGTGCCCGTCGCCCTGCGTCAATGTGTGCCGCATGGACGAAGCCAGCGGCCTGTGCGTCGGCTGCCTGCGCACGCTGGACGAAATCGCCCGCTGGTCGGTGCTCGACGATGCCGACAAACACACCGTCTGGGCCGCGCTGGCGCAGCGGCGCGCCCGCCTGACCCTCGTCACGCCGGCTTCGTCGTCGGGCCGGCCATGAAACGCATCGCCTTCCACTTCGACGTCGTCTCGCCGTTTGCCTACCTGGCTTTCGAGCGCCTGCCGCAGGCACTGGTAGGTTGCAGCTACGAAGTCGAGTACCGGCCCGTGCTGTTTGCCGGCCTGCTGCAGCACTGGAAGCAGAAAGGCCCGGCCGAGATCGAACCCAAGCGCGCCTGGACCTTCCGCCACGTGCACTGGCTGGCGCACCAGCACGGCATCGCCATGGACACGCCGGCCGTGCATCCCTTCAACCCCTTGCCCTTGTTGCGGCTGGCACTGGCCTGCGGGCCCAATCGGCGTGTCGTGGAGGCACTGTTCCGCCACGTCTGGATCGGTGGCCACGACGCCAACGATGTGCAGCGCCTGGCCGAGCTGAGCACACGCCTGGCGCCGCCACGCGACCCGGCCGGCGCCGAGGTCAAGGCCGAACTGCGCCGCCTCACCGACGAGGCCGTGGCCGCAGGCGTGTTCGGCGTGCCGACGCTGACCTTGGACGAGCGTCACTTCTGGGGGCTCGACGCGCTGCCGATGGTGCGCGACGCGCTGCGCGGGGGTGCGTGGTTCGCCGGCCCGGGATGGGTCACCGCTGCCGTCGCACCGCCGGCCGTCGGGCGCCGCTGAACGGGGCGGCCGGGGCGCGCCTGCGGCGCCGTGGCGTCGTCGCGAAGCTTGCTGTTGGCCACGATGCCCTCGCCATTCCACATGACGGTGTACCGAGCGCGGGTTAATGCCTAGGCCGTAAGCGCCGGTTCAGCGCCGCGTCAGCGTGTGTTGGCGCGGCGTCAGACCGAGGTCAGAGCGGGCACCCATAGTCGGTGCCAAGCGTGACATCATTCGCGCCGCACCGGGCCACCGGCCCGTTCATCCGTGAGGAGATTTCCATGCAACACGACAGTAGCGGCTACTGGAAAGCCACGCTGAGCCTGCTGACCAAGATCCTGATCGTCTGGTTCGTGGTTTCGTTCGGCGCCGGCATCCTGTTTGCCGACGTGCTCAACAACATCAAGCTCGGCGGCTACCCGCTCGGGTTCTGGTTCGCGCACCAGGGCTCGATGTACATCTTCATCATTCTCATCTTCTACTACGCCAAGAAGATGGGCGACATCGACCGCCAGTTCGACGTTCACGAGGACTGAGCACCATGGAACTCCAGACCACTATCTATCTCGTCGTCGGCCTGAGCTTCGCGCTCTACATCGGCATCGCCATCTGGGCGCGTGCCGGTTCGACGAGCGAGTTCTACGCCGCGGGCGGCCAGGTCCACCCGGTGATGAACGGCATGGCCACCGCCGCCGACTGGATGAGCGCCGCGTCGTTCATCTCGATGGCCGGCCTGATCAGCAACATGGGCTACGGCGGCGGCCTGTTCCTGATGGGCTGGACCGGCGGCTACGTGCTGCTGGCCATGCTGCTGGCGCCGTACCTGCGCAAGTTCGGCAAGTTCACGGTGCCGCAGTTCATCGGCGACCGCTTCTACAGCAAGAGCGCCAGCACGGTGGCCGTGTTGTGCCTGCTGACCGCCTCGATCACCTACATCATCGGCCAGATGACGGGCGTGGGCGTGGCGTTCTCGCGCTTCCTCGGCGTGTCCTCCGACGTCGGCATCTACGTCGGCATGGGCATCGTGTTCCTGTACGCGGTGTTCGGCGGCATGAAGGGCATCACCTACACCCAGGTGGCGCAGTACATCGTGCTGATCCTGGCCTACACGATCCCGGCCATCTTCATCTCGCTGCAGCTCACCGGCAACCCGATCCCGCAGCTGGGCCTGGGTTCGGACCTGGTGGGCCACGACGTGTCGCTGCTGGCCAAGCTCGACCAGGTCATCACCGACCTCGGCTTCGGCAAGTACACCACGCAGCTGCCGGAAAGCAAGCTGAACTACTTCGTCTACACGATGTCGCTGATGATCGGCACCGCCGGTCTGCCGCACGTCATCATGCGATTCTTCACCGTGCCCTCGGTCGCCGCCGCACGGTCGTCGGCCGGCTGGGCGCTGGTCTTCATCGCCATCCTGTACACCACCGCGCCGGCCGTGGCCGCGATGGCGAAGACGAACCTCATCCGCACCGTCACGCCGGGCGTGGTGATGAAGGACACCAACGTCTTCGACAAGGAAGTGGCGATCAAGTACGACGAGCGTCCCGACTGGATGAAGCGCTGGGAGAAGACCGGCCTGCTGAAGTTCGCCGACAAGAACGGCGACGGCCGCATCCAGTACTACAACGACAAGTCCAAGAACGCCGAGTTCCAGGCCAAGGCGGCCGAGGCCGGCTGGAAGGGTAATGAACTGGACGTCAACGCCGACATCATCGTGCTGGCCAACCCCGAGATCGCGCTGCTGCCCAACTGGGTCATCGCGCTGGTCGCGGCCGGCGGCCTGGCGGCGGCGCTGTCGACGGCAGCGGGGCTGCTGATGGCGATCTCGTCGGCGGTCTCGCACGACCTGGTGAAGGGCGTCTTCGTGCCCGACATCAGCGAGAAAGGCGAACTCATGGCGGGCAAGATCTCGATGGCCGTGGCGATCGTGATCTCGGGCTGGCTGGGCCTGAACCCGCCGGGCTTCGCGGCCGGCACGGTGGCGCTGGCCTTCGGCATTGCGGCCAGCTCGCTGTTCCCGGCCATCATGATGGGCATCTTCAGCAAGAAGATGAACAAGGAAGGCGCCATCGCCGGCATGCTGGCGGGCCTGTTCATCACGCTCTTCTACGTCTTCGCGCACAAGGGCATCTTCTTCATCAAGGGCACCGACTTCCTGCCGCTCATCGGTGGCGCCAACAGCTTCTTCGGCATCACGCCGGAGGCCTTCGGTGCCATCGGCGCGCTGGTCAACTTCGCCGTCGCCTTCGCGGTGGACAAGGTGACCAAGGAGCCGCCCGAGCACATCCAGCACATGGTCGAGGCGGTGCGCATCCCGCGTGGCTCCAAGGCCGTGGACGGGGCGCACTGAAGCCCCGAGGCCGGGCACGAGCCCGGCCGCAGCCACAATTCGGGCCTTGCCGGCGCTGCCGGCGAGGCCTTTTTCCATCCGGAGACGCGCATGGTTTTCGACTTCAGCGTCGCGCTGACCTGGATCCTGTTCCTGGCGCTGTTCCCGCTGGCCTTCTTCTGGCTGCGGCGCGCCTGGCGCATCCTTTACAGGCGCGACTTCTCGGAGGTCGCGCTCAAGGGCGGTATGCCGCCCGCCGACGCCGAGCGCTGGGCGCCGTACACGGGCGTGGCCAACCTGGTGGCCGGCGGCGTGGCGGTGGGCGTGATCGTGCTGGTGGTCGTGGCGGGCGTGCCCTACGCGACGTGGAGCGCCATTGCAGGGTCCACCATCTGGTGCAAGTTCTTCGTCGACTTCATCATCAGCCGGCATGCGCACAAGACGGCGCCCAAGGAGGCCCCCCGATGAAACAACGCCTGGGCCGGCAGCGCCTGCTGGCGCTCTTTGCCGCCGGCCTGCTGCTGTTCAACTTCCCGCTGCTGGCGCTCTGGGACCGCGACACCACGTTGCTGGGCCTGCCGCTGTTCCCGGCCGCGCTGTTCCTCATCTGGGCGCTGCTCATAGCAGTCCTGGGCTTCGTCAGCGAACGCATCCTCGACTGAAATGAATCCCCCCGAGCCGGATTCATACGTCGCGGCTGGCGCCGCGGCGCCATAGGCCACTGAACTGCAGGCAGCGGTGCTGAGCCCCACGCTCGTCATCGGCACCTCGTTGGCCTACCTGCTGCTGCTGTTCGCGGTGGCGGCGTGGGGCGACCGGCGCGCCGCCGCCGGGCGCTCGATCGTCGGCAACGCCTGGGCCTATGCGCTGTCGATGGCGGTGTACTGCACCGCATGGACCTACTTCGGCAGCGTCGGCCGCGCCGCCGCGTCGGGCGTCTGGTTCCTGCCCATCTACCTGGGCCCGACGCTGGCCATGGTGCTGGCCTGGACGGTGCTGCGCAAGATGATCCGCATCGCGCGCCGCTACCGCATCACGTCGATCGCCGACTTCGTGGCCAGCCGCTACGGCAAGAGCCCGCTGCTGGCCGGGCTGGTGACGCTGATCACGGTGGTCGGCATCGTGCCCTACATCGCGCTGCAGCTGAAGGCCATCGCCACCGGTTACGCGCTGATGACCACCGCACCCGGCACCGCCATGGCGGCACAGGCGTCGTGGTGGCAGGACAGCACCTTCTACGCTGCGCTGCTGCTGGCCGGCTTCACGATGATGTTCGGCACGCGCCAGCTCGACAGCACCGAGCGCCACGAAGGCATGGTGGCGGCGATCGCCTTCGAGAGCATCGTCAAGCTCATGGCCTTCCTGGCCGTGGGAGCCTTCGTCACCTGGGGCATGTTCGGCGGCCTCGGCGACCTCTTCGCGCGCGTCGACGCGGTGCCCGAACTGAAGGCCCTGCTCACGCTCGGACAGGGCCAGACCTTCGCCTACGAGCAGTGGTTCGCACTCACCGTGCTGTCGATGCTGTCGGTGATCTTCCTGCCGCGCCAGTTCCAGGTCATCGTGGTCGAGAACGTCGACGAGCGGCACCTGCAGCGCGCGGCCTGGGTGTTCCCGTTGTACCTGCTGCTGATCAACCTGTTCGTGCTGCCGATCGCCTTCGGCGGGCTGCTGCACTTCGGGCCCGGCAGCGCCAATGCCGACGCCTTCGTGCTGTCGCTGCCGTTGTCGCAGGGCGCCACGACGCTGGCGCTGGCGGCCTTCATCGGCGGCCTGTCGGCGGCCACCGGCATGATCATCGTCGAGGCCATCGCCGTCTCGACGATGGTCTGCAACGACCTCGTGATGCCGGTGCTGCTGCGCGTCGGGCGGGCGCACCTGCAGGGCCGCGGTGACCTCACCGGCGTGCTGCTCGGCGTGCGGCGCGGCGCCATCCTGGGCGTGCTGCTGCTCGGCTACACCTACTTCCACCTCGCCGGCGAGGCCTACGCGCTGGTCAGCATCGGCCTCATCAGCTTTGCCGCGGTGGCGCAGTTCGCGCCGGCGGCACTCGGCGGCATGTACTGGAAGGGCGGCACGCAGCGCGGCGCGCTGGCCGGCCTGGCCGCCGGCTTCGTGCTCTGGGCCTACACGCTGATGCTGCCGTCGATCGCCAAGTCGGGCTGGTTCCCTGCGGGTTTCCTGCAACACGGGCCCTGGGGGCTGGAGCTGCTGCGGCCCGAGTCGCTGTTCGGCCTGCACGGCCTGGACGGACTGACGCACTCGCTGTTCTGGAGCCTGCTGGGCAACGTCGGCGCCTACGTCGTCGTCTCGCTGTGGCGGGCGCCGTCGGCGCGCGAGGCCAGCCAGGCGGCGCTGTTCGTCGACGTCAGCGACGCCGTTCACTCCGGCCCGGCCTTCTGGCGCGGCCACGCCGCGGTGGCCGACCTGTTGCCGCTGGTGGCGCGTTTCCTGGGCGAGGCGCGGGCGCAGCAGCTCTTCGGCGACTACGCGCGGCGCGTCGGTGTGGCGCGCGTGGCCGACATCCGCGCCGACGCGCAGCTGGTGCAGTTCGTCGAGACGCAGCTGGCAGGTGCCATCGGCAGCGCATCGGCGCGCGTCATGGTCGCGTCGGCGGTGCAGGAAGAGCCGCTGGCGCTGGACGACGTGATGCGCATCCTGGACGAAGCGACGCAGCTGCGCGCCTATTCGCGCGCACTCGAGGAACAGTCGGCGTCGCTGCGGCGCGCCACCGCCGAGCTGCGCGCCGCCAACGAGCAGCTCAAGAGCCTGGACCGGCTGAAGGACGACTTCATGTCCAGCGTGACGCACGAGCTGCGCACGCCGCTGACCAGCATCCGCGCGCTGGCCGAGCTGATGGCCGACGACCCGCAGATGGATGTCGCGCAGCGCCAGCAGTTCCTGGGCATCGTCGTCGCCGAGACCGAGCGCCTGTCCAGGCTGGTGAACCAGGTGCTGGACCTGGCCAAGATCGAGTCCGGCCACGCCGAGTGGCGCAGCAGCGAAGTCGACATGCGCGCTCTCGTGCAGCAGGCGGCGCAGGCGGTGGCCCAGCCGCTGCGCGAGCAAGGCACCCAGCTCGAGCTGGACCTGCCCGACGCCGTGCCGCCGCTGCGCGCCGACGCCGACCGGCTGACGCAGGTGCTGCTCAACCTGCTGGGCAATGCGGCCAAGTTCGTGCCCAAGCCCGGCGGGCTGATCCGCCTGCGGCTGGCCGCCGACGCTCACGGCGTGACCGTGCAGGTGCACGACAACGGCCCCGGCGTGCCCGCCGACCAGCGCTCGATGATCTTCGAGAAGTTCCAGCAGGGCGGCCAGGCCAATCACCGCCCCGCCGGTACCGGGCTGGGCTTGCCGATCAGCCGCCAGATCGTCGAACATTTCGGCGGCCGCATCGGCCTGCGGGCTGACACCGATCAAGGCGCCTGCTTCGAGTTCACCCTACCTTGGGTGGCACCGGTGCCGGCCGACGAGAACCCAGGCGCGAAAGACCAGCCATGACGACGAAGATCCTGATCGCCGACGACGAGCCCAACATCCTGATCTCGCTGGAGTTCCTGATGAAGCGCGAGGGCTACGAGGTGCACCTGGCGCGCGACGGGCAGGAAGCGCTGGATGCGCTGCGCCGCGAACACCCGCGGCTGCTGCTGCTGGACGTGATGATGCCGAAGAAAAGCGGTTTCGAGGTCTGCCAGGAAGCGCGCAACGACGACGGCATCCGCTCCACGCTGATCCTCATGCTCACGGCCAAGGGGCGCGAGACCGACATCGTCAAGGGCCTGGCGATGGGTGCCGACGCCTACATGACCAAGCCCTTCTCGACCCGCGAACTGGTGCAGAAGGTGCGCGAGATGCTGGGGGCCGCGACTTGAAGCGCGACACGCGTTGGCTCAAGGCGCTGGGGTTTTCGGTCACGGCCACGGTGGTGGTGCTGGGGCTGTGGCTGGCAGCGACGATCGCCCTCGTGCAGTCGACCTTCACGCCCGAGGAAACCGCCGACGTTGCCACGTTGCTGGCGCCGCGGCTGGCCCTGCTGGTGATGATGGTGGGCGTGCTCGCCGGGGCCTTGATGGCTGCCGCGCGCTGGGTCTACTTCCATTTCGTGGCGCCACCGTCGCGCCTGCTCGAGCAGGCGCGTGTGCTGCTGCAGACCGACGCCCAGACCACGCTGCACGGCCAGGGCAATGCCGAAGTCCGCGGTCTGGCCGAAACCATGAACGCGCTGGTGCGCCAGCGCGAACAACTCAGGAACGAGATCGCCGAGCGCGTCGCCGACGGCAGCCGGCGCGTCGAGCAGGAACGCAGCCGGCTGGCGGCGCTGATGTCGGAGCTGACGCAGAGCGTGGTGGTGTGCAACCTCGACGGCCGCGTGCTGCTGTACAACAACCGCGCGCGGCTGCAGTTCAAGGGGCTGTCGGCCGCGCCGGCGCTGGCCGGCGGCGCCGAACTCATCGGCCTGGGCCGCAGCATCTACACGGTGTTCGACCGCCAGCTCGTGGCGCACGCGCTGGAGAACATCCAGCAGCGCCTGCAGCGCGGCGCAGCCACGCCCTCGGCGCAATTCGTCACCGTCACCAAGAGCGGCCAGCTGCTGCGGGCGGTGATGGCGCCGGTGCGCGACAGCGAAGCGGCCGACGCGCGCTTCAGCGGCTTCGTGCTGATGCTGGACAACATCACGCGCGACTACGAGCGCGATTCGGCGCAGGACCAGCTGCTGCAGGGCCTGACCGAAGGCAGCCGCGCCTCGCTGGGCAACCTGCAGGCGGCGGTGGAGGTGCTCGACGACCCCGGCCTGGACGCCGCGGCGCGCGAGCGTTTCCTGGCCGTGGTCCGCGACGAGGCGCAGGCGATGGCGCGGCGAATCCAGGAACTGGCCGCGCGCAGCACGCAGGACGTGAAGACGCGCTGGCCGCTGGAGGACATGCTCGGCGCCGACCTGGTGGCCGCGGCGCTGCGCCGCATCGAGGCGGTGTGCGCGGTGCGCACCGGCACGCAGGAGGTCGACGCCGCGCTGTGGTTGAGGGTCGACAGCTTCGCGCTGCTGCAGGCGCTGAGTTACCTGGCCAGCCGGCTGGTCGGCGAATTCGAGGTCCGCGCCGTGACGCTGCGCCTGCAGTCGGCCGGCGGCCGCGCGCAGCTCGACCTCATCTGGTCGGGCCAGGCCATGAGCACCGAAACCGTGATGAGCTGGGAAAGCGAACCGATGCGTTTCGGTGCCGATGTCAGCCCGCTGAGCGTGCGCGACGTGATGCAGCGCCACGGCGGCGAATTCTGGTTCGAACGCGACCGCGTGCGCCACCAGGCCTTCTTCCGCTGCCTGCTGCCGCTGGCTGAATCGGCCGGCGATGCCGAGCAGCTCAACGCCGTCGCCGTGCGCCACGACAGCCGGCCCGAGTACTACGACTTCGACCTCTTCCGCGCCAGCGAGAGCCAGCGTGCGCTGGACGAGCGCCGCCTGGTCGAGCTGAGCTACACCGTGTTCGACACCGAGACCACCGGCCTGGAGCCGGCGGCCGGCGACCAGATCATCCAGATCGGCGCGGCGCGGCTGGTCAACGGCAAGCTGCTGCGCCAGGAAGCCTTCGAGCAGCTGGTCGACCCGCAGCGCGACCTGCCGGCTGCCGGCATCGCCATCCACGGCATCCAGCCCGAGATGGTGATCGGGCAGCCGACGATAGACCGCGTGCTGCCGTCGTTCCACGCCTATGTCGGCGACACCGTGCTGGTGGCGCACAACGCGGCCTTCGACATGCGTTTCCTGCAGCTCGCCGAAGGCCGCAGCGGCGTCGTCTTCGACCACCCGGTGCTCGACACGCTGCTGCTGTCCGCAGTCGTGCACCCGAACCAGGAATCGCACCGGCTGGAGGCGATTGCCGAACGCTTTGGCATCACCGTCATCGGCCGCCACACCGCCCTGGGTGACGCCATCGTCACTGCCGAGGTCTTCCTGAAGCTGATCCCGCTGTTGGCCGCGATGGGCATCCACACGCTGGGGCAGGCGCGCGAGGCGGCGCAGCGGACCTACTACGCGCGGCTGCGGTATTGACGCGCGGGCCGCAGCTCAGCACGCCGGTGTCGCTGGCGCTGCCATTTCTGCCAGGGCAATGCAGCGCTCGGCCACGCGCTGCGCCACGTCACCGTCAGGCGCCGGTGGATGACGGTCTGCCAGCGCCTGCGCGCGCTGGCGCAGGCCGCTGTCGCCGAGCACGCGGGCCAGCGTGGCCAGGAAGCGGCCGCCGACGTCGGCGCCGATCAGTACCTCGCCGGCGCCTGCGGCATGCACACGCCGCGCCTGCAGCAGCTGCTCGACATGCATCGGCAACAGCAGCAGCGGCAGGCCGGCGCGCAGGGCGGCATGGATGGTTCCCGCGCCGGCATGGCACAGCACCGCGTGTGCCTGCGACATGGCGCTGGCCATCGACACCGCGCCGTCGCTGAAGCGCAGCCGGTCGTTGGCGTGGCGCTGGCGCTGCGCGGCGCCCAGACCGGAGACGTGGACCAGCGTGCGGCAGGGCGCCTGCGCCAGTTGCTGCAGCACGGTCTGCAGCGATGCGTAGTCGCCTTTCAGGTAGGCGAACAGCGCTGGCTCGCTGCCTGCGGGCCAGCGCGCCGGCTCGCCTTGCTCGCGCGCCGGCAGCGGGCCCCAGTAGTGCGCGCCGGCTCGCCCCTGCGGGCCGCGGCCGTAGGGGTCGAGCTCCGGCCAGCTGAGCAGGAAGTTCTCGTCCGCCGCCAGCAGCTCGTGCAGGGCCGGCAACGGCTCGCGGCCATCGGCCGCCAGCACCGCGTTGCAGGTGGCCAACGCGCGCGCTTCGGTGTCGGCCAGGCGTTGCGCGTCGATGGTCTCCCATTCGCGGAAGCTGGGCAGCGGTTGCACGGCGGGCGGCTGGAAGAAGCCGCTGCCGATGTGGGCCCGGCGCAGCGGCCGCCCGCGCGCCGCCAGCAGGGCGGTGGGCGCGTGGTCGGCCAGCAGCAGCGCGGGCCGGATGGCGTCGAGCAGGCTCTGCCAGCCCTGCACCAGGCCGTGCAGACGCCCGGCGTCCAGGTAACCGGCGTGGAACAGCAGCTCGGCGTACGACGCCGACGGCTGTTGCGCCTGGTAGGGCAACTGCCACACCGGCGCCTGCCACAGCCGCACCCGGGGCGACACCGCCAGCGTGCCCAGCGCCGCGCGCGCCGCGGCCAGGTCGCGCAGCACGAAGTGCACGTCGTGGCCGCGCTGCAGCAGCGGCTGCGCCACCTGCGCCAGCGGCACCAGGTGGCCCAGGCCGCCGCCGATTTCCCAGGCCAGCAGGAAACGGGCCATTCAGGCCGCCGCCGCCGCGAGGCTGGGTCGCCCGCCCGCGCGGGCTCGCGGCCCGGACAGGTGAACGGTGAAGTCGGTCTCGGTCAAGGTGGCGCGGAGGTCGGTGGCGGACGGCGTTGCGGCGCGAGCGGTGGATTCTCGCGCGCACCCCGGACGGCCGCTGTAACGACAGGGTCGCCCAGAACGACTATTGTCCGGTCGGCCCGCAACGGCGCTGGCCGAACGCCACCACCCCATCCCCACGGAGATCACCCCATGACACAGACCCTCGTTACGCAGACCACCGCCGCTGCCCTGGCCCTGGCCGTCGGCGCCGCACTGACGCTGGCCCACGGCCCCGCCCAGGCCCAGGGCGCCGACAAGGAGAAGTGCTACGGCGTGGCGCTGAAGGGCAAGAACGACTGCGCCGCCGGCCCCGGCACCACCTGCGCCGGCACGTCGGTGCGCGACTACCAGGGCAACGCCTGGAAGTACGTGGCCAAGGGCAGTTGCGAGAAGACCGCGTCGTCCAGCTCGCCCACGGGCATGGGTCAGCTCAAGGAATTCAAGGAAAAGAAGGCCTGAAGCGCGCCGAGACACGCCTTGCATCCGCCTCCGCGCCCGCCCGTGTCGGCCGTCGCAGCCGCCCGGGTCGGCCTGGGACTGAAGGCCAGCCACGTCGCGCAGGTGCTCGGCGCCGGCGCGGCGGTCGAGTTCTTCGAGGTCCACGCCGAGAACTACATGGTCGACGGCGGGCCCTTCCCGCGCCACCTGGAGCGTGTGCGCGAACGCTGGCCGCTGTCGATCCACGGCGTCGGCCTGTCGATCGGCGGCGCCGGTCCGCTGGACGCGGCGCATCTGGCGCGGCTGGCGGCGTTGCTGGAGCGTTTCGAGCCGGAGTGGTTCTCCGAACACCTGGCCTGGTCCAGCCACGGCGGCCACTGGTTCAACGACCTGCTGCCGCTGCCCTACGACAGCGCGACGCTGCAGCGTGTGTGCGACCACGTCGACGCGGCGCAGCAGCGCCTGCGCCGCCGCCTGCTGCTGGAGAACCCCAGCACCTACGTCGAGTTCGCGTCGTCGTCGATGGACGAGGCGCAGTTCCTCGGTGAGGTGGTGCGACGCACCGGCTGCGGCCTGCTGCTGGACGTCAACAACGCCTACGTCAGCGCCGTCAACCATGGCCGCGACGCCTGGGCCTTCATTGCCGCGCTGCCTGCCGCTGCGGTGGGCGAGATCCACCTTGCCGGCTACGCCGAGGACAGCGACGGCGCCGGCGCGCGGCTGCTCATCGACCACCACGGCGCGGCGGTGGCCGACGCGGTGTGGGCGCTGTACGCGCGGACGGTGGATCGGATGGGGCCGCGGCCGACGCTGATCGAGCGCGACAACCACCTGCCGGCGCTGGCGGTGCTGGAGGCCGAGGCGGCGCTGGCCCGCACCATCCTGGCGTCGCCGGCTGCCCGCGCGGCGGCCGCGGCCGGCGCATGACTGTGGGCCAACCACTCGCCCTGCAGCAGGCCTTCACCGCGGCGCTGCTCGACCCGGCGTTGCCGCTGCCGGCCGGCCTGGTGGCCTGGAACGGCTCCGACGCCGGCGTGCGTTTTGCCGTCCACCGCAACAACGTCGTGGTGTCGCTGGTGGCGGCGCTGGCCGACACCTTTGCGGTCGTGCGTGAACTGGTGGGTGAGGAATTCTTCACCGCCATGGCGCGCCTGTATGTCGCCGAACAACCTCCGTGCTCGCCGGTACTGGCCCACTACGGCGACGGCTTTGCCGACTGGGTGGCGCGCTTCGAGCCCGCCGCGGCCGTGCCCTACCTGGCCGACATGGCGCGGCTGGAGCGAGCGCGCGTGCGCGCCTACCACGCCGCCGACGCACCCGTGCTCGCGGCCGACGCCATTGCCGCGCAGCTGGCCGACCCGCCGCAGCTGCCGCAGGCGCGGCTGCTGCTGCATCCGTCGGTGACCGTGATCACGTCGCCGTACGCGGTCGTCTCGCTGTGGGCCGCGCACCAGGGGCAGGGGCGGCTGGAAGAGGTGCAGGTCGACCAGCCCGAGTCGGCGCTGGTGCTGCGCCTGGACGACGATGCCGCGGTGCTGGCGGTGCCGGCCGCCGCCGCCGCTTTCTACCGCAAGCTGCAGCACGGCCAGCCGCTGGGCGTGGCGGCGGCCGGCGACGCGCCGCTGGACCTGGGCGCCAGCCTGGCCCTCCTCATCCGCCATGGCGCATTGAGCGCCTGGCAGCGGCCCGGAGATCCCTGATCGACCGGCCTGGCCCGGCCCTGAGGACGCTCAGTACCGCCCGGCCTGGTAACGCTGCGCCAGCACCTCCTGCAGGGCCTTGACGACGCCGAAGGCGTCCTTGAGCTGGCCGCGCTCGAAGTTGGACAGTTCGTCGGGCCGCAGGTAGTTGTCGGCGTCGTGCCCGGCGGCCATCTGCCGCGCCTGGTGGCGGATGCGGATCGTCGACAGGAACTCCAGCGCGTCGCGCAGGTCGCGTACGCCCTGCGGACTGATCTCGCCGCTGTCGGCGGCCTGGGCCAGGCGGTCGTGCGTGTTCACGGCGTCGTAGCCGGCGGCCAGTGCGTAGACGCGCGCCAGGTCGACCACCGGCACGATGCCGCTGTGCTTGAGGTCCACCGTGCCCTTGTGTTCGCCCGAACGGATGGTGTTGAGGCCGCCGAACAGGCCCAGCGGCGGCTGCCGGCTCAAGGCGTTGCCGACCATGTGCGCCAGGAACAGGCTGTTGCCGCGCGTGCGCTTGAGGACGTCGGTGCGCAGGCCTTCGAGCAGATCCTTGCGGCCAGCCACCACGCGCACGTCGAAGAACACGCAGGTCAACATCAGCGCCATCGGCTCGGGGGTGTCGACCCAGCGCCTGAAGTAGTCGGCCCAGACGCGCCGTGGCTGGCGCCAGCGGTCGGTCATGGCCATCATCTCGCCCGGGCAGTGCACGTAGCCGCAGGCGGCCAGGCCGTCGCAGACCCAGCTGGCGAGCTGCTTGAAGTAGGCGCCGTGCGCCGCTTCGTCGTAGGCGTCGTCCAGGATCAGGCAGTTGTCCTGGTCGCTCTTGGCCGTCTGCTCGTTGCGCGCCTGCGAGCCGGCAGCCACCCAGGCGTAGTCGACCGGCGCAGGGCCGAATTTCGCCTCGCCCAGGTGCAGCAGCCGGCTGGTCAGCGCGTCGGTGACGGCGGTCACCATGTGCCCCGTGGCGTAGGCGCTGGCGCCGGCGGCGGCCAGGTGCTTCTGCAGCGGCCGCACCCGGCCCGCCGCGGCCACCAGGCCTTCGAGCGTGGTCTGCTTGTGGATGTCGCCGACCAGGTACACGGCCGAGCTGCTGTGCTGCTCGGTGACGTCGGTGGCCGTGATCATGCCGGCCACGCTGGCGCCGTCCATCACCGGCACGTGGTGGATGTTGTGGCGCGCCATCAGCAGCAGCGCCTCGAAGCCGGGCGCGTCGATGGCGATGGTCAGCGGCGCGACGGTGGCAATCTCGACGATCGGCAGCGCCGGGTCGAGCCCGGCGGCCAGGGCGCGGTTGCGCAGGTCGCGGTCGGTGACCAGGCCGAACAGGTGGCCCTGCTCCTCCAGCAGCACCGATGACACGCGCTGCTCGCGCATCAGCTCGGCCACGGCGCGGATCGAGCTGTGCGGCGATACGGTCACCGGCGCGCGCTTGAGCAGCTTGCGCACCGACGTCTTCATCAGGTTCATGTGCGGGTCGGCGGCCTCGGCCAGCGAACGCTGCGCCTGCGGCGGGTCGACGAAGAGCTGCAGCGCCGGGCAGGCTTCGGTCAGCGCGGCCAGCTCGTCGGCGGGCAGGAATCCCACCAGCGCGTCGGTCTCTGCCACCACCGCCCATCCGGCAGCCGCAGCGGTGGCTTGCACGCCGGCGCCGAACCAGTCGGGCGCCTTCAGGCGCAGCGTCAGGTCCTCGGCTTCGTGGCGCAGGCTCAGCGTGCCGCGGGCCACGATGCCCATCCTCTGCCCCAGCGCTTCGTCCTTGGCCACCGTCTCGCGTGCGGCAAAGCGCCGCGGCTGCAGCTTTGCCAGCAAGGCGTCGCGTGCGCCCTCGTCGAGCTGGCCGAGCACACGGTGCAGCCGCAGTGCGGCAGCCAGGGTTTCGGGGTCGGGCAACAGGGTGTCCATGGCGCTCGGCGGGCGGTGCAGTGCAGGGCCTCCATTGGACACCAGCCGGCGCCGCGCCCGTTTGCCGGCTGCAGCAGGTGGCAGCACAAGCAGCGCCGCGCGAGCGGGCCAAAAATGGAAGGCCCCGCCGTAGCGGGGCCTGCAGCGCTGCCGGGGCCGTTCAGGTGCGGGCGATGCGCTTGGCTTCGATGACCACGACCTGCGTCGGCGCGGTCTGGCGGGCGATCTGCAGCTCGACGGCCGCCGGCGTGGCCAGCCGGTCGACGCTGGCCAGCAGGGACAGCGTGACGAGGGCGGCCAGACCGAAGGCGGTGGCTTGGCGGCTGGTGGTGTGGCGGGTGTTCATGTGCGGGCTCCTTGAAGGCGGTGACGGCGTGTCGATGGAGCGGACTCTAGGCAGCCGCGTTGGCGGCCGCCATGCGCTTGCGACGAAGCGCGGCAGTGCCGTGCCCAACGGTCGCCGGAGGCGACGAATCGTGTCGCTCAGGGGCCGGACGGGCTGCCGGCGGCGCGGTCGCCGCTGGCCAGGGCCCCCGCCAGCGCCTGCAGGCAGGGCAGGCACAGGCAGCCCTGGAACTGCGCCTGCAGCTGCGCCGACAGCGCGGCGCCCAGCGTCACGGTGCTGCAGGCGCAGGGGCCGGGTGCAGCCGCACCGCAGGCGAAGACGGCGCCGCAGCGCGGGCAGCGGTCACGGGCCTGCGTGGTGGTGTTCACGGCGTGAACAGGGCCCGGTGCTGCTCGCGCAGCAGGTTCTTCTGCACCTTGCCCATGGCGTTGCGCGGCAGCTCCGGCACGACGAAGACGCGCTTGGGCAGCTTGAAGTTGGCGATCCGCGTGCGCAGCTGCGCCGCGATCGCCGCGCCGTCGACGCTGGCGCCGGCGCGCGGCACGACGACGGCCACCACGGCTTCGCCGAAGTCCGGGTGCGGCACACCGACCACCGCCGATTCGGCGACACCCGGCAGTTCGTTGATGGTGCCTTCGATCTCGGCCGGATAGACGTTGTAGCCGCCGCTGATGATGAGGTCCTTGCTGCGGCCGACGATGCTGACGAAACCGTCGCCGTCGATGCGGCCGACATCACCGGTCTTGAACCAGCCGTCGGCGGTGAACTCCTCGGCAGTCTTCTCGGGCAAACGCCAGTAGCCGCTGAAGACGTTGGGGCCGCGGACTTCGATGTTGCCGATCTCGCCGGCCGGCAGCGCGCGGCCCTGGTCGTCGTGCACGCGCACGCCGACGCCGGGCAGCGGCAGGCCCACGGTGCCGCCGCGGCGCGCGCTCTCGGGGCGGTAGGGGTTGCTGGTCAGCATCACCGTCTCGCTCATGCCGTAGCGTTCCAGGATGGTGTGGCCGCTGCGTTCGCGGAAGGCGTTGAAGGTCTCGATCAGCAGCGGTGCCGAGCCGCTGATGAACAGCCGCATGTTGCGGCAGGCTTCGCGCGTCAGGCCGGGCTCGGCGAGCAGGCGCACGTACAGCGTCGGCACGCCCATGAACACCGTCGCCTCGGGCAGCCGCGCGGCCACCGCGCGGGCGTCGAAGCGGTTGAACCAGATCATGCGGCTGCCGTTGAGCAGCGCGCCGTGCGTGGCCACGAACAGGCCGTGCACGTGGAAGATGGGCAGGGCGTGGATCAGCACGTCGCCCGCCTTCCAGCCCCAGTAGTCCTTGAGCACGCGCGCGTTGGACAGCAGGTTGCCGTGCGTCAGCATCGCGCCCTTGCTGCGCCCGGTGGTGCCGCTGGTGTAGAGGATGGCCGCCAGGTCGGACGCCGAACGCACCGCCGGCACGTGGGTGTCGGGCTGGTAGGCGGCGCGGTCGAGCAGGGTGCCGCTGCGGTCGTCGTCGAGCGTGTAGACGTGCTTGGTGCCGGCCAGGAAGGCGATCTTGCTCACCCAGCCGAAGTTGGCCCGCGCGCAGACCACCACCGCCGGCTCGGCGTTGCCGATGAAGTATTCGACTTCCGCCGCCTGGTAGGCACTGTTCAGCGGCAGGTACACATGCCCCGCGCGCAGCACCGCCAGGTAGAACATGAGCGCCTCGACGCTCTTGTCCACCTGCACCGCGATGCGCGACTCGGCCGGCAGCGCCAGCGCCTCGATGAGGTTGGCCAGCATGGCCGTGCCGCGATCGAGGTCGCGCCAGGTGTAGCGCAGCGGCTGCGGCGTGTCGGCCGTCTCGATGGCCGTGGCGTCGAGGTCGGCCGCGAAGGCGGCGCGCAGGGCGGTGTACAGGTTGCCGGATTGCATGTCAGTCGAGTTTGGCTCCAGAGGTTCTCACGACTTCGGCCCAGCGCTTGACCTCGCTGGCGACGAAGCGACCGAAGTCGTCGCCCCACAGGTCGGGCGTGTCGGTGCCCAGGCTGGTCCACTGGGTGCGCAGTTCGCTGCTGTTGAGCGCCTGGCGCATGCCGCTTTGCATGGCGGTCACGGCGTCGCGCGGCGTGCCCTTGGGCGCCCAGATGCCGTACCAGGTGGCGACCTTGTAGGTCGGCACGCCGGCTTCGGCGGCGGTCGGCACGTCGGGGAAGGCCGGGGCGCGCCTGTCGGCCGCCACGGCGATGGCGCGCAGCCGCCCGCCCTTGATGTGCGCGGCCGACGAACCCAGGCCGTCGAACATCATGTCCACCTGGCCGGCGATCAGGTCCTGCAGCGCCGGCCCGGCGCCGCGGTAGGGGATGTGGGTGATGAAGGTCTTGGTCTGCAGCTTGAACAGCTCGCCGGCCAGGTGGTGCGAGGTGCCGTTGCCGGCCGACGCGTAGTTCAGCCGTCCCGGGTTCTTGCGCAGGTGCTCGAGCAGTTGCGCCAGTGTCGTCGCCTGCACCTTGCCCGGGTTGACGACGATGACCTGCGGCACGCTGGAGACCAGGCCCACCGGCACGAAGTCGGTGAGGATGTCGTAGTCGAGCCGGGGGTACATGCTGGGCGCGATCGAATGATGCACCGCGCCCATGAAGTAGTTGTAGCCGTCGGCGGCGGCCTTGGCCGCGACCGATGCGCCGACGGTGCCGCCGGCGCCGCCCTTGTTGTCGATCACGAACTGGCGGCCGAGGTTCTTGCCCATCGTCGCGAACAGCGGCCGCCCGAAGGCGTCGGTGCCGCCGCCGGGCGGGAAGGGCACCACGATGGTCACCGGCCGGTTCGGCCAGCCGCTGCCCTGGGCGTACACGAAGGGGGCGCCGAGGGCGGCGGCGCCGGCCAGCAGCGCCTGGCGGCGATTGGGATGCGTCATGGACTTGTCTCCGTCGTTGGATTGTGGGTTTGCATGGGGCCGGCGTCGGCGCGCCGGTTCAGAGCCGGGCGCCGATGGCACGCGAGCGCGCTACTTCGCCTTGCCGGAACTTCGTGTGGCTGGCCTCCACCTGGGCCAGGTCGTAGAGGTAGTTGACCATCATGCCGAAAGACTGCCTGAGGCCCGGGACCGACATGTTGCCACGCGGATTGAGCCGCTCCAGCCGGGCGCCGTTGTCGAGGTGGAAGCGTGCCACGGGGTCGCCGGCCGGCGTCGGCGCCAGGCACAGCAGGTAGGCGCTGCACAGCAGCTGCAGCGCCTGATTGCCTTCGTCGCCCAGGCTGTCGTGCACCGCTGCGCCCTGCAGTGCGCCGAGGTCGCCCTTGCACAGCAGGCGCAGCTTCTCGCGCGCCGCCTGCAATGCTGCCGGCGCACCCC
This sequence comes from uncultured Rubrivivax sp., assembly GCA_964371495.1. Classification (GTDB taxonomy): domain Bacteria; phylum Pseudomonadota; class Gammaproteobacteria; order Burkholderiales; family Burkholderiaceae_C; genus Rubrivivax. Next base: position 21,137 of record CAYJOA010000067.1, read on the forward strand.
GGCGCAGTCCCGGCAGCGCGGCGAGGTCGGGCTCGGACAGCAGCCACTGCGCAAACCATGGCACCGGCGACAAGGTGCAGAAGCCGCGCAGTCGGGGCAGTTCGCGTTGCAGTTGTTGAGCCACCGACTTGATGAGGAAGTTGCCCAGCGACACGCCGCGCAGCCCGGGCTCGCAGTTGCTGATGCCGTAGAAGGCCGCGACGCGGAAACGGTCCGCCGGCAGCGGCGTGCTGGCCTTGTCGATGAGCGGCGCGATGGCGCCGGGCATCTCGGGCAGCAGCGCCACTTCGACGAAGATCAGCGGCTCGTCCTGCAGTTGCGGGTGGAAGAAGGCGAAGCAGCGCCGGTCGGGCTGCAGGCGGCGGCGCAGGTCGTCCCAGCCGTCCACCGCGTGCACGGCTTCGTGGTGGATGATCTTCTCGAGCAGGCGTGCCGGCGAGTTCCAGTCGACGCGTTTCAACTGCAGGAAACCCGGGTTGAACCAGGACGTCAGCAGGTGCAGCAGGTCGGCCTCGATGGCCGCCAGTTCGGGGCGCTGCGGCAGCCGCCTGTGCAGCGCGCGCCGCAGCCGCAGCACGGCCGCAGTGCCGCCCGGCATGCGGTTCAGGCGCCGCAGCAGCTCCTGGCGCGGCGGCTCGGCGGCCGCGGTCAGCGCCATCAGCGTGGCGGCAGCGGGCGCCGCGGCATAGGCCTGCGCGGCGCCCAGCACGGCTTGCGGTTCGGGGCAGAGCTCGAGCGCGAGATAGTCGAAGAACTCGTCGAGCGGGCCGTCGGCCAGGTCCTCCAGGCGCTCGATGATCTGGCCGGCGATGGCCATGCCGCCCAGTTCGCCGTCCTCAGACAGCAAGCGCGTGCAGTCCCGCTTCAGGCTGCGCACGTCGCGTGCGCTGCGTTGTCGCGCTGCGGCGCGGCGGATCTCGTCGAGCAATTCAGGGCTCCTCGGCTGGGGGCTGTCGTGCCGGCTCGGGGCGCCGCCCGATCTGGCGCATGAACCGGCTGCCGACGCGGCCGCTGTGCACGGCGCGCCGGCCTTGCCGGGATGGTATGTCCGTGGCCACGGGGTCCCCGGCCGGGTAAGCCCCTGCTCGAGGCCATCGCCCGGCGAGGCCGTGGTGTCTGCAGGCGGCGTTCACCCAAGCCGCGCCGCGCAAGCTACATTGCCGCTCGCCACCTCGTCCCCCACACCATGCCTGCCCCTCAAGCCACCTTGCCACTGGACGCCGAAGGCGTGCTCGCGCTGGCCGCCAAGAGCATGTTCGACACCTTCGCCGGCACCGCGATGGGCACCATGGTCGTCGACCGCGAGCACCGCATCGTGTGGATCGACGACGGCTACCGCCGTTTCCTGCCCGCGCTGGGACACGCCGAACACGACTTCATCGGCCGCCGCGTCGAGGAAGTGGTGCCCAACACGCTGATGGGCCAGGTCATCGACAGCGGCCAGCCGATCCTGGTGGACCTGCTCAGCAACCAGGCCGGCACCTTCCTGGTGAGCCGGCTGGCGCTGCGCGACGACAGCGGGCGCGTCATCGGCGGCGTCGGCTTCGTGCTGCTGGACCACCCCGAGACGACGATGCAGCCGCTGCTGGCCAAGTTCAGCCGCCTGCAGGCCGAGCTCGACGCCGCGCGGCGGCAGCTCGCCGAGCAGCGGCGGCCGCGTTACACGATCGCCAGCTTCATCGGCGCCAGCCCGGCGGCGCTGGAGGTCAAGCGCCAGGCGCGGCGCGTGGCGCAGATCGGCAGCACGGTGCTGCTGCTGGGCGAGACCGGCACCGGCAAGGAGCTGCTGGCGCAGGGCATCCACGCCGCCAGCGCGCGCGCGGCGCGGCGTTTCGTCGGCGTGAACATCGCTGCCGTGCCCGAGACGCTGCTGGAAGCCGAGTTCTTCGGCGTCGCCCCCGGCGCCTACACCGGCGCCGACCGCCGCGGCCGCGAAGGCAAGTTCAAGCACGCCGACGGCGGCACGCTGTTCCTGGACGAGATCGGCGACATGCCGCTGGCGCTGCAGAGCAAGCTGCTGCGCGCGCTGC
>CAYJOA010000068.1:0-2866 GCA_964371495.1 uncultured Rubrivivax sp.
GCGCGGCACGACAATTGCGCCCGCACCATCGCCACTCATCGACACCCTCCTGCATCCAGAAGACTTGCCATGCCTGCAACCCCGGAACTGACTCGCCGGCGCAACGTCGGCGCGACCCTGCGATCCGCAGCCGCCGCGCTGGCCCTGACCGGCTGCGCCGCGCTGCCGCCGGCTCGGATGGCGCTGCCCGAAGGCTTGGCCGCGCTGCAGCCGGTCGATGTCGCCGGCCTCGGCGGCGGCCGGAGCGGCGAGTTCAGCGTCGGCCCGCAGCGCCGCCGTTTCGAGCGCGGCGCCGACCAGGCCCGCTGGTTCGACCGCCTGGAAACCGACAAGACCGACAGCCGCTACACGCTGGCGCTCGCCGGCGGCGGCAGCGCCGAGGTCGGCTGCAAGGCGCGCCAGGCGCGTGTCGTGGCCGGCGTGCTGGACGTGCCAGTGCGCCCCTACGGCGTCACCTGCCTGTGGCGCGCCGGCGCCGAACTGACCTTGGCCGCGACGCGCCACGCCACGCTGCAAGAACGTATCGGCAGCTGGCGCGGCGGCGGCACGACGCTGGAGCTGCGCTCGGTGCACCGGGTGCAGGGCTCTGCGCTGTCGCTGGCGGCGCCGATCGGCTACCTGCTGCTCGCAGGCGGTCGGCCCGTCGGCGCCGTCGAGCACAACGGCAGCGTGCCGCGGCTGTGGCGGCCCGACGCGGCGTCGCCGCTGCACGGCCCGGTGACCGAAGCCGCGCTGGCACTGGCGCTGCTGTGGGACCCGGCGTCACGCTGACGACGCCGGCCGCCGCCGCCGCCGGCCCTACCAGGGCTGGTCGCGCCCCGGGAAGGCCACCCGGCCGAAGGGCCAGGCAGCGGCGATCCAGGCCCGGAAGGTGGCGCCGACACGGTCTTCCAGGCCGTCGGCGACGCGGTCGCTGCGCACCCAGTAGCAGGCCTCGGCGTCGCAGCCCGCCGCGCGCGAAGCGTCTTCGGGCGGGTCGATGTAGCAGCAGCCGAGCAGCGTGCGTTCGTCCGCGCTCATCACCGCCCAGTTGAAGGAACGCCGCAGCTGGAACTCCTTCTGGTGCCAGCCGAGGTCGACCAGGTCCTGCATCAGCGTCATGTCGGCGCGCGGCCAGCCCCAGCCGGCGCCGAAGATCTGCCACAGGCGCTCGCGGCTGCTCATCACCGCGTCGTAGTCGAGCACCAGGTGGTCCACGCGCAGCGGCGTGAGGTGGAACTCGGCCGTCGCCGGCGGCTCGGGGATCGCGAAGTCGCGCGGCAGGAAGGCCATCGCCGGGTGCCCCGTCAGTGCCGGAAGTGGCGCGTGCCAGTGAACACCATCGCGATGCCGCGTTCGTCGGCAGCCTGGATGACCTCGTCGTCGCGCATCGAGCCGCCGGGCTGGATGACACAGGCCGCGCCCTCGTCGATGACGACATCCAGGCCGTCGCGGAAGGGGAAGAAGGCGTCGCTGGCGACGGCCGAACCGGCCAGCGAAAGCCCGGCGTTGCCGGCCTTGATGCGCGCGATGCGCGCGCTGTCGATGCGACTCATCTGGCCGGCACCAACGCCCAGGGTCATGCCGCCGGCGCAGAAGACGATGGCGTTGCTCTTCACGAACTTCGCCACCTTCCACGCGAACAGCAGGTCCTCGAACTGGGCCTCGGTGGGGGCGAGCTTGGTGACGACGCGCAGTTCGGCGCGGCCGACGTTCTTCGTGTCGGGGGTCTGCAGCAGCATGCCGCCCCCGACGCGCTTGAAGTCCAGCGCGTTGGCGGCCGTGCCCAGCGGCACCTCGAGCAGGCGCACGTTCTGCTTGGACGCGAAGACGGCGCGCGCCTCGGGCGTGATGCTCGGCGCGATGAGCACCTCGACGAACTGCTTGTTGTCGCCGATCCTGCGCGCGGTGGCTTCGTCCAGCGGCCGGTTGCAGGCCACGATGCCGCCGTAGGCCGAGGTCGGGTCGGTCTGCCAGGCCTTGGCGTAGGCTTCCACCAGGCTGGCAGCGACGGCCACGCCGCAAGGGTTGGCGTGCTTGACGATCACGCACGCGGCGGCGTCGAAGGTCTTGACGCACTCCCAGGCCGCGTCGGCGTCGGCGATGTTGTTGTAGCTCAGCGCCTTGCCCTGCAGCTGCGTCCAGCCGGCCAGCAGTCCGGCGCCCGGCGCGGCGTCGCGGTAGAAGGCCGCGCCCTGGTGCGGGTTCTCGCCGTAGCGCATGTCCTGCGTCTTCGTCAGCTGCAACGTGTAGACGGCCGGGAAGGTCTCGCGCGCGGGCACCGCGGCGGTGTCGTCCTCGGCGCCGGACGCGAGCACCCCGAGGTAATTGCCGATCATGCCGTCGTAGGCCGCGGTGTGCGCGAAGACCTTCTTCGCGAGCATGAACTTGGTGCTGCGCTGGACGCCGCCGGCCTTCAGCTCGGCCAGCACCTGCGCGTAGTCGGCGGGGTCGATGACCACCGCCACGTCGGCCCAGTTCTTGGCCGCCGCGCGCAGCATTGCCGGGCCGCCGATGTCGATATTCTCGATCGCGTCTTCCAGCGTGCAGTCGGGCCGCGCCGTGGCCTGCGCGAAGGGGTAGAGGTTGACGATCAGCAGGTCGATGGTGGCGATGCCGTGCTCGGCCAGCGCCGCCATGTGCTCGGGCCGGTCGCGCCGCGCCAGCAGGCCACCATGGATGCGCGGGTGCAGCGTCTTCACGCGGCCGTCGAGCATCTCGGGAAACCCGGTCAGCGCGGCGACTTCGGTGACGGCCAGTCCGGCGTCGGCGAGCAGCTTCGCGGTGCCGCCGGTGGACAGCAGCCGCACGCCCAACGCGGCCAGCGCGCGGGCCAGTTCGACGACGCCGTGTTTGTCGGAAACGGACAGGAGTGCAGTCGGCTGCG
>CAYJOA010000068.1:2966-22852 GCA_964371495.1 uncultured Rubrivivax sp.
TGGCGGTCGGCGAGCTGGTCGAAGAAGCCGCGCACGGCATCGAGCTGCAGGCGGCAATCGTCGATCGTGTTCATGGCGGCACGGAAGGCCTCGCCGCCGGGCAGCACCCGCACCGCCCAGCCGATGTGCTTGCGGGCGCTGCGCACGCCGGTGGTTTCGCCGTACAGCGCGTAGTGCTCGTGCAGGTGCGCGGTGAGCCAGCGCTGCACGTCGCGCACCGGCGGCGGCGGCGGCAGTTCGCCGTGCGCGAGGTAGTGCGCGATCTCGCCGAAGATCCACGGCCGGCCCATCGCGGCGCGGCCGATCATCAGCGCGTCGGCGCCGGTGCGGGCCAGCACCTCGCGGGCGCGTGCCGGCGTGTCGATGTCGCCGTTGGCCACCACCGGCACGCCGAGCGCTGCCTTCACCGCGGCCACGGTGTCGTACTCGGCCGCGCCGCCGTAACCCTGCTCGCGCGTGCGGCCGTGCACGGTGACCATCGCCACGCCGGCGGCTTCGGCGGCCCGCGCCAGGCGCAGCGCGTTGCGCTCGGCGGCGCACCAGCCGCTGCGCATCTTCAGCGTCACCGGCACGTCGCGCGGCGCACAGGCGGCGACCACGGCCTCGACGATGGCGATGGCCAGCGCCTCGTCCTGCATCAACGCCGAGCCGGCCCACTTGCTGCACACCTTCTTGGCCGGGCAGCCCATGTTGATGTCGATGATCATCGCGCCGCGGTCGATGTTGTAGCGCGCCGCGTCGGCCATCTCGGTCGGGTCGACACCGGCGATCTGCACCGCAATCGGCGCCGGCTCGCCGCTGTGGTCGGCACGGCGCGAGGTCTTCAGCGTGTGCCACAGCTCGCGCTTGCTGGTCACCATCTCGCTCACCGCATAGCCAGCGCCCAGGCTGCGGCAGAGCATGCGGAAGGGCCGGTCGGTGACCCCGGCCATCGGGGCGACGAACAGGTTGTTGGGCAGTTCGATCGGGCCGATGCGCATGGGCGGGACGGGGGAGTGAAAGACGCGAGCTGCTGAAAAATGAGGCGCGAGTATAGCCGCCACACCTGCACCCGGCGGGCCGCGACGCTGCCGATAATGACGCACATCAATGGAAGTCTGGTTGCACTCGCTGCTCACCGCCTTGGCGCTGCCGCAATACGGGCTGTCGACGGTGTTCGTCGTCTCCCTGATCTCGGCCACGCTGCTGCCGCTGGGCAGCGAGCCGGCGGTGTTCGGGCTCGTCAAGCTCAACCCCGGCATGTTCTGGCCGGCGATCCTGGTGGCCACCGCGGGCAACACGCTCGGCGGCGCCATCTCGTGGTGGATGGGCTACGGCGCCGAGGTGCTGTACGAGCGCGTCAGGCACAAGCGCCTGCATGCCCGTGCGCTGGACTGGCTCGAAGGCTTCGGCCCCAAGGCCTGCCTGTTGTCGTGGCTGCCCGGCGTCGGCGACCCGCTGTGCGCGGTGGCCGGCTGGCTGAAGCTGCCCTTCTGGCCCTGCGTGATGTACATGGCGATCGGCAAGTTCGCGCGCTACGTCACCATGACGGTGGCCTTGATGTGGCTCTTTCCGGGGCAGTTCACGCCCTGACGGCGGCCGCAGCAGAATCACGACCTTTGCGGCGCGGTGCCGCAGCACGAGGATGGCCATGACGACGACGACACCCACGTACGACGAACTCTCCGCCACCTGGCAGCGCCTGCACCGCCTGGGCCACCTGCAGTCGCTGGCCGGCTGGGACCAGGCGGCCAACATGCCGCCGCGGGGCAACGAGGCGCGCGCCGCGGCGATGGCCGAGATGGCCGCGCTGCTGCACCGCATGGTCACCGACCCGAAACTGCCCGACCAGCTCGGCCGTGCCGAACAGGAGTCGCTGTCCGATTTGCAGCGCGCCAACCTGCGCGAGATGCGCCGCCAGTGGCGCGCCTCCAACGCCCTGCCCGAAGCGCTGGTGCAGCGCCAGAAGATGGCCACCTCGCGCTGCGAGCACGCCTGGCGCACGCAGCGGCCGGCCAACGACTGGAAGGGCTACCTCGCCAATTTCCGCGCCGTGCTCGACGGGGCCCGCGAGGAAGCCGCACTGCTGTCGGCGATGAACGGGCTGTCGAAATACGACGCCTTGATGGACCGCTACGAACCGGGCATGACCAGCGCCCAGCTCGACCGCGTCTTCGGCGAAGTGCGGCAGTGGCTGCCGGGGCTGATCCAGCGTGTCGTCGACAGGCAGTCAACGCAGACCGTGATCGACCCCGTGGGCCCCTTCCCGCTGGCCGCGCAGCGCTCGCTGTGCGAGCAGGTCATCGGCATGCTGGGCTTCGACTTCCAGGCCGGTCGGCTGGACGTGAGCACGCACCCGTTCTGCGGCGGCGTGCCCGAGGACGTGCGCCTGACGACACGCTTCCGTGAAGACGACTTCCTGGGCAGCCTGATGGGCACGATCCACGAGACCGGGCATGGCCGCTACGAGCAGAACCTGCCGCGCGACCTGCTCGGCCAGCCGGTGGCCGAGGCGCGGTCGATGGCGCTGCACGAGAGCCAGAGCCTGAGCTTCGAGATGCAGCTCGGCAGCCATCCCGGCTTCGTCGGCCGCCTGGCACCACTGGTGCGGTCCGCTTTCGGCGACCAGCCGGCTTTCGAGGCCGGCAACCTGCACCGCCTGATGACGCGCGTCAAGCGCGGCCTGATCCGCGTCGACGCCGACGAGGTCACCTACCCGGCGCACATCATCCTGCGCTACGAGATCGAGCGCCCGCTGATCGAAGGCGAGATCGAGCCCGAGGACATCCCCGCGCTGTGGGACGCCAAGATGATGGAACTGCTGGGCGTGGACACACGCGGCAACTACAAGGACGGGCCGCTGCAGGACGTGCACTGGCCGGAGGCGCTGTTCGGCTACTTCCCGTGTTATTCACTGGGCGCGATGTACGCGGCGCAGTGGTTCGCGGCGATGCGCCGCGCCATGCCCGACCTCGACCAGCGCATCGCCGGCGGCGACCTGGCCGCCGTCTTCGACTGGCTGCGCGACAACATCTGGAGCCAGGCCAGCCTGTGGACGACCGACGAACTGGCGCGACGCGCCAGCGGCGAGATGCTGAACCCGGCGCACTTCAAGGCGCACCTGGAGGCACGCTACCTCTAGGCGGGCTGCGCCGGCAGCGCCTGCTCCAGATCGTCGAGCACCTCGTCCAGCCGCCGCAAGGTGCGCGCCATGCGGCTGCGCAGCGGCCGGTGGCGGCCGAGCAGCGTGCGCGCGGTGTCGTCGAGCACGGCGTCTTCGAGCGCCAGGCCGTGGCGCCGCAACTGCGCCTGCAACACGCTGCGGCGCGAACGCAGGTCGGCACGCGTGCGCTGGTAGGCGTGTTCGGCCAGGCGGCGCCGCTGCGAATAGCCGAAGGTATTGGCCAGGAACATCGCCGGGTCACGGTGGTCGGGTTCGAACAGCAGCACGTCGGTGCCCGGGTGGCTGGTTTCGTAGCCTTTCATGCCGAGCTCCAGCCGCGAGTGGATCAACGTGCGGAACATCTGGCTCAGCACCACCGGCAGGCCGCCGTCGACCAGGTGAGGGATGACCTCCTCGCCGCCGGCCAGCACGCGGTGGCGCGCCGGGTGCGAGGCGTCGAAGGGCACCAGCGGATTCAGGCACAGCACCAGGTCCAGGCCCATCTCGAGCAGCACGCTGGCGTGCAGGGTCTTCTTCAGCGCGCCGTCGACGTACCAGCGGCCATCGATGGCCACCGGCGGAAACAGCCCCGGCAGCGCCGCGCTTGCCGCCACCGCCTGCGAGATCGGCACATGGTCCCAGCCCGGCAGGCCGAAGGGCGCCCGCGTGCCACGGTCGAGGTCGGTGGCCACCAGCACCAGGCGGTGGCGCAGGCGCCGGAAATCGTTGCTGCGGCCGGGTACCGCCAGCAGCCGGCGCACCTGGGCCTCGACCGCGGCGTGGCTGAAGACGCCGGTGGGCAGTGCGCGGCCCAGCCGTTCCAGCGCCGACAGCAGGCTGTCGCCCGTAAAGACGTAGCGATACGCGGCCTGCACCGCGAGCCCCGGCAGTGCCGCCGCGCGGCGCGCCAGTTCACCCGCCGCCGGGCGCAGGAACACCGACGGCTGCACCAGGTCTTCGCTGCGGGCGTTGTTCTCGATGAAGGCCGAGCACAGCTGCCGCGGCGTCATGCCGTTGGCCAGCGCTGCGGCGACGAAACTGCCCGCCGAGACGCCGACGTAGCCGGACAGGTCACTGAAGTCGACCGTCGGCAGCGCCTCCTGCAGTGCGCACAAGGCGCCGATCTCGTAGATCGCTCCCAGCGGCCCGCCGCCGGCAAGAGCCAGCCCGATGCGGGCGCTGGTGGCAGGCGGCCGGAGTGCGGTGTGGCGGGGCATGGTGGTGACTTGGATCAGGGGCGCAGGAGGGTCTCAGCGGTGCGGTGCACGCAAGAAGGGGCGCCAGCGGCGCCCCTCGTTCAGGTTCGGCGCCGCCCGGTTGCAGCGGCACGATCCGGGTTGACCATCAGGCTGCAGGCGCCTTGCGCGCGCGCCGCACCGCTGCCTTGGCCGCCGGCTTGGCTTTGGCCACCGGCTTGGCCGGCGCCGGCGCAGCCTTCGCCGCCTGGGCGGCACGCGGCGCCTTCGCCGGCGCGGCCTTGGACAGTCTGGCCACCGCGGCAGCCAGCGCGTCGACGCGCTTGACCAGCGCGTCCACGTCCTTGGCCGTCGGCACGCCGAGCTTGCCCATCGCCTTGGCGGTGCGGGCTTCGAAGATGGCTTCGAGCTTGTCCCAGTTCTGGCCCGCCTTGGCGGTGACGGTGTCGGCCATTGCACTCATCCTGCCCGTGACCTCGCTGATCTTGTCCTCGGCCATGCCCTGCGTCTTCTTCTGCAGGTTCATGCCTTCCTTGACCAGGGCCTCGAAGACCTTGGTGCCTTCTTCCTGCGCCTTGGAAAAGGCGCCCATGCCGGCCAGCCAGATCTGCTGCGCCGAGTCCTTGACCGACGCCGCGAGGTGGCTGCTCTGCTGACCCGCGGCAGACGTGCTCTTCATTTTCTTGACCATGACGATTCCTCTCGGTGACTCGGTGCGATGGAGTGGACCACACAGACCCGCAGGCCTCGCTCCACACTGCGAAATATAGGGTTCACCCCTGGAGGGCGCAGCCTATTTCTCTAGTGAGACGGCTCTATGCTTGCGCCCCATCCGAGCGGCCCGACACAGGAGACAGCCATGCAGTATTTCGTCACCGGCGCCACCGGCTTCATCGGCAAACGCCTGGTCAAGGCCCTGCTCGCGCGCCGCGGCACCCAGGTGCATTTCCTGGTGCGTCCGGGCAGCGAAGGCAAGATCGCTGCGCTGCTCGACTACTGGGGCGTGTCCAAGGCGCGCGCGCTGCCGGTCACCGGCGACCTCACGGCCAGGAAGCTGGGCGTGGCCGCCGAAACGATCAAGGCGCTGAAGGGCCGCATCGACGCCGTCTACCACCTGGCTGCCGTCTACGACCTGGGCGCCGACGAGCAGGAGCAGGTGCAGGTCAACATCGACGGCACGCGCAACATGGTCGAATTCGCCAAGGCCGTCGATGCCGGTCACGTGCACCACGTCAGCAGCATCGCCGCCGCCGGCCTGTACGAAGGTGTGTTCCGCGAGGACATGTTCGAAGAGGCCGAAGGGCTCGATCACCCCTACTTCATGACCAAGCACGAGAGCGAGAAGATCGTGCGCAAGGAATGCAAGGTGCCATGGACGGTGTACCGCCCGGCGCTGGTGGTGGGCGACAGCAGCACCGGCGAGATGGACAAGATCGACGGCCCCTACTACTTCTTCAAGCTGATCCAGCGCATGCGGCAGATCCTGCCGCCGTGGCTGCCCAGCGTCGGCATCGAGGGCGGGCGCATCAACATCGTGCCGGTGGATTTCGTCGTCCGTTGCATCGACCACCTCAGCCATGGCAAGGCCGCGCTGAACGGCAAGTGTTTCCACCTCGTCGACCCGATGGGCTACCGCGTCGGCGACGTGCTCGACATCTTCAGCAAGGCCGCCCACGCGCCCAAGATGAACCTGTTCATCAACGCCGCGCTGCTGGGTTTCGTCCCGAAGAGCGTGAAGAAGGGGCTGATGGCGCTGGCGCCGGTGCGGCGCATCCGCAACGCGGTGATGAAGGACCTGGGCCTGCCCGACGACATGCTCACCTTCGTCAACTTCCCGACCCGCTACGACCGGCGCGAACTCGACGCCGCGCTCAAGGGCAGCGGCATCGAATGCCCCCGGCTCGAAGACTACGCCTGGCGGCTGTGGGACTACTGGGAACGCCACCTCGACCCCGACCTGTTCATCGACCGCAGCCTCAAGGGCACGGTCGGCGGCAAGGTGGTGCTGGTGACCGGCGGCAGCTCGGGCATCGGCCTGGCGGCGGCGCAGAAGTTCGCCGAGGCCGGCGCCATCACCCTCATCTGCGCGCGTGACGAGGCCAAGCTGGCCGAGGCGGTGGCCGAGATCCGCGCCGCGGCGGGCCAGGACGCCCGCGTCCACAGCTACAGCGTCGACATCGCCGACGAAGCCGGCTGCCGCGAGTTCATCGCCACGCTGGAGCGCGAGCACGGCGGCGTCGACTTCCTCGTCAACAACGCCGGCCGCAGCATCCGCCGCGCCATCGAGAGCAGCTACGACCGCTTCCACGACTTCCAGCGCACGATGGACCTGAACTACTTCGGCTGCCTGCGCGTGACCATGGGCCTGCTGCCGGGCATGGTGAAGAAACGCAAGGGCCACGTCGTGAACATCAGCTCGATCGGCGTGCTGACCAACGCGCCGCGCTTTTCGGCCTACGTCGCCAGCAAGGCGGCGCTGGACGCCTGGACACGTTGCGCGAGCAGCGAATACGCCGACCTCGGCGTCACCTTCACGACCATCAACATGCCGCTGGTGCGCACGCCGATGATCGCGCCGACCAAGATCTACCAGAACGTGCCCACGCTGGCGCCGGAAGAGGCCGCCGACATGATCGCCCAAGCCTGCATCGGCAAACCCGTGCGCATCGCCACCCGGCTGGGCATCACCGGCGAGCTGCTGCACGCCGCCGCGCCGCGCATCGCGCAGATCGTCATGAACACCACCTTCCGCATGTTCCCCGACAGCGAGGCGGCCAAGGGCGACAAGGGCGCCAAGCCGCAGCTCAGCGCCGAGGCCGTGGCCCTGCAGCAGATGATGCGCGGCATCCACTTCTAGCCCGCGCCTGCCGCCCGGGCGCCGCGCCCTTCAGGGCGCCCGTCGCGGCGCCCGCCGGCGGCGGTTTAGTCGGCGATCTGCAGCACCAGCTTGCCGAAATTCTCGCCGCTGAAGAGTTTGTTCAGGGTTTCCGGGAAGGCAGCGACGCCGCCGCGGACGACGTCTTCGCGGCTCTTCATGCGGCCGTCCTTCAGGTAGCCGGCGAGTTCGGCGACAGCCTGCGGGTAGCGGTCGGCGTAGTCGAAGACGACCAAACCCTGCATGCGCGCGCGGTTGACCAGCAGCGACAGGTAGTTCTTCGGCCCCTGCACCGCCGTCGTGTTGTTGTACTGGCTGATGGCGCCGCAGATGACGATGCGCGCGCCGCGCGCCAGGCGGGCGAGCACGGCGTCGAGGATGTCGCCGCCGACGTTGTCGAAGTAGATGTCGACGCCGTTCGGGCAATGCTGCTTGAGCCCGTCTTTCACCGCGTCCCAGTGCGTGGCGCCGGCGGGCGCCGCGGCCTTGTAGTCGATGCAGGCATCGAAGCCGAGTTCGCGCACGACCCACTCGCACTTGGCCGGGCCGCCGGCGATACCGACGACGCGGCAGCCCTTGATGCGGGCCAGCTGCCCCACGGTCTGCCCCACGGCGCCGGCGGCGCCCGAGACCACGACGGTCTGTCCCGGCTGCGGCTGGCCCACGTCCATGAGGCCGAAGTAGGCGGTCATGCCGGGCATGCCCAGCACGTTGAGCCACTGCGTCAGCGTGCCCAGGCCGAGGTCGATCCTGGCCAGGCCGCTGCGCTTGATCTGCTCGCCCGCGACACTGAAGTACTCCTGCACGCCCGGCCCTCCGACGACATGGTCGCCGACGGCAAACGCCGGGTTGTTGGAGGCGACGACGACACCCACGCCACCGGCGCGCATGACCTCGCCGATGGCCACCGGCGGGATGTAGCTCTTGCCCTCGTTCATCCAGCCGCGCATCGCGGGGTCGAGCGACAGCGCCAGCGTCTTGACCAGCACGCCGCCGGCGCCGGGTTCGGCCACCGGCTCGGTGGTGAACTGCCAGTTCTCGGCCGTCGGCCGGCCGACGGGGCGTGAGGCCAGGCGGAGCTGGTGGTTGACGAGGCTGGCGAGCGATGCGGTCATGGCGACTCCGGTGGGCGTGGCCGCCGATGGTAGTGGCGCCGTGCGGCACCTGCCGTCACTGCGGCGACTGCGGCCGGCCGCAGCAGGCCGTCAAGGTGCCTTCGTGAGCGCCGTGACCGTGTAGTTGCCGTCGACGCGTTCGGCGGCGAAGCGCACGCGGTCGCCGACGGCCACGCCGTCCAGCAGCTGCGGCGGGCGCACGCGGTAGACCATGATCATCGGCGGCATGTCCAGGTGCTTGATCTCGCCGTGCTTGAGCGTGACGCGGGCGTTGGCCTTGTCGATCTTGGTCACCTCGCCGGCGGCCATTGGGACTTGGGCCAGCGCCAGTGAGGACACCGCGGCAAGCCCGGCAAACAAGGCAATGGCTCTTCTCATCGGTTCTTCCTGCTGCTCGGGGCAGCTTCTCGTCAAGTCATATCCGACCCGCTTGCCGGCCCTGGGTTCCTGGGCGCAGCGATGGCAGTTTCCTACAATCTTCGCATCCATCGCCCCGCGAGCCGCCATGACCGCCCCCACCGACCACGACCTCGGCCACATCACCGCGCGCGACCAGGCCGAGATCCTGGCCCAGGCCCTGCCCTACATCCGACGCTTCCACGGCAAGACGCTGGTCATCAAGTACGGTGGCAACGCCATGACCGACCCCGCGCTGCAGCAGGATTTCGCCGAAGACATCGTGCTGCTCAAGCTGGTCGGCATGAACCCGATCGTGGTCCACGGCGGCGGGCCGCAGATCGACGAGGCCTTGACGAGGCTCGGCAAGAAGGGCACCTTCATCCAGGGCATGCGCGTCACCGACGAAGAAACCATGGAAGTCGTCGAGTGGGTGCTGGCCGGCCAGGTGCAGCAGGACATCGTGGGCCTCATCAACGCCGCCGGCGGCAAGGCGGTGGGACTGACCGGGCGCGACGGCGGCCTCATCCGTGCGCGCAAGCTCAAGCTGCTGGACAAGAACGACCCGCAGGTCGAGCACGACGTCGGTCAGGTCGGCGAGATCACCGCCATCGACCCGAGCGTCGTCAAGGCCTTGCAGGACGACCAGTTCATCCCCGTCATCAGTCCGATCGGCTTCGGCGAGCACAACGAGAGCTACAACATCAACGCCGACCTGGTGGCCAGCAAGCTGGCCACGGTGCTGAAGGCAGAGAAGCTGATGCTGCTGACCAACACGCCGGGGGTGCTGGACAAGTCCGGCCAGCTGCTGACCAACCTGAGCGCACGCGAGATCGACGAGCTGTTCGCCGACGGCACCATCAGCGGCGGCATGCTGCCCAAGATCGCCGGCGCGCTGGACGCCGCCAAGAGCGGCGTCAACGCGGTGCACATCATCGACGGCCGCGTGCCGCACGCGATGCTGCTCGAGATCCTCACCGACCAGGCCTACGGCACGATGATCCGCAGTCACTAATGGTCCCCCCCCGTAGCGGCTGCGCCGCTCCCCCCCAGGGGGGCGCCGCTGGCGGACCGGCGGAGCCGGATCCGCGGCGGCTGCTTGGCAGGGCTGCCGGCGGGGGCTTCCAACGATGAGCCGGGCCACCACCGTCTGGCTGTTCGACCTCGACGACACGCTGCACGACGCGTCGAACGCCAGCATGCCCGGCATCCACCTCGCGATGGGGGCCTACATCGAGCACCACCTGGGGCTGACGACGGAGCAGTCCAACGCGCTGCGCCGCCGCTACTGGCAACGTTATGGCGCCACGCTGCTGGGGCTGATCCGGCACCATGGCGTCGACGCCGGGCACTTCCTGCACGAGACGCACCAGCTGCCGGGGCTGGAGGACCGCATTCGCGGCCACCGTCACGACCTGGCCGCGCTGCAACGCCTGCCTGGCCGCAAGGTGCTGCTGACCAACGCGCCGGCCGCCTACACCGCACGCGTGCTCGGCGTGCTCGGCATCGCCCGCTGCTTCGAGCAGATCGTCACCATCGAGGACATGCACATGTTCGGCCAGCTGCGGCCCAAGCCCGACACGCGCATGCTGCGCCGCGTGGCGGCACGGCTGCGCGTGCACCCGGCGCAGTGCGTGCTGGTCGAAGACACGCTGGGCCACCTGAAGGCAGCGCGCAGCCTGGGCATGGGAACCGTGTGGATGCGCCGCTTCCGCCCCGGCCTGCGGTCGGCGGCGGGCGTCGACCGGCGCGTCGGGGCGCTGCGGCAATTGCTGCGCTGAGCGCGCTTGAATTCGTGTGCCGCTGCCGCGGTGCACAGGCGTCCTGCGCCCGTGACGGAGCCGCCGCAGGCGCTCGAGTGTCAGTGTTTACCTGCACCAAAGGCCCTGCGGGCCGTGTGCCAGAATTCCCCTGCATCCTTCGCCCACCGACTCTCGTGACCGCCAGCCCCGAAGCATCGAACCCGGTCGAAGGTGAAGACCTCGCGGTGCCCGTGGCCGAGCCCGGTGCGGCGCCCGCCGCGGCTCGCAAGCGCCCACGCCCCGGCGAGCGCCGGGTGCAGATCCTGCAGACGCTGGCCCGCATGCTCGAACAACCCGGCGCCGAACGTGTCACAACCGCGGCGCTGGCGGCGCGGCTGGACGTCAGCGAAGCCGCGCTGTACCGCCACTTCGCGAGCAAGGCGCAGATGTTCGAGGGGCTGATCGAGTTCATCGAGACCAGCATCTTCACGCTCGTCAACCAGATCGTCGATCGCGAACCTTCGGGCACGGCGCAGGCGCAGAAGATCGCCACCGTGGTGCTGCAGTTCGGCGAGAAGAACCCCGGCATGGCGCGCGTGATGGTCGGCGACGCGCTCGTTTTCGAGCACGAACGGCTGACCGCGCGCATGAGTCAGTTCTTCGACCGCGTCGAGTCGCAGCTGCGGCAGAGCCTGCGGCTGGCCGCCGAGGCGGCGGGTTCGGCCACGCCCACGGTCGACGCCCAGGCGCTGGCGTCGGCGCTGACGGCGTTGCTCGTCGGCCGCCTGCAGCGCTACGCGAGATCGGGCTTCAAGCGGCTGCCCACCGAACACGTCGAACCCGCACTGCAGCGTCTCACGTCCTGAGGCCGCCGCCGGCGCCACGGCGCGGGCGCTGCATACACTCGCCGCATGATCCTGCCTGCCGTCGAATCCCTGCTGGCGCGCGCCGAATCGCTGCTCGCGCGCCTGGAAGCCGTGCTGCCGCATGCGGCCAGCGCGCCAGACTGGGCCGCTTCGGTGGCTTTCCGCTACCGCCGCCGCGGCAGCGCCGGGGTGCTGGAGCCGGTGCGGCATGTGTCCACCATCCGCCTGGCCGACCTGAAGGAGGTCGAGCCGCAGAAGGAGCGCCTGCTGCGCAACACCGAACAGTTCGTGTCCGGTCGCGGCGCCAACAACGTGCTGCTCACCGGCGCGCGCGGCACCGGCAAGAGCTCGCTCATCAAGGCCTGCCTGAACGAATTCGCGCCGCGCGGGCTGCGCCTGATCGAGGTCGACAAGTCCGACCTGGTGGACCTGCCCGACCTCGTCGACCTGGTGGCCGAGCGGCCCGAGCGATTCGTCGTCTTCTGCGACGACCTCAGCTTCGACGAGGGCGAACCCGGCTACAAGGCGCTGAAGAGCGTGCTCGACGGCTCGGTGGCGCAGGCCAGCGACAACCTGCTGATCTACGCCACCAGCAACCGGCGCCACCTGCTGCCCGAATACATGAAGGAAAACCTCAGCTACCAGCACACCGAGGACGGCGAGGTGCACCCGGGCGAGGGCGTGGAGGAGAAGATCTCGCTGTCCGAGCGCTTCGGCCTGTGGATCAGCTTCTACCCCTTCACGCAGGCCGAGTACCTGGCCATCGTCGCCCAATGGCTGCGCTTCTTCGGCGCCGACGAAGCCGCCATTGCCGCGGCGCGGCAGGAGTCGCTGGTGTGGGCGCTGGAGCGCGGCTCGCGCTCGGGACGCGTCGCACAGCAGTTCGCGCGCGACTACGCGGGGCGACATGAACGGTGAGCGCGTGCCGATCGACGTGGCGGTGGGGGTGCTGATCGACGCCGACGGCCGCTTCCTGCTCACCTCGCGTCCCCCCGGCAAGGTGTACGCGGGCTACTGGGAGTTCCCCGGCGGCAAGGTCGAGGCCGGCGAGACCATCGCGCAGGCGCTGCAGCGCGAACTGCACGAAGAGCTGGGCATCACGATCGGCGCCGCCCACCCGTGGCGGCAGGAGATCGTCGACTACCCGCACGCCCTGGTCCGCCTGCACTTCTGCAAGGTCTTCGACTGGCAGGGTGACTTCGAGATGCGCGAGGGCCAAGCCATGGCCTGGCAGAGGCTGCCGGTGCAGGTGGCGCCCGTGCTGCCGGGCACGCTGCCGGTGCTGCGCTGGTTTGCCGCCGAACGCGGCCACGCCGGCGCCACGCACTAGACTCGTGCCATGGCGTGGCTGGACAGCATCAAGTGGGACCGCGACGGCCTCGTGCCGGTGATCGCGCAGGAGGCCGGCAGCGGCGATGTGCTGATGTTCGCCTGGATGAACCGCGAAGCCCTGGCGCAGACCGCGGCACGCGGCCAGGCCGTGTACTGGAGCCGTTCGCGGCAGCGGCTGTGGCACAAGGGCGAAGCATCGGGGCACTTCCAGCAGGTGCACGAGATCCGCATGGACTGCGACAACGACGTCGTGCTGCTGCAGGTGACACAGCTCGGCCACGAACCGTCGATCGCCTGCCACACCGGTCGCCACAGCTGCTTTTACCAGCGCCTGGAGCAGGGGCAGTGGTGCGCCGTCGAGCCGGTGCTGAAGGACCCGGAGGCGATCTACAAATGAACGGCAACGACACCCTCGCCCGCCTGGCCGGGGTCATACAGGCGCGCCGCGGCGCCGACCCCGAAGAGAGCTACGTCGCGCGCTTGTTTTCCAAGGGTACCGACGCCATCTTGAAAAAGGTCGGTGAAGAGGCCACCGAGTTCGTGATGGCGGCCAAGGACGGCGAGCGCCAGCGCATCGTGGCGGAGGCCGCCGACCTGTGGTTTCACACCCTGGTCGCGCTGAACCACTTCGGCCTCGGCCCGGCCGAGGTGCTGGCCGAACTGGAACGGCGTGAAGGACTCTCGGGCCTGGAAGAGTTTGCCTTGCGCAAGGTGCAACAGCGCGAAGGAGGATGAGCTTGAACGAGATCGTGATTCCGGGCTCGCCGGCCCAGCAGCGCAGCGAGCTGCGAACACTGACGCATGTGCTTTATGGCCTGCACACGCTGTCGTGGTTCTCGGCCGGCGTCTTTTCGGTGATCGCGATGGTCATCAACGCCGTCAAGCAGGCCGATCTGCCCGACGACTTCTACCGCAGCCACTTCCGCTGGCAGGCGCGCAGTTTCTGGTTCACGCTGCTGTGGCTGGTGCTGACCTTGCCGCTGTGGGCCTTGTTCGTGTTTCCGGGCTGGGCGGCGTGGTCGCTGATCGGCCTTTGGTACTTGTACCGCTACATCAAGGGCTGGTGGCGCTTTGCCGATGGCAAGGCCATGCCCTTCCCTGCAAACTGAAGCCCGACGCCAGATGAACGCCGATCCAGACTGCATCTTCTGCAAGATCGTCGCCGGGCAGATCCCGGCCAAGAAGGTCTACGAGGACGAGGAACTGATCGCCTTCAACGACATCCATCCGTGGGCCCCGGTGCACGTGCTGATCATTCCCCGGACCCATATCGCCTCGCTGGCCGACGTCGGCCCCGAGCACGACGCGCTGCTCGGGCGCTTGCTGGGCCTGGCCCCGCGGTTGATGAAGCAGCTCGGCGTGCACAACGGCTTCCGTACCGTCGTCAACACCGGGCGCGACGGCGGCCAGGAGGTGCAACACCTGCACATGCACGTGCTCGGCGGGCCGCGGCCCTGGCTGCGGGGGTGATTTGGCGCGGCACGCACGAGCCCGCCGCCCCCGTCACCTAGAATCGAGAGTTCGCTTTCAGGAGAAAGATCATGGGTTCGTTCAGCATCTGGCATTGGCTGATCGTGTTGCTGGTCGTCGTGGTCATCTTCGGCACCAAGAAGCTGCGCAACATCGGCTCCGACCTCGGTGGCGCCGTCAGGGGTTTCAAGGAAGGCATGAAGGGCGCCGGCGAAGGTGAAGCCGACGCCGCCAATGCCCCGGCGGCACAGGTGACGACGGCCAAGCGCGGCGACACCAACACCGTCGACGTCGAAGCCAAGACGAAGAGCTGATGCGCGTGCGCCCCGATCCCGCGGCCGGAGCCGGCGGCGTGTACCGTGGCGATAGGGCCGTGGTCGGGCGCGTTTGCGGCCCCGTCTGAGACGATGATCGACTTCGGCTTCGACAAGATTGCCCTCATCGGCGCGGTGGCATTGATCGTCATCGGGCCCGAGAAGCTGCCGAAAGTGGCCCGCACCGTGGGCCACCTGTTCGGCAAGGCGCAGCGCTACGTGGCCGACGTCAAGGCCGAGGTCAACCGGTCGATCGAGCTCGACGAGCTGAAGAAGATGAAGAGCCAGTTCGAGGACGCTGCGCGCGACGTCGAACAGACGGTACGCACCGAGGTCAACGAGGCCAAGACCTCGTTCGACACCGAGTGGAGCAACGCCACCGCGGGCCTCGGCGACGCCTCGGGTTCGGGCACCGGCTCCTACGTGCCGCCACCGCTCGAGTACCGGCACCCGAAGAAGAACTGGCGCCTGAAGCGCGGCGCCACGCCGCAGTGGTACAAGCAGCGCCAGGGCATACGCACCAAGGCCCTGTCGGGGGCTGCGCGGGTGGCGCGCTTCCGTCCGCCGGGAGCCAAGGCCGGGCGATGAGCGGCACCGGCGGCGACAAGCCGGACGAACTCGAGGGCACCGAAGCCCCATTCGTCTCGCACCTGATCGAACTGCGCGACCGCCTGATTCGCGCCGTCATTGCCATCGCGGTGGCGTTCGCCGTGCTGGCGTTCTGGCCCGGGCCGTCGGGCCTGTACGACCTGCTGGCCGCGCCTCTGGTGGCCCACCTGCCCAAAGGCGCGACGCTGATCGCCACCAACGTCATCTCGCCCATCCTGGTGCCGCTGAAGATCACGCTGATGGCGGCCTTCATGCTGGCGCTGCCGGTGGTGCTGTACCAGCTGTGGGCCTTCGTCGCGCCGGGGCTGTATTCGCACGAGAAGAAGATGGTGCTGCCGCTGGTCGTCAGCAGCACGGTGCTGTTCATCGTCGGCGTGGCCTTCTGTTATTTCCTGGTCATCCCGGGGATGTCGAAGTTCATCCAGGCCTTCGCGCCGACGAGCATCACCGCCGCGCCTGACATCGAGCAGTATTTCGGCTTCGTGCTGACGCTGTTCCTGGTCTTCGGCATCGCCTTCGAGGTGCCGATCGCCGTCATCGTGCTGGTGCGCATCGGTGTCGTCTCGATCGAGCAGCTGAAGAAGGCGCGCGGCTACTTCGTCGTCGGCGCCTTCATCGTCGCCGCCGTCGTGACGCCGCCCGACGTGATCTCGCAGCTGGCGCTGGCGGTGCCGATGTGCATCCTGTACGAACTGGGCATCATTGCGGCGCAGGTCTTCGCCAAACAGACCCGGGCGCCCGACGCGGCGGCCGAGAACGCCGGCGACAAGCCCGCCGCATAAAGCGCAACCCTCTCCACCGGAGTGGTTCAAGCGACCGCCGCAGAACCGGCTCCGCCGGGCCGCTGGCGGTGCCGCCTGGGAGCTGAGCGGCGACGTGGAACAGTCCCTGCGGACTGTTCAACGCCCGCGAAGGCCCTTCGGCATGCTTGCCGAAGGGCCGGAGCCGCAGGCGCTTCGGGGGGTCAACGTACCCAGGTATTGAGCTGCATGATCGGCATCAGCACCGCCAGCATGATCAGCAGCACCACCACCGCCATGGCCACGATCAGCAGCGGCTCCAGCAGCGTGGCCATCGCCAGGGCACGGCGCTGCACCTCGGCCGACAGCTGCGCCGACGCGCGGCCCAGCATCAGCGGCAGCTGGCCGGTCTGCTCGCCCAGGCGCGCGAACATCGCCAGCAGGCCCGGAAAACGCTTCTTGCCGGACAGCGCGCTGGCCAGCGGCGCGCCTTCGCGCACCTGCACCAGCGCGTCCAGGGCGTCGGCGCGCATGGCGCGGTTGCCCAGCGTTTCGGCGGCCGCCTGCAGCGCCTTCAGGATCGGCACGCCGGCACCGGCCAGCATGGCCAGCGTGCCGCCGAAGCGCGCCGCGTTGTAGCCGCGCGCCAGCCGGCCGATCAGCGGCAAGCGCAGCAGCGCGGCGTCGCTGCGCTCGCGGAAGGCGTCGCCGCGCCGCGCCAGCACGAAGACCGTGCCGCCACCGGCGGCCAGCAGCGCCACTGCCCACCCCCACTGGCGCACGAAGCTGCTGATCGCCAGCATCGCCACCGTGAGCACCGGCAGCGCACGCTTGGAGCTGGTGAAGACACCGGCGATCTGCGGCACGACGTAGGTCATGAGCACGATGACGATGACGATGGCCACCGTCGAGACGATGGCCGGGTAGAGCATGGCGCCCATCAGCCGGGCGCGCAGCGCGTGCTGCGCTTCCAGGTCGTCGGCCAGGCGGTCGAGCACCGCACCCAGCGCGCCGCTCTGCTCGCCGGCGGCCACCACCGCGCGGTAGATGTCGTCGAACTCGCGCGGCGCGGTGGCCAGCGCACGCGCGAAGGTGCTGCCGGCGTTGACCTCGCTCTTCAGGTGCGCCACCAGTTCACGCTGACGCTCGCCCTCGGACTCGTCGGCCAGCGCCGTCAGCGCGCGTTCCAGCGGCAGCCCCGAGCCCACCAGACCGGCGAGCTGGCGTGTCCACACCGCCAGCCCGGTGGCCGAGAAGACACGTCGCGTGAAGCGCGGCGCGCTGCCTTCGCTGGCCGCCATGCTGACCGCCGTCACCGCCAGCGGCACCAGATCGCGCGCGCGCAACTGCGAGCGCGCAGCGCGGGCGTTGTCGGCTTCCAGCAGGCCGCTGAGCGACTTGCCGGCGGCGTCGAGGGCCTCGAAGCGGTAGGCGGGCATGGTGCTACCGCCTAGTCTCGGGTCACGCGGATGACTTCCTCCAGCGAGGTGATGCCTTCCCGCACCAGCCGCTCGCCGTCTTCGCGCATCGAACGCAGGCCGCTGGTGCGCGCCGCGGCGACGAGTTCCTGCTCGGGCGCGCGGTTGTGCACCAGCGCCTGCACCGCCGCGTCGGCGACCATCAGTTCATACACGCCGGTGCGGCCCTTGTAGCCGCTCAGGCCGCAGTGCGCGCAGCCCACCGGGTGCCAGTGGCCGTCGTCGCCCTGGCGCCTGCAATGCGTGCACAGCTTGCGCACCAGGCGCTGCGCCAACACGCCGAGCAGGCTGCTCGACAGCAAAAAGGGCTCGACCCCCATGTCGATGAGCCGCGTCACGCTGCTCGGGGCGTCGTTGGTGTGCACGGTGGCCAGCACCAGGTGGCCGGTGAGCGAAGCCTGGATGGCGATCTGCGCGGTCTCGAAGTCGCGGATCTCGCCGATCATGATGACGTCCGGGTCCTGGCGCAGGATGGCACGCAGCGCGCGGGCGAAGGTGAGGTCGATCTTCGGGTTGACCTGCGTCTGGCCGATGCCCGGCAGCTCGTATTCGACCGGGTCCTCCACCGTCAGCACGTTGGTGCCGGCGGTGTCGATGCGGCCCAGCGACGCGTACAGCGTCGTCGTCTTGCCCGACCCGGTGGGCCCGGTGACGAGCACGATGCCGTGCGGCTGGCGGATCAGCCGCTCGAAGGCCGACAGGACATCGCCGCTCATGCCCAGGCCCTCGAGCGTGAACTTGGATTCGGTCTTGTCCAGCAGGCGCAGCACGGCGCGTTCGCCGTACGACGACGGCAGCGTCGAGACGCGCACGTCGATGGCGCGGCCGCCGATGCGCAGCGAGATGCGGCCGTCCTGCGGCAGGCGCTTTTCGGCGATGTCGAGCTCGGCCATGATCTTCAGGCGCGAGATCAGCGCCGCGTGCAGCGCCTTGTTCGGCTGCACCACCTCGCGCAGCGTGCCGTCGACGCGGAAGCGCACGCTCGAGCTGCGTTCGTAGGGTTCGATGTGGATGTCGCTGGCGCCGTCCTTGGCCGCCTGCGTCAGCAGCGCGTTGAGCATGCGGATGATGGGCGCGTCGTCGGCGGCTTCCAGCAGGTCCTCCACCGCCGGCAGGTCCTGCATCATGCGCGACAGGTCGACGCCGCTCTCCACTTCGCCGATCACCGCGGCGGCGCTGCTCTCGCCGCCCGCATAGGCCGCGGCGATGCGCTGGCCCAGGGTGGCCACGGCCTCGCGCTCGAAGCGCGCGATGTCGAAGTGGCGCGTCACCTCGGTCAACGCCGACGCCGGCGTCGTTTCGCCGGCCCACAGCACGAGGCGCTCGCCGTCGTCTTCGAGCAGCAGGTGGTTGGCCTTGGCGTAGGCGTAATGCAGAGGGTGGCGGATGGCCATGCCTGTCGTCCCGCTGGCTCAGGGCGCCTTGGGCTGGCCGGGCGTGCCTTCCAGCGGCGCCGGCGGCGTCGGCTGGCCGGCCGGGGCCAGCGGCGCCAGCACCGGCGCCTCGTTGATCGGCAGCACCAGGCTGGGCGGCGGCTGCGCCTCCTTCTGCTGGCCACGGATCTGGTCGTAGCGGTCGATCGAGAAACGGTTGCTGCTGTCGGCGTCGCGCATCACGATCGGGCGCAGGAAGACCATCAGGTTGGTGCGCCGACGCTCGCGGCTCTCGCTGCGGAACAGCGCGCCCAGCCAGGGGATGTCGCCCAGCAGCGGCACCTTGCTGCGGTTGGTGACGAAGCGGTCCTCGATCAGGCCGCCCAGCACCAGGATCTGGCCGTCGTCGACGACCACCGTGCCTTCGATCGAACGCTTGGTGGTCGACGGGCCGGCGTTGCTGGTGCCGGCGGCGGTTTCGCTCTTCACGCTGCTCTGTTCCTGGAAGATCGTCATGCGCACCGTGCCACCCTCGCCGATCTGCGGCCGGATGCGCAGCGTGATGCCGACGTCCTTGCGCTCGATGGTCTGGAAGGGGTTGGTGGTGGCGCCCCCGGTGTTGCCGGCGCCGGTGAACTGGCCGGTGATGAAGGGCACGTTCTCGCCGACCACGATCTTGGCCTCTTCGTTGTCCAGCGTGATCAGGTTCGGCGTCGAGACGATGTTGGTGCTGGCCTGCGTCTGCAGGAAACGCGCGATCGCCGCCAGCGAGACGATGCCGTTGTAGCTGCGCAGCAGGCCGATGTTCAAGCCCTCGCCCAGGTTGACCTGCCCCTGCACCGCGCCGGTGTTGATGCCGATGATGTTGCCGGCGCCGCCGGCCGGCGTGAAGTTGGTGCCGGCTATGAGCCCGGTGCGGTCGCCGCTCTGGCCCAGCAGGCCCTGCCACTGGAAGCCGAAGTCGGCGGCGTCGCCGCCGGCGACCTCGACGATCATGCTTTCGATATAGACCTGGGCGCGGCGCGTGTCGAGCTGGTCGATGAGCGCGCGCACCTGTTTGTACAGCGGCTCGGGCGCGGTGATGATGAGCGAATTGGTGGCCGGGTCGGCCTGGATGAAGCCGCCGGTGCTGGGCTGCGCCGTGGCCGTCAGTCCGGCCGCGCCGGCCGCGCCCAGCGTGGCGGCGCCACCGGGCGCAGCCGTCGCCGCCGGCAGCGACAGGGTGGGCGCGGCACCGC
>CAYJOA010000069.1:0-22777 GCA_964371495.1 uncultured Rubrivivax sp.
GTGCTGGAAACGCTGCGGCGCGCCGGGGCGGTTTAGGCGGCCTGGGCCCGGCGCGGCGGCCGGGTCGTGCGGCCGATGGCTCTCCCATGGCACGGCGCTGGCTCGTTCGGGCGATGCCGCGCGCCGCCTGGCTTCCTAAAGTGCCCTGCATCCCAACACCCTGGAGTGACAGCGATGCAGACACCGATTTCGACCTGGGCCCTGGCCACCGCCGCGGCGCTGCTGATGAGCGCCTGCGGCGCCGGGCCGCGCGCCAAGGCGCTGGCCGTGTCCAGCGGCGGCGTCGTCACCCCCGACGAGGCCGCGCGCCAACTGATGGACTTCGGCGAAGGGCAGTTCCCGGGCTACTTTCCGAGCCACCAGCCGACGGCCGCGTACGAACCCTTTGCCTACCGCTACTACCCGCAGACCGACACCTACCTCGGCGTGGTGATGGCCGCCGGCGCCGGCTACATCCTGGACGGCGTCTACGTGATGGGCGGCGCCTTCGGCACCTCGCCGCAGTACGTGGGCCAGCTGACCGACTTCATCACGCCGCTGCCGCCGGGGTACGAGGCCACGCTGGCCAGCGACAAGGCGGTGGTCCTGCAAGGCGGCAGCACGACGGTGCGCGTGAACCTGACACGCCTGCGCGGCTTCCAGGGCGCGGTGCAGGTCACGTTGAGCGGCCTGCCGGCCGGCGTCACGGCGCCGCTGGTGACCATCGCCGCCGACGCCACCAGCGTCGACGTGCCGATCAGTGCCCAGCCGGGGGCGCCTCATTCGTTGCCGACGACCGGCACCGTGAGCGTGAGCGCCGGCACACTGCTGGCCCAGGAACCGCTGACCGTCACCGTGCGCGGCCTGCCGGGCGTGGTCGACACCAGCTTTGGCGGCGGCCCCGTCACGACGCCGGTCGGCGCCGGCGAGGACTACGCCAACGCCGTGGCCGTGCAGGCCGACGGCAAGGTCATCGTCGCCGGCACCGCCGCCACCAACGCCGGCACCTTCATCGCGCTGGTGCGCTACCAGCGTGACGGCGCCGTCGACCCCAGCTTCGGCATCGCCGGCAAGGTGGTCACGCAGGTCGGCGCCAACAGCGACGTCGCCACCGCGCTGGCCGTGCAGGCCGACGGCCGCATCGTCGTCGCCGGCCACACCACGCAGGCGGCGAGCGGCCAGGACTTCCTGCTGCTGCGCTACCGCGCCGACGGCACGCTCGACCCGAGTTTTGCCCAGGGCGGCATCCTGGTCGTGCCGATCGGCGTCGAGGGCGACCGCGCCTTCGCGGTGGCGATCCAGGACGACGGCAAGATCGTTGCCGCCGGCGAATCGCAGACCGGCGTC
Source organism: uncultured Rubrivivax sp. (assembly GCA_964371495.1). Taxonomy (GTDB): domain Bacteria; phylum Pseudomonadota; class Gammaproteobacteria; order Burkholderiales; family Burkholderiaceae_C; genus Rubrivivax. The sequence continues at coordinate 1,327 of CAYJOA010000069.1, forward strand.
AACACGACGGGACAGGACTTCGCACTCGTCCGCGTGCTCCCCGACGGCACGCTGGACGCCGGCTTCGGCAACGGCGGCAAGGTGGTGACGCCGATCAAGTCGGCCGGTGGCCGCGACGTCGTCTACGCCCTGGCCCTGCCGGTGGTGAACGGCGAGCAGCGCATCCTGGCCGTCGGCGGCGAGGGCGACTTCCTGGCCGCGCGCTACACCGCCGGCGGCGCGCTGGACGCCGGCTTCGGCAACGGCGGCAAGGTCCATGGCCTGTTCGGCAGCACCATCGGCGGCGCCCGCGGCGTGGCGCTGTTGCCCGACGGCCGCGCCCTGCTGGCCGGCGGCATCCACAACGACTTCGCGGCGGTCCAGCTGACGGCCGCGGGCACGCCCGACGCCGGCTTCGGCACCGGCGGCAGGTTCGTGCACGCCGTCAGTGCCGGCAACTGGGACGGCGCCAACGCCGTCGCCCGCCAGGCCGACGGCCAGTGGGTGCTCGGCGGCTGGGCCTACAGCGGCAACAGCTCGGCCAGCGACTTCGTCGCGCTGCGGCTGTCCGCGGCCGGCACGCTGGACGCATCGTTCGGTGCCGACGGCATCGCCATCCACCCGGTCGCTGCCGGGACCCGCAACGACCAGCCGCACGGCCTGGTGCTGCAGGCCGACGAGCGTGTGCCCACGGTGCGTGCCATCCAGGCCGGCGAGGCCAGCGCCGGCAACCACGACTTCGCGCTGATCCGGCTCTGGCTGTGACGGGCCGGCGTGCAGCGGCGCCGCGTTGGCGAGGTCATTCGCCGGGCGGCGGCCGGGGTCCGGCGTCCTCCGGCGGCTCGGCCTGCAGCGCGAAGCTGCTGCTGCGGCCCAGGGCCAGCAGCACCGGCTGCGAACGAATCAGGGCCCCGTCGGGTGTCAGGACCAGCATGCGCACGCGCGCCGGGTCGGCCATCGTCGAGGTCGATGCTTCCAGGCCGAAGGCGAGCGCGCCCCGGGGCGGCAGTTCCAGGCGCGCATAACCTTCGACATGCATGAAGACGCGGCCTGGCGACGACTGCACCTGCCACTGCACCACGCGGTGCCGCCCCTGGACCTGCAGCGCCAGCGTGCCGTGCAGCGGCTGGCCGGCAGCGGCCAGCCGCGCGGCGCGCTGCTGCACGAGCGCAGCCTGGTAACGCTCGCCCAGGCGTTCCAGGCGGCGGCTGTCCTCGCGCCACGACCAGGCGCGCGCGCCGCGCTCCGGGCCCAGCGCCTGCATCTCGTCCTCGTCGTCGACGATGTGCGGGCCGTCGCGGCCGAGCACGCGCCGCGCGGCGTCGGCCATGGCGCGCAGGTAACCGTGCTGGGCGTAGCCGACGGGGATCAGCACCTCGTCGGCGGCGGCGCGCAGCACGAAGTCGAACTGCTGCGACGCGATGCGCTCGGGGCCCTGCGTGCGCTCGAAGGCGCCGCGCTGCTGCACCACCAGCAGGGGCAGCAGCGCCAGCGCGAACACGGCGGTACGCCGATTCAGCCGTATGAACCAGGCCAGCGCCAGCGCCAGCGCCCAGCCGATGACCAGCATCAGGCGGCCCGCGCCGTAGGGCAGGTCGAAGGCAAAGGTCGGCACCACCGGCACCAGCAGGGCCAGCGTTGCCGCGGCCACCAGCAGCGCCGGGGCGCGGCGGCCACGCCACACGGCCCCGGCCACCATCACGGCGGCCAGCACCAGCGCCAGCGCGCCCGCCCACCCGGGCCCGAACACATGGACGAACACGCCCTGGGCGAAGCGCTGCAAGATGTCCGGCAGCGCCGGGCGGGGCGGCCCGCCGTCGACCGACAGCGCCGCATAACCGCCCACGCCGCCCAGCACATAAAGTCGCCATCCGGCATAGGCCAGCGCCACGGCGAGCAGCGGCGCCGCCGCGCGCAGGCGCCAGCGCCGGTCGGCCAGCGGCAGGGCCAGCAGCACCAGCACCAGCGGCACGTACAGCTCCTTGCACAGGCAGGCCAGGCCGTAGCAGACGGCGGCGGCGACCGACCACGCCAGCCGGCGACGCTGCAGCGCCAGCACCTGGCACTGCAGTGCCAGGATCGAGAACAGCAGGCCATAGGCGTAGTGGCCGGTCATCAGCAACGAAGCGACGACCGCGGTCGGCGGCATGGCCAGGAACAGCAGCGCCGCGTAGAGGGCCGCGTGGCCGCCCAGCCAGCGCCGCAGCAGCATCCAGGTCGCCCAGGCGCAGGCCCAGACCACGGCCAACAGGTGGGCATGGTGCCAGCGCGCGTCCAGACCGGCCAGGCGCAGGCCGAGGTCGAAGAACAGTGCGTTCCAAGGCGTCAGGTGGGCATACGACTGCTGCAGCATCACGCTGCGCTGGGTGAAGTATTGCCACGGTGCGTGGCTGGCCGCGAACTGCAGGTGCACCGGGTCGTCGTAGGCGTAGCCGGCCGACAGCGCAGCGACGTGCAGTGCGACGCAGACCAGCGCCAGCAGCGCGCCGACGGCGGTGGGGCTGCTGTCGGGCGAGCGCATTCAGCGCCAGGTCCAGCAGCGGTTCGCCGTGAAGCTGAGCAGCGGCATGACGACGAAGGTCAACGCCACGCCGGCCAGGTAGTGCCAGTCCTGCAGCGCAGCCACGGCGCTGCAGGCGCTGGCCAGCGCCAGGCCCGCCAGCGAGACGAGCACGAAACGCAACCAGCGCCCGACGGCGACGGCGGTGCGAAAGGTGTAGCGGCTGTTGGCCCAGAACGAGAAGGCATTCGCGCCGCCGAACGCGATCGCATTCGCCGGCACCGGGTGCGTGCCGGCCCACTCGACCAGGGCGACGACCACGGCCAGGTGGATCGCGGTATTGACCCCTCCGACGGCGCAGAAGCGCACGAACTGGCGCGGCAGTTCAGCGCGCGACCAGGTCATCGAAAGCGCCGTTGCGGCTGCGCACGACATACAGCGGCCGCTGCTTGGCCTCGGTGTAGATGCGGCCGATGTATTCACCCAGCACGCCGACGCTGAGCAACTGCACGCCGCCCAGGAAGAGCACCGCCGTCAAAAGGGACGCGTAGCCGGGCGTGTCGATGCCGAAGAGCAGCGTCTTGACGACGATCCACGACCCGTAGACCAGCGACAGCAAGGCGACGCTGGTGCCGACGTAGGTCCAGATGCGCAGGGGCGCCTGGCTGAAGCCCGTGATGCCGTCCAGTGCCAGCGCGAAACGCGCCTTGGCCGGGAACGCCGAACGGCCTTGCGTGCGCGCTGCAAAGGCGACTTCGATCGTCGTCTGGCGAAAACCCACCCAGGCGTACAGGCCCTTCAGGAAGCGCTGGCGCTCGGGCAGTTGCCGCAGCGCCTGCACGACGCGCCGATCGAGCAGACGAAAATCGCCCACGTCGGGGGGTATCGGCACGTCGCTGAGGCGGTTGTGCAGGCGGTAGAACCAGCGCGCCGCCGCGCGCAGCAGCAAGGGTTCGTCGGCGCGCGATGCACGCCGTGCCAGCACGACGTCGCTGCCGGCCTCCCAGGCCCGGACCATCGCGACGATGGCTTCGGGCGGATGCTGCAGATCGGCGTCGATCGGGATCACGGCATCGCCAACGGCGGCGTCCATGCCGGCCGTCAGCGCCGCCTCCTTGCCGAAGTTGCGCGACAACTCCAGCACCTGCACGCGCGGGTTCCGGACATGGTGGCGCTGCAGCACCTGCAAGGTGTCGTCGACGCTGCCGTCGTCGACGCAGACGATCTCGTGCTCGTACTCCGGCAAGGCCGCGAGCGCGGCCTCCAGGCGCGAGAAGAAGGCGTCGAGTGCCGCGCTTTCGTTGTAGCAAGGGACGACGACGGACAATCGCTTGCGTTGCGTGTTCGGTGCCACTTCGACTTCCTCGGGATCGTTCGGAAGGCGCCGCTGCCGCGGCGCGTGCCGCCGGCCGTCGACTGCGCCAGCCCATGCGCAAAGGATACGCGCCGGCGCTGCCCCTCCCGGGCGGCACGGGCAGGCCTCGCCGCCGGTGGCCCGGCCTCAAGTCGGCGTCTGCGGCGCCGAAAACGATAGGTACAAACGAGGAGAACGTGATCGTGAAACGTGGATTGATGCTCGTTGCAGGTGTCTGCACTGCAGCCCTGCATCTGGGCCCGGCCCAGGCCGGCAGCCCGCTGCAGACCGACGACGCGGGGGTGCTGGCCGCCGGCGAATGCGAGCTCGAAGGCACGGCGCTGCGGCGCTCGACGGCCGGCGAGCGAAGCACCGAGACCAGCCTGCAGGCCGGCTGCGGCTTCGGCTGGAACAGCCAGTTCGCCGTCGCCCTGGCGACGGCGCGCAGTCAGGGCGTGCGCGAAAGCGGCCTCGCCCTGGGCGGCAAGACCGGCCTGTGGCATGGCGCGGGCCGCGACGACGAGGCCGCGGCGCTGGCGCTGGCCTGGCAGGTTGCGGGCGCCAAGATACCCGGCGAGTCCTGGCGCCACGCCGAAAGCGGCCTGAACCTGATCGCCAGCCTGCCTGTCGCCGCCGACCTGACGCTGCACGCCAATCTGGGCCACGCGCGTTCCGAGCTCGACCGGCAGGACACCACCACCTGGGGCCTGGGCATCGAGCACGCCGGCTTCGGCGCCGCGCAGCGCTGGGCACCGATGGCCGAAGTCTTCGGCGACGACCGCGAGCGGCCGTCGTGGAACCTGGGGCTGCGCTATGCCGCCGTGCCGGACAAGGTCTTCGTCGTCGTCTCGTACGGCCGCCAGTTCACGAGCGAACGACCGAGCGTGCTGAAGCTGGGCTTCAAGGCCGCCTTCTGAACGTCGGGGGCCCAGGGCCCGGCGGCACGGAAAACGAACAACAACAACGGATCACCATGTTCAAGAACCTGAGTCTCAAGAGCCAGCTCGCCACCGGCTTCGCCGCCGTGGTGGCGGTTTTCCTGGTCACCCTGCTCGTCGTCGTCGGCTTGCTCGCCCGGCTCGGGCAGGGTGTGCAGCGCGTCGACGAACAGAGCCTGCCGCTGGTGCTGGCCGTCGACCAGATGGACCTCGGCCGGTCCGAGGTGCAGCAGTTCCTGACCGATGTTTCCGCCACGCACGACCCGGCGGCCTACAAGGAGGCCGAGGCGTCTGCCGCCCTGTTTCAGAGCGCGGCGAAGACGGTCAGGCAGGTGCTCGAGCACGACGGGGACAACGCCGGCATCCAGGAGCTCGGCGCCATCGAGACCGCATTCGCAGCCTTCTACGCCAGCGGCAAGACCATGGCGCAAGCCTATGTCAGCGACGGCATCGACGCCGGCAATCTGCTGATGAAGGGCGCCGACGGCAAGCCGGGCTTCGACCAGGCCAGCGAGGCCGTTTCCGAGCGCTTGACGAAGTTCCGCGAACTGCAGTTGCAGCGCACGCAGAAGGACACCGCCGATGTCATGAGCGCGGCGGCGGCGATCCAGTCGGCGATGCTGTGGGGCGGCTTGATCGCGACGCTGCTGGCGGCGGCCTTCGGCACCTTGATCGTGCGCGTGATCCTGAGCCAGCTGGGTGGCGAACCGCGCGTCGCCGTGAACCTGGTGCAGCGTGTCGGCGCCGGCGACCTGAGTTCGCGCATCGACGTCAGACCGGGGGACTCCACCAGCCTGATGGCGCACCTGCAGGCGATGCAGACGGGCCTGCGCGTGGTCGTCGCCACGGTGCGCGAGAAGGCGCAAAGCGTGGAGTCGGCCAGCGTCGAGATCGAGAGCGGCAACGACGAGCTGTCGAGTCGCGCCGCGAGCCAGGCCAGTTCCCTGCAGGAAACCGCCGCCGCCATGGAAGAACTCAACGCCACGGTGAAGCAGAACGTCGACGGTGCCCGCCAGGCCAGTGCCATGGCCAGCGCGGCCAGCGCCACGGCCGTTCAAGGCGGTGAGCTCGTGGCGCGCTTCGTCGACACCATGCAGGGCATCAACGGCGCGTCGCACAAGATCTCCGACATCATCGGCGTCATCGACGGCATCGCCTTCCAGACCAACATCCTGGCGCTCAACGCGGCCGTGGAAGCGGCGCGCGCCGGCGAGCAGGGGCGGGGTTTCGCCGTCGTCGCCAGCGAGGTGCGCAGCCTGGCCGGGCGCTCGGCGGAGGCCGCCAAGGCCATCAAGGCCCTTATCAGCGCCAGCGTGGAGCAGGTCGACGAAGGCGCGGCACTGGTGAGCCGCGCGCAGGCCGCCATGACCGAGGTCGTCGACGGCATCCGCGGTGTCTCCGACACGGTGGGCGAAATGACCTCGGCCAGCGCTGAACAGAGCGCCGGCGTCACGCTCGTCGCCGAGTCCATCACCGCCATGGACCGCGTGACGCAGCAGAACGCCGCCCTCGGCGAGCAGAGCGCCGCCGCGGCCGTCACGCTGCGCCAGCAGGCGCAGGCGCTGGCCCAGGCCGTGGCCGTGTTCAAGCTCGGCGCCGGCCACGCCGGCCAGGACGAGCCGACGGCGGTGGCCGAATCCAGCCGCGAACGCGGCGCCCTGGTACCCGCCTGACGCTGAGCTGGCGGGGCCCGCGCCGGCCTCGCGAGCCGTCGGCACGGCTGCGGCGCTGGGGTTCGGGAGCGGCCGTGGCCGGCGGACATTGCGCTAAGCTGTCCGACCGACCCGCCTGCCAGGCCCTCTCCGTGAGCCTGGAGACATCGGGCGTCGGGTGCCAGCCAGCCGCAACCTCACCGTCGTGCCGTGACCCTGCTCGCCCACCTGATCAAAGCACCGGCCCTGACCGGAGCGGTCGCGCCGTCGTCGCAGTTCCTCGCCAAGGCCATGGCCGACGCTGCCCAGGGCGCTGCACACATCGTCGAACTCGGTGCCGGAACCGGCGCCGTGACGCGGGTGCTGGCGCGCCAGTGCCCGGGCGTGAAGCTGACCGTGGTCGAGCTCCAGCCGGCGCTGGCGGCCAAGCTGTCGGGGGCCTTTCCGCGCACGCTCGTGCATGCCAGGCCCGCCGCGGAGGTGCTCGACCAGCTGAGCTACGAGGGCCTGCCGGTGGCCATCGTGTCCAGCCTGCCGTTCCGCTCGATGCCGACCCTGGCGCGCGCGGAGACACGAAACAGCATCCTGCAGTTCCTGCGCCGGCACCCCGGCAGCTGGCTCGTGCAGTTCACGTACCAGCCGCGTGCACCCTTCGACGGCGAGCACGGCTTCGCGTGGCGACGCAGGCGCACGGTGGTTGCCAACATACCGCCGGCCGGCGTGTGGCTGCTGCGCGCAACGGCCTGAGCCGCGCAGGGCGCGTCCGCTGGCGGCCGCCACGGCGCGGCGCCCCTTGCAGCGCGGCAGCGCTTTGCGATACTCCGATGCCATGACCGGCGCCGCCCCCGCCATCCGCCTGCTGCACCTGGAGGACTCCGAACCCGACCACGTGCTGGCCATGGCCTACCTGCAGCGCGCCGGCATCAATGCCGATGCACGGCGCATCGAGACGCGGGCCGAGTTCGAGGTCGCGCTGACCGAGCCCTGGGACATCGTGGTGTCCGACTACCTGCTGCCGGGCTTCGGTGGCCTGGAGGCGTTGCAGATGTTGCGCGCCAGCGGGCGCCAGCTGCCTTTCATCCTGGTGTCGGGCCAGATCGGCGAGGACACCGCCGTCGAGGCCATGCGCAACGGCGCCAGCGACTACCTGCTCAAGGCCAACCTGACACGCCTGGCGCCGGCGGTCGAACACGCCATCGCCGCCGCCGAGGGCCAGCGGGCGCGGCAGATCGCCGACCGCGAACTGCAGGCCTCGCGCAAACGCCTGTCTGAACTGGCGCAGCACCTGCAGACCAGCGTCGAGGCCGAACGCCAGGCCATCGCGCGCGAGATCCACGACGACGTCGGCGGCTCGCTCACGGCGCTGAAGTTCGAGCTCGACTGGATCCGCCGCCACGCCGCCCAGCCCGAGGTGCAGCAGCGCGCGGCGATGGCGCTGGAGACGGTCAGCTCGGCCATCGACGCCAGCCAGCGCATCATGCAGAACCTGCGCCCGGCGATCCTGGAACAGGGCCTGGTGGCCGCGCTGCAGTGGATGACCAGCCGCTTCGAACGGCGCACCGGCGTCGTCTGCGACTTCCGCACCACCGGCCTGAGCCCCGACCGCCGCGCGCTGCCGGCCGGCGTGCCGCTGGCCGCCTACCGCACGGCGCAGGAGGCGCTCACCAACGTCAGCAAACACGCCGGCGCCACGCGCGTGGTCGTCGACCTGTCGATCACCGGCGGCGTGCTGTCGCTGGAGGTCAGCGACAACGGCCGCGGCCTGGGCCAGGACGACCTGGCCAAGGCGCAGAGTTTCGGCATCCGCGGCCTGCACGAGCGGGCGTCGACGGTCGGCGGCTGGGTCGACCTGAGCAGCGGCGCCGCGGGCACCACGCTGATCATGTCGGTGCCGCTGCACGAGGCCGGCGCCGCTGCCAGCGACGGTCACGGCGACGGTGACAATGCGCACGACGCATGCGCCGAGTCCGAAAACTGGAACGCCACCTGAGGCCTCGATGATCGATGTCATCCTCTGCGACGACCACGCGCTGATCCGGCGCGGCATCCGCGACACGCTGTCCGATGCGCCCGACATCCGCGTCGTCGGCGAGGCCGCCGACTACGGCGAGCTGCGCGAGCTGCTGCGCACGCTGGGCGGCGACGGGCGCGGCGCCGGCTGCGACGTGCTCGTGCTCGACATCAACCTGCCCGGCCGCAGCGGCCTGGACGTGCTGCACGTGTTGAAGGACGAGGGCTCGCCGCTGAAGGTGCTGGTGGTCAGCATGTACCCGGAAGACCAGTACGCGATCCGCGCCCTGCGCGCCGGCGCGCAGGGCTACGTCAACAAGGGCGGCGACCCCCAGCTGCTGGTGCAGGCGGTGCGCACGGTGGCGCAGGGCCGCAAGTACGTCACGCCCGAGATCGCGCAGATGCTGGTCGAGAGCCTCACCGCGCCGGCCAACGAGAGCCTGCACCAGAAGCTGTCCGACCGCGAACTGCAGACGCTGGTGATGATCGCCTCGGGCAAGCGCCTGGCCGACATCGCCGAGCAGCTGACGCTGAGCCCGAAGACGGTGTCGGTGTACCGAGCCCGCGTGCTGGAAAAGCTGCAGCTGGCCAACAACTCCGAGCTCACCGTCTACGCCATCCGCAACGGCCTGGTGGGCGAGTGAGCGTCTGCCGCCCGGCCTGCCAGAAGCCGTGAACCCGCTCGACGACCCGGTGGCGATGCGCCGCGCCGGGCGCGACTGGCTTTCGCTGGCGCTCATCGACACGCGCAACCACCTGCTCGGGCTGCTGGCGCAGGACGAGTCGCCGGCCGCGATGCAGCGCGCCGCCCACGCCGGCTGGTATCAGGAGCACTGGATCGCGAGCCACGTGCAACGCCAGCGCGGCGAGGCCTGCGATGCGCGGGCAACCCGGCTGGCCGGCATCGAGCCGCGCGCCCATGCGTGGGCGTTCGGCGAGGAAACGCCCGAGCCCGACGCGCTGCGCGGCTACCTGGCCGACACGCTGGAGATCACGCTGGACCTGCTGGCCGGCGCCGCCGAGGACGACGCGGCGCTGCACTTCTTCCGCCTCGGCCTGCTGCACGAGGACCGGCTGGGCGAAGCACTGGCCGAAGGCCTGGGCGCGGGCGCGCCGCCGACACGCGCCGTGCGCGACCCGATCTGGCTGCCGGCGCAGCGCTGGATGCTGGGCTCCGCGCCGGACGGCCAGACGCAGGATGGCAGCCCGCTGCGCGGGCTGGTGCCGCACAACGAACGCTGGGCGCACGAGGTGGCGGTGCCCGAATCGGAGATCGACGCCCAGCCCGTCAACTGGGGCCAGTTCGTCGAGTTCGCCACCGATCGCGGTTATGAACGGCAAGAGCTGTGGAGCGAGGCCGGCTGGTCCTGGCTGCAGGCCGGCGGCCGGCGTGCGCCGGCGCACGTCGAGCAGTTGCTCGGCGGCGTGCTCGTGCAGCGCCAAAGCGGCCTGCAGCGTGCGCCGGCGCTGCAGCCGGTGCTGCATGCCAACCGCTACGAAGCCGAAGCCTGGTGCCGCTGGGCCGGCCGTCGCCTGCCCACCGAACCCGAATGGGAACTGGCCGCCGGCACCGCTGCCAGCCGCGGTTTCGTCTGGGGCGACGTCTTCGAATGGGTCGCCGGCTCGGCACGCGCCTGGCCCGGGGCCGGCGAGCCGGCGCCCGGGTCGCTGGACACCATCCCGCCCGCCGGCACCCAGGGTGTGCTGCGCGGCGGCTCGTTTGCCACGCGTGCGCGCCAGCGCCACTCCAAGGCGCGCCGCTTCGCGCCGCCCGAGCGCGATACGATGTTCTGCGGCTTCCGCAGCTGTGCCCTCTAGGACGACGATCCATGCCCCGACTCGAATTCAAGCTCAACGGCCGCGTCACGATGCTGGACGTCGAGCCCGCCACGCTGCTCATCGACTTGCTGCGCGGACCGCTCGCACTGACCGGCACCCACGCCGGCTGCGACACCGCGCAGTGCGGCTGCTGCACCGTGCTGCTGGACGGCGACGCGGTCAAGAGCTGCAGCGTGCTGGCGCTGCAGGTGCAAGGCCGCAGCGTCACCACGGTGGAAGGGCTGGCGCGTGACGACGGCACGCTGCACCCGCTGCAGGAGGCCTTCGTCGCCTGCCACGGCCTGCAGTGCGGCTACTGCACACCGGGCATGCTGATGACCGCGAGCTGCCTGCTGAACAAGGTGCCGAACCCGAGCGACGCCGAGATCGTCGAGGCGCTGGAAGGCAACCTGTGCCGCTGCACCGGCTACGTCAACATCGTCGCCGCGGTGCGGCAGGCGGCGGCGGTGATGGCGGGGAGTCCGCGGTGAATGCGCCCGACGACGTCACCCGCTTCGGCAGCGGCCGCGCCGTGCGCCGCGTCGAGGACCCGGCGCTGGTGCAGGGGCAGGGCCGGTTCACCGACGACGTCACCCTGCCCGGCCAGACCTGGCTGGCCTTCGTGCGCAGCGACCGCGCGCACGCCCGCATCGTGGCCGTCGACGGCGCGGAGGCCGCGGCGATGCCCGGCGTGCTGGCGGTCCACACCGGCGCCGACCTGGTGGCCGCGGGCGTGTTGCCGATCGCGCTGCCGGCGTCGTTCAAGCGCCCCGACGGCGAGCCCGCCACCGCGCCGCCCAAGCGTGCACTGGCACATGAGGTCGTGCGTTTCGTCGGCGAAGCGGTGGCCGCGGTGGTCGCCGACAGCCGCGATGCCGCGCGTGCCGCGGCGGCGTGCGTGAGCGTCGACTACGAGGACCTGGGCGCCGTCGCCGACGCCGTTCGCGCCATGCAGCCCGGCGCCCCGGTGCTGTGGCCGGCGGCGCCCGACAACGTGGCTGCCGAGATGCGCCACGGCGACGCCGACGCCGCCGACGCCGCCTTCGCGCGCGCCGCCCACCGCATCACGCTGGACCTCGTCAACCAGCGCCTGGCGCCGGTGACGATGGAGCCGCGCAGCGTGCTCGCCTACCTCGACGGCGAACGCCTGACGCTGCGTTTGAGCAGCCAGATGCCCAGCGGCGTGCGCAGCGGGCTGGCGGCCACGATCCCCGGCCGCACGGCCGAGAACACGCGCGTGCTGGTCGGCGACGTCGGCGGCGGCTTCGGCATGAAGACCGGCATCTACCCGGAGGACATCGTGCTCGGCTGGGCCGCGCTGCAGCTGCGCCGGCCGGTGAAGTGGCAGGCCGACCGCGTCGAGGATTTTCTTGCCGCCGTGCACGGCCGTGACCAGCTCAACCATGCCGAGCTGGCGCTGGACGAAGGCGGCCGCGTGCTCGCCCTGCGCGTGCGCACGCTGGCCAATGTCGGCGCCTATCCCTCGGGCGCGTCGATCGCGATCCCGCTGCTCATCGGGCCCTGGGTCAGCACCAGCATCTACGACATCCCGGTCGTCAGCCTGCACCTGAGCGCGGTGCTGACGAACACCGCGCCCACCGGCGCCTACCGCGGTGCCGGGCGGCCGGAGGCGATCTACATCATCGAGCGGCTGATGGACGCCGCGGCGCGCGAGACGGGCATCGACGCGGCCGAACTGCGCCGGCGCAATATGGTGCGACCCGAGCAGATGCCCTACCGCAACGCGATGGCACAGACCTACGACAGCGGCCGCTTCGAGCAGATCCTCGACCAGGGCCTGCAGCTCGCCGACTGGCGCGGCTACGCCGCACGCCGCGACGCCAGTCAAGCGCGTGGCAAGCTGCGCGGCCGCGGCATCGCCACCTTCCTGGAATGGACCGGCGGCAACGCGCTGGAAGAGAACGTGCGCGTGGACATCACCGCCGACGGTTATGTCGAGCTCACCTCGGCCACCATGGCCATGGGCCAGGGCATCGCCACCAGCTACGTGCAGCTGGCACACGACGTGTTCGGCGTGCCGCTCGACCGCATCCGCGTGCTGCAGGGCGACACCGACCGCGCCAACGGTTTCGGCAGCGCCGGCAGCCGTTCGCTGTTCACCGGCGGCGCGGCGGTGCACGTGGCGGCCGAGCGCACGGTCGACGAAGGCCGCCGGCTCGCCGCCGCGGCGCTGGAGGCGGCGGCCGCCGACATCGAATACCGCGCCGGCCGCTACACGGTGGCCGGCACCGACCTCGGCATCGGCCTGTTCGAGCTGGCCGCGCGCCTGCCCGAGCAACGTTTCATGGCCAGCGCCGGCACCACCGCCGCCGGCCCCAGCTGGCCCAACGGCTGCCATGTCTGCGAGGTCGAGGTCGACCCCGCCACCGGCGCGGTCGAGGTCGTGGGCTATGCCTCGGTCAACGACATCGGCCGCATCGTCAGCCCGACCATCGTTCGCGGCCAGGTCGAAGGCGGCGCCATCCAGGGCATCGGCCAGGCTCTGTGCGAACGCGTGGCCTACGACACCAGCGACGCGCAGCTGCTGTCGGCCAGCTTCATGGACTACGCCATGCCGCGCGCCGACGGCTTCCGCGATTTCAAGACCGCCTTCGACGAATCGGTGCCGTGCCTGACCAACGTGCTCGGCGCCAAGGGCGTGGGCGAGCTCGGCACCATCGGCGCCACGCCGGCGGTGGTCAACGCCGTCGTCGACGCGCTGGCGCAGGCGGGACTCGGCCGCGACGCCGAACGCGTGCAGATGCCGCTGACCAGCGAAGTGGTGTGGCGCGCGCTGCGCCGCGACTTCGGCGCGCCGGTGTTCGGCTGAGCGGTCGAGCGGCGTGGACTTCTGGCCCGAAAGCGGCTACGCGCAGCTGGTGCACGGCGAGCGCGGCTGGTTGCGGCCGACCGACGACTATCTGCGCCTGTTCCTGGCGCGGCCCGAGCTCGCACCGCTGGACGAATCCTGCGCTTCCGAACGCGCCCTGCACGCCGCGCTGCTGGAGTCGCCGACACACAAGGTCACCGCCGAGCGGCTGGCCCGGCTGCTCGATGCCGACGCGCGCGAGAACTACGCCGTGTTCCTGCGTTTTCGCGACGCGCTGCTGGCGGCGGGAACGCTGCAGGCGTACTACATCGGCCTGTTTCGTCGCGGCGTCGTCGACGTGCCGCCGCTGTTCATCGACCTGCTGGTGCAGGCCATGCTGCGTGGCCAACTCGACGGCATGCAGGGCGACGCCGGTGGTGCCTTCGAGGCGCGTGCCGCCGAGCTGCTGTTCCGCGCCCAGCGCATCACCGTGCAGGAAGGGCGCGTGCTGGCCGCCGACCGCGACGCCGTCGACCTGCTGCAGGAAACCGCGGGTCTGGGTGATCTCGGCCGCCTGCTGCGCCAGGTGCAGCTGCAGACCAAGGCGCTGGACGTCGAGGTGTTGACCGAAGGCAACACCGCCCGCTACTGGGCCGGTGCGGCGGTCGGCCGCCACCACCTGCTGCTGGACCTGACGCACGAACTGACGCAGGACCTCGGCCACGGCCTGCAGTTCCGCGTCAAGAACGCGCGCTCCGGGCTGCCGGCGCTGGCGCGCGTGCTCGAACGCTGGGTGGCGCAGCTGCTGGGCGTGCGCGTGACGGTCGAGCCGGTGCCGCGCATCGACGACGCGCAGTGGCGCTGGCACGTCGGCCTGGACGCCGAAGCCACCGCGCTGCTCAACGACCTTTACGACGACCGCCCGGTCGACGACGAGCGCCGGCGCCGGCTGGTGAGCCTGTTCAGGCTGGAATTCGCCGACGCCGCCGAAATGCACCCCGACGTCGCCGGCCGCCCGGTCTACCTCGGCCTGGCGCACACCGGCGACGGCGTGCTGCGGCTCAAGCCGCAGAACTTGCTGCTGAATTTGCCGTTGGCGCGGCCGTCCTGAGGATTGGTCAGCCCCTCGGCCGGCTGTCGGCCAGCACCTGCACCAGCCGCGCCAGGCTGTCCAGGTTGTGCGCCGGAAGGAACAGGTCGACGTGCGGCAGCATCGCCTTGATGCCGCCGGCGCGCGGTTCGAAGCGTTCGAAGCGCAGCAGCGGGTTGAGCCAGATCAGGCGCCGGCAGCTCTTGTGCAGGCGCTCCATCTCGAAGCCCAGCGTCGCGGTGTCGCCCTGTTCCAGACCGTCGGTGACCAGCAGCAGCGTCGCGCTGCCGGGCAGCACGCGGCGTGCCCAGCGGCGGTTGAATTCGCGCAGGCAGTCGGTGATGCGCGTGCCGCCCGACCAGTCCTGCACCGTGCGCATGACGTGGCCGACGGCGAGGTCGGGGTCGCGGCTCTTCAGCAGCCGCGTCGTGCGTGTCAGCCGGGTGCCGAAGACGAAGCTCTCGACGCGCGAGCCGGCCTGGCCGAGCGCGTGGGCAAAGTGCAGCAGCATGCGCGAGTAGCGGCTCATCGAACCCGAGATGTCGGCCACCAGCACCAGCGGCGCCGGCTGCGGGCGCGGCCGGCGCCAGCGCAGGTCCTGCAGTTCGCCGCCGTGGCGCGCCATCGCCGCCAGCGTGCTGCGCCAGTCGACGCCGCCGGCCCGCGCGGCGCTCCGCATGCGGCGCGTCGGCAGCGGCTCGAAGATCAGCTTCAGCTGCGTAAGCAGGCGCTGCGCCTGGCGCCATTCCTCGGCCGTCATGGTCTCGAAGTCGGCCCGGCGCAGCACCTCGCGCTGCGCCCAGCTCAGGCTGGCGTCGAGTTCCAGCGCCTGCTGCGGCGGACGTTCGGCCGCGCGCTGCAGCGGGTTCGGTAACAGCGCCGCGGCGAGGCGGCGGTTCTCGGCCACCGCCGGCGGCGCGTCCTTGGCCTGCACTTCGGGCCGCAGCAGCACATGCCCGCGGTCGCCCAGGTCGGGGTCGCGCCAGAACAGGTCGAAGGCCTGATCGAACAGCGCACGGTGCTCGGCGCGGTCCAGCAGACAGGCGGCGAGCACGGCGTGGAAGTCGCTGCGCGACGCCAGCCCTGCCACCTGCAGCGCCTGCAGCGCGGTGCCGACGCGGTCGGTGCCCACCGGCATGCCGGCGCTGCGCAGCAGGCGCGCGAAGTGCATGACGTTCTCGGCCAGGTGCCCCGGCGTCGTGCGCGCCGGCAGCATCAATGCCCCGGCGGCGCCTGGCGGCGGATCTCCGCGAGCAGCCGTGCCGCTTCGCCGCCCTGCAGGCGCGCGATGTCGTCCTGGTACTTCAGCAGCACACCTAGGGTGTGCTGGACGACGTCGGCATCGAGCACCCGCGCGTCGAGCGCCATCAGCGCGCGCGTCCATTCGATGGTCTCGGCGATGCCCGGCGACTTGTAGAGGTCGATCTGGCGCA
The DNA here is from genome assembly GCA_964371495.1 of uncultured Rubrivivax sp. GTDB lineage: Bacteria > Pseudomonadota > Gammaproteobacteria > Burkholderiales > Burkholderiaceae_C > Rubrivivax. The sequence continues at coordinate 16,910 of CAYJOA010000069.1, forward strand.
GCCGCTGCACGAAGTCGACGATCTGCCGCGCCAGTTCCGGCCCGGCGCCGGGCACGCGCAGCTGCAGGATCTGCAGCTCGCGCGCGGCGTCGGGGAAACCGACCCAGTGGTACAGGCAGCGGCGCTTGACGGCGTCGTGGATCTCGCGCGTGCGGTTGCTGGTCAGCACCACGATCGGCGGCTGTGCTGCCTTGATCGTGCCCAGCTCGGGGATCGTGATCTGGAAGTCGGCCAGCACTTCGAGCAGGAAGGCCTCGAAGGGCTCGTCGGCGCGGTCGAGCTCGTCGATCAGCAGCACCGGCGCCAGCTCGCGCCGCGGGTCGATGGCCTGTAGCAGCGCGCGCTGGGTCAGGAAACGCTCGCTGAAGAGGTCGGCCGCCAGCGCATCGCGCGACACCGCATCGCGTTCGGCGAGCCGGATCTCCATCATCTGGCGGCCATAGTTCCACTCGTAGGCGGCGCCGGCCAGATCCAGGCCCTCGTAGCACTGCAGGCGGATCAGCGGCCGTTCGAGCATCGCCGCCAGCGTGCGCGCGATCTCGGTCTTGCCGGTGCCGGGTTCGCCTTCCAGGAACAGCGGGCGCCGCAGTTTCAGCGCCAGGTAGACCACGGTGGCGAGCTGGCGGTCGGCGACATAGTCGTGCGCCAGCAACCGCGCCTGCGTGTCGTCGATCGAGGAGGGGAGGGCAGCGGTCACGTCGACTCCAACGAGAACGCCGCACCCGGTGCGGCGTCCGTGCCTGATTGGAACAGCGTTTCAGCCGATGGCGCGCGCGGCCAGCACCGGGATCAGCGCAGCGCGGTACGCGGCCGATCCGTGCAGGTCGGTGTTCAGGCCGTCGGCAGCCACCGTGACGCCCTGGCAGGCCGCCGCGGACCAGTCCGCGGCCAAGGCCGCTTCGAGCGCCGGCACGCGGAACACGCCGCCGGCGCCGGCGCCGGTGACGGCCACGCGCGTGCCCTGCGGCCCCTGGCTGACGAAGACGCCGACCAGCGAAAAACGTGATGCCGGCTGCTTGAACTTGTGCCAGCCGGCCTTGGCCGGCACCGGGAAGCCGATCGCGGTGATCAGCTCGTCCTCGGCCAGCGCCGTGGTGTACAGGCCGACGAAGAAGTCGTCGGCGGCGATGTCGCGCCGATTGGTGTGCACGGTGGCGCCCAGGCCCAGCACGGCGGCCGGGTAGCAGGCGGCGGGGTCGTTGTTGGCGACGCTGCCGCCGAGGGTGCCGCGGTGGCGCACCTGGCGGTCGCCGATGCTGCCGGCGAGCTCGGCCAGCGCCGGGATCGCCTGGCGCACCGCAGCGCTGGCCGCGACCTCGGCATGCGTCGTCATGGCGCCGATCCTGACACTGCCGCCGGCCACCGTGATGCCCTTGAGCTCGGCCACTGCCGACAGGTCGACCAGTGTGTCCGGCGCGGACAGGCCCAGTCGCATCGACGGCAGCAGCGACTGGCCGCCGGCGATGACCTTGGCGTTGTCGGCTGCCGCTGCCGTCGCGGCTGCGGCGAGGCTGGCGGGTCTGGCGTAGGCGAAGGCGTGCATGGTGGTCTCGTCTCCAGGGGGGCGGCGGGCGGCCCGGGCCAGCGTCCGGACAGTGTAGGGCGTGGCCGGCATCGGCACTCGCCGCCGCTGCCCGCATCGCGTCGTTAACCCTTATGAAGTGCCGAGCATGGAATTCGCCGGCGACAATACGACCAAGCTCCGACACCAGGGCCCGCCGTGCCGGCCGCCGCCGGGCGCCGGCAGGACCCTCCCTTCGAACCCATGGACAACGTCGATCTGAACGTACTGCGGCAGGTGACGCAGTGGATGCAGCAGGGCCACCGCGTCGTGCTGGGCACGATCACGCGCACCTGGGGTTCGGCGCCGCGGCCGCCGGGTTCGGCGGTGGCGATCCGCGACGACGGCCTGATCACCGGCTCGGTGTCCGGCGGCTGCATCGAGGACGACCTCATCGACAAGGCGCGCAGCGGCGCGCTGGCCAGCGGGCGGCCGCAGGTGGTGCGCTACGGCGTCGACGCCGACGCGGCGCACCGCTTCGGACTGCCCTGCGGCGGCCTCATCGAACTGGTGCTCGAACCGGTGTGGCCGGCCACCCGCCTGCCCGAGCTGCTGCAGCGCCTGGAGCATGGCGAACGCGTGCGCCGCGTGCTCAAGCTATCCAGCGGCGAGGTCACGCTCGCACCCGCCGGCGCCGCCGACGAACTGACGCTGGACGAGACCACGCTCGTCACCCACCACGGCCCGAGCTGGCGGCTGCTGCTGATCGGTGCCGGCCAGATGTCCCAGTACCTGGCGCAGATGGCCGCTGCGCTGAGCTACCAGGTACTGGTCTGCGACCCGCGCGAGGAATACGCCACCGGCTTCGCGGTGCCGGGCGCGACGCTGCTGCGCGACATGCCCGACGACGTGGTGCAGGCGCTGCGGCCCGACGGCCACATGGCGATCATCGCGCTCACGCACGACCCCAAGCTGGACGACCTGGCGCTGATGGAGGCGCTGCGCAGCGAGGCCTTCTACGTCGGCGCCATCGGGTCGCGGCTCAACCAGGCCAAGCGGCGCGAACGCCTGATCGAGCACTTCGGCTTGACACCGGCGCAGCTGGACCGGCTGCATGGTCCGGTGGGGCTGAAGAACGGCGCGCGAACGCCGCCGGAGATCGCCGTCAGCATCCTGGCCGAGCTGACCGCGGTGCGCTACGGCTACCGCGTGCCCGAGCCGGTGGCGCTGGCCGGCACCGTGGTGGGCCAGGCCGGCTGCGTCGGCTGAGCCCGCGGCGCTCAGCCGCCGCCGCGCTGGGTGTAGAGGTCGAAGTAGCGCATGAACTCGCGCCGCGCCGCGGCGTCGACGCCGTCGAAGCAGTAGCGCACCGCCAGCCGCGGCATGCTGATGAGCGCAATGCGCCGCGGTGGCAGCGCCGTCCAGCTCAGCGTCAGCGTGCCGGCGCCGATGTCCACCACGGCGCGCTCCGGACTCGTGAGGGCCAGCGTTCGATCGCGCACCGCGCCGGGCAGGCAGCGCTGCCATTCGGCTGCGGTGAAACCCTGCTCGCGTTCGAAGAACGCGGGGATCTCGGGGGCCACCGTGTCAGCCGCCGGCGATGGGCGGCCAGATGGCCAGCACGTCGCCTTCGGCCAGCGTGCGCGTGGCGCGCTCGGCGGGCGGCACGAAGTGGCCGTTGATCAGCACCAGGTGCACCATCTTCGGCGGCAGCTTGAACGGCTCGACGATCTGCGCCAGGGTCGCGTCGGGAGCGACCTCGAGTCTCATCTGGTTGCCGGCGCGGCGTTCCACCGGCAGGTATTCGGTGAGGCTGGCGTAGAGCTTGAACGTGATCTGCATGGCCGTGATGTTGCCGCGATCGCACGCCTCACACCCAGGCATGGACATGCTGCGCCTGCGCGCTGGCCAGGTAGGCCTGCATCAGCAGCGTCGGGTCGCGCAGCAGCTTGTCCTTCCACGGCCCCAGCGCCACCTGGCCTTCGACCAGGCCGCGCATCACGCCCACGTGTTCGGTCCAGCCGATCGAGTTGCAGCCGACCAGGCGGTCGCCGCCGAACTGCAGGCTGAGGTGGCGGCCGGCGGCACGGTCGGTCATCTCGACGTGTTCGCCGCCGGGTACGCCGTCCCAGGCGCCGAAGCTGGCCGAGATCAGCCCCAGTGTGTCGAGCACGTTGATCTGCGTCACGCCGCGCAGTTCGGTCGCCAGGCCGACCATGTTCAGCGCCGCCACGCGCGCCTGTTCGGCAGCGTTGGGCTGGATGGCGCTGACGATGGTCTTGCCGCTGATCTTGTCGAAGGCCTCGGCGCAGTCGCCGGCGGCATAGATGCCGGCGACGCTGGTCTGCAGGTGTTCGTCGGTGAGCACGCCGACCAGGCAACGCACGCCGCTGTCTTCCAGGAAGCCGATGTTGGGCTTGACGCCGGTGGCGCTGATGACGAGGTCGGCCTCCAGAACGGCGCCGGTCGACAGCTTCACCTTCATCACCTGCGTGGCGTCGCGTTCGATGGCGTCGACGCGCGCGCCGGTGTGCACCGCCACGCCCTTGCTCTGGCACCAGTCCTTGATCATGCCGCCGGCGGTGGGGCCCATCATGCGCGGCACCATGCGGTCACCCATCTCGACGACGCTGAGCTTGACGCCGCGCGCGGCCAGCGCTTCCATGATGATGCAGCCGATGAAGCCGGCGCCCATCTGCAGCACGCGCGCGCCGGGCTGGGCCAGCGACTGGATGGCACGGGCGTCGGCCAGCGTCCAGCAGGCGTGCACGCCGGGCCCGGCGATGCCGGGGATGGGCGGCGTGGCGGGGGACGAACCGGTGGCGATGAGCAGGCGGTCGTAGCCGAGCCAGCTGCTGTCGTCGAGCTGCACGCGGTGCGCCGCGGTGTCGAGCTTGACGGCGCGGCCGCGCAGCAGCTGGATGCGCAGACGCTGGTAGTGGTCGCCCTGGTGGCGCAGGTGCGTGCCGGTCTCGCCGATGTTGCCCATCAGCAGGTAGGGAATGGCCATGCGCGAGTACGGCGCCTCGGGCTCGTCGCCGAGGATCGTGATCTCGTCGCCGGGGGCGTGCTTGCGTATCGTCTCGGCGGCGATGACGCCGGCCGGGCCGGCGCCGAGGATGAGGTGCTTCATTGGGGATGCTCCAGAAAGTGAACAAGGCGGTCCGAGAACCGCCTTGCCTGCCAACGCCGTGCCCGTGCCGCTTTACAGGCCGAGCCGCTGCCGGGTGTCGGCCGAGAGCCGCCCGTCGTTGTCCCAGCCGCGCAGCGCGTAGTACTTGGGCAGCATCTCGGGCAACTTGCTGACCAGTCCCTTGGCGGGGCCGGTCTTGGCCGGCTCGTTGAGCAGCCGCGGCGGCAGGTTGTCGTCCTTGCTGGTGAAGCCGGCGCGGTTGTTGAAGTCGCGTTCGATGTTCCAGATGCGCTCGCCGATCTTCGACAGGTTCTCCAGCGTGAACTCATCGCCGCAGGCCGCGGCCACCTGCGGCTGCACGTCGGCCAGGCCCCAGGCGAAGCTGGTGAAGATGCAGATGCCGGCGGAGTCGAAGGCCGCGGTGGCGTCCTGGAAGGCGATCACGAGCTCGGGCTTGCCGTCGGCGCTGAGCGGGTCGGTCTTCACCGGGATGCCCAGCACTTCGCTGGCCACCGTGTAGCCGCGCAGGTGGCAGGCGCCGCGGTTGCTGGTGGCGTAGGCCAGGCCCATGCCCTGGATGCCGCGCGAGTCGTAGGCCGGGAACTCCTGGCCCTTCACGCTCATGCTCAGTTCGGGGTGGCCGTACTTGGCCGTCAGCCGCTTGCTGCCCTGGCCGATTTCCTTGCCGAAGCCCTCGCCCTTGGCCGTGATCTCGGCAAAGTGCGCCAGCGCCTGGGCCGAGCCGAACTGGGCGTCGATGCCGAGCTGCTCCGCGCTCAGCACGCCCATGCCGTAGAGCTCCATCACCGCGCCGACGGTGGCACCGAAGGTGATGGGGTCCATGCCGTGCTCGTTGCACAGCAGGTTGGCGTACTGCAGCGCTTCGAGGTCGTTGACGCCGTTGGCCGCGCCCAGCGCCCAGGCGGCTTCGTATTCGAGGCCGCCGCTGGCACCCCAGTATTGCGGCTTGTTCTCGACCGTGAAGTGGCCCTTGTCCATCTTGCTGATGCGGCCGCAGGCGATGGTGCAGCCGAAGCAGGCCTGGTTGGTGACCAGGTGCTTCTTGCCGTCGCTGGCGCGCGGCGTGGCCATGGCTTCGGCCGAGATGTCCTTGGCGCCTTCGAACTGCACGTCCCTGTGGTTGCGCGTGGGCAGCGCGCCGATCTCGTTGATGACGTTCATCAGCACCTGCGTGCCGTAGGTGGGCAGGCCCTGGCCGGTGACGGCGTTGTCG
>CAYJOA010000070.1:0-22636 GCA_964371495.1 uncultured Rubrivivax sp.
CCCCGCCCCAGCATGAGCCCCCGCCGGACACGGCCTGCCGCGATGTGCGAACGGTGCCGGCGAGGCGGGCCTTCACTGCCAGCCGCAAATGGATGTCAGCCGAAAGCCCACCTTCGCTGCCTATCGACAGACCGCCAAGCCAAGTCAACGGTCGTACTGGCGGATCAGCGCGCGGGCCTCCTCGAGCAGGGCAGCACCGTTGGCACCCTTGGCGCCGACTTCCTTCACCCACTGGTCGTCGACGTCGGCAGAAGCCTTGACCCAGCGCTGGACTTCGGCGTCGGCCACCGTGAGCACGGCGTTGCCGCGGTCGGTGGCCAGCTTGTGGTTGGCGGCCACCACGGCGTCGAAGCCCCGTTCGCCGGCCCAGGCCGAAACGGCCAGGCCGCTGTTGGCGTCGATCACCTTCTTCAGATCGGGGGCCAGGCTGTCGTACTTGGCCTGGTTCATGACGAAGGCGAAGATCGAGTTCGAGAACTTCGGCTGGCCCGCGGGTGCGTCGAGGTGGCTCTTGGCGATCTCCTGCAGCTTGGCCGCCGGCACGCCTTCCCAGGGCACCATGGCGCCGTCGATGACGCCCTTGGCCATGGCCTCCGGCACTGCCGGCAGCGGCATCTGCACCGGCGTGGCGCCGAGCGCGGCGAGCATGCGTGAGTTCAGCCGCGTCGCGGCGCGGATCTTCAGACCCTTCAGGTCCTCCAGCGTGCGCACGCCCTTGGCGCTGGCCATGTGGAACGACGAGCCGTCGTTGGTGTGCAGGAACAGCGGCCGCACGCCCTGGTATTCGTCGAGCGCCGACTTCTGCACGAAGGCCCAGTAGGCCTGGCTCGAGCCCTTGGCGCTGCGCGTGAAGAAAGGCAGTTCGAAGACCTCGGACTTGACGAAGCGCCCGGCCGAATAGGTGGGGATGGTCCAGACGATGTCGGCGACGCCGTCCTTGGCCTGGTCGAACAGCTGCCCTGGCGTGCCGCCGAGCTGCATCGCCGGGTAGATCTGGCACTTCAGCCGCTCGCCCGACTCCTTGGCGATCTTGTCGCACCAGGGCTGGATCAGGTTGACGTGCACGTTCGACGTGCCGGGCAGGAAGTGGTGGACCTTGAGCACGACCTGCTGTGCCTGCACCGGCAAGGCCGAGGTCAGGGCCAGCAGCGCGGCGGCCGCAAGGCCCAGTGAGCGACGGTTGGTCATCGAGTGTCTCCTCTTGTGGATGGGTCTCAGGTCTGGAAGGTTCTCACCAGGATCAGCGAGAGCGCGGGAAAGAACAGCAGCACGGCGATGCGCAGGAAGTCCGACAGCAGGAAGGGCATCACGCCCTTGAAGGTCTCGGACAAGGGCACCGTCTCGGCGATGCGGTTGATGACGTAGACGTTCATGCCCACCGGCGGGTGCACGAGGCCGATCTCGACCACCATCAGCGCCAGGATGCCGAACCAGATCGACTTGTCGGTCGGCGACAGGCCCCAGAAGTCCAGCCCCATCACCACCGGGTAGAAGACCGGGATGGTGAGCAGGATCATGGCCAGCGAGTCCATCACGCAGCCCAGCAGGATGTAGGTGACGAGGATGGCGATCATCACCAGCATCGGCGGCAGCCCGCTGTCCTTGACCCAGGCCGCCAGTTCGGCCGGCATCTGCGACAGCGCCAGCGCGGTGTTCAGCTGGTCGGCGCCGAGCAGCACCAGGAAGATCATCGCGCTGGCCTGCGCGGTGCCCAGCGCGGTGTCGACCAGGCCCTTCCAGCGCATGCCGCCGCTGACCACCGCCAGCACCCCGCACGCCGCGGCACCGATCGCCGCGGCCTCGGTCGGGTTGGCCCAGCCGCCGTAGATGCCGATGATGACGACGGCGAAGACGCCGAACACCGGCGCCACCGTGGCCAGCGCGCGCAGCCGATCGGGCCAGGGCACCCGCGGACCGGCCGGCCCCATGTCCGGCTTCCAGGTGACCATGATCTTGATCACCAGCATGTAGCCGACCATCGCGATCACGCCCGGCAGCACCGCGGCCATGAACAGCTTGCCGATCGACTCCTGCGTCAGGATGGCGTAGATCACCAGCGGCACCGACGGCGGGATCATGATGCCCAGCGTGCCGCCGGCGGCCAGCGTGCCGGTGGCCAGGCTGCCCGAGTAACCGAGCCGCTTGAGCTCGGGCAGCGCGACGTGGCCCATGGTGGCCGCGGTGGCCAGCGACGAACCGCAGATGGCGCCGAAGCCGGCGCAGGCGCCCACCGACGCCATCGCGACACCGCCGCGCCAGTGGCCCATGAAGGCGCTGACGAAGCGAAACAGCGAACGCGACAGGCCGCCGTGGGTGGCGAACTGGCCCATCAGCAGGAACAGCGGAATGACGATCAGGTCGTAGTTCGACAGCCGCGCGTAGGCCAGGTTTTTCAGCGAATTCAGCAGCGGCGTCCATTCGCCGCCGGTCAGCCAGACGTAGCCGCCGGCGCCCACCGTGAACATCGCGATGCCGATCGGCACGCGCACCACCAGCAGCACCATCAGCAGCATGAACAGCAGCAGCCCGGCGCCGATGCCGCTCATGTCCGCCTCGCTGCTGCAGCCACCACGGCGTCGGCCGGCGGGCGGCGCTGCGCGCCTTGCCCGTGCCGTGCCGCGCGGTAGAACCCGGCCAAGGCCAGCAACACGAAGCCGGGCACCATCAGGGCCTGGCCCAGCCACACCGGCGCGCCCAGGATCATGGTCGTCTCGCCGCTGGCCTGCAGCGCGGCAGCGCCAGCCGCGGTGCGCCAGGCGATCAGCGCGCCGAACAGGCCCACCAGCAGCGATCCGACGGCGTCGAGCGCGTGCACATGACGTGCCGGCAGGCGCTCGGTGAAGAAGTCGACCTTGACGTCGCCCTGCTTGAGGTGACACCAGGCGAAGAACGACGACGATGCGAAGGCCGCGCACAGCTGCAGCATCTCGACGTCGCCGGGCACCGGCATCGACAGCAGCTTGCGGCCGCTGATCGAGACGATCGACATCAGCACCAGGCCGCAGAAGACCAGCGCGCCGGCGATCGCTGCGACCTTGCAGGCCCACTCCAGCCAGCGGCCGTAGGGGCCGGCGGGCGGGGTCGGGTCGTAGGCGCCGGCTTCACCGCTCATGGCGAAGCGCTCGCGGCAGGGGGTGACGGCGCCGCCGGCACGCCCGGCGCGAGGGCCAGGCCGCCGATGATCAGCTTGAGCACTTCGCTGGCGCCTTCGTAGATGCGCAGCGCGCGGATCTCGCGGTACAGCCGCTCCACCGGTACGCCGCGCACCACGCCCAGGCCGCCGAACAGCTGCACCGCGGCGTCGATCACCTGCTGTGCCGATTCGGTGGCAAACAGCTTGGCCATCGACGCTTCGCGGGTGACGCGACCGCCGCGCACGTCCTTGGTCCAGGCGGCGCGGTAGACCATCAGCGCCGAGGCGTCGATGGCCATCGCCATCTCGCCGATCCTCATTTGCGTGAGCTGGAATTCGGCCAGGCGGCGGCCGAACATCTGGCGCTCGTGCGAACGCTGCGTGGCCTCGTCGAGCGCACGCCGAGCGAAACCCAGTGCCGCTGCGCCGACGGTGGTGCGGAAGGTGTCCAGCGTGCCCATCGCGATCTTGAAGCCCTGCCCGGGTTCACCCAGCAGCCGGTCGGCCGCGACGTGGCAGCCGTCCAGGCGCAGCGTGCCCAGCGGATGCGGCGCGATGACGTCGATGCGCTCGCTGGCGTCCAGCCCCTTGGTGTCGGCGTCGACGATGAAGGCCGACAGGCCCTTGGTGCCGGGCCCTTCACCGCTGCGCGCGAAGACCACGTAGCGGTCGGCCAGGCCGGCGTTGGAGATCCAGGTCTTCACGCCGTCCAGCCGCCAGCCGCCGGCGTCGCGCGTGGCCGTGGTGGCGATGGCCGCGACATCGGAGCCGGCGTCGGGCTCGGACAGCGCGAAGGCGCCGACCAGCGTGCCCGCGGCGATGCCCGGCAGCAGCGCCTGCTTCTGCGCGTGGCTGCCGAACAGAGTGACCGGCGCGCTGCCCAGCCCCTGCATGGCGAGTGCGAAGTCGGCCAGCCCCGAGGCGCGGCCGAGTCTTTCGCGCGCCAGGCTCAGGCTGCGCACGTCGAGCTGCTCGCGCAGGCCGCCGTAGGCCGCCGGCACGCACACGCGCAGCAGCCCGGCGCGGCCCAGCTCGGTGACGAGGCGCCGCACGCAGGCATAGACCGCGTCGAGGTCGTCTTCGGCGTGCTCGAGCAGCGGCGGCAGCTGCTCGGCCGTCCACTGCTCCAGCTCGCGCGCGAGGGCGCGGTGGCAGTCGTCGAAGAACGGCCAGTCCAGGTCGCCATGCGAGGCCATCAGTTCCCCTCGAAGACCGGCTTCTGCTTGGCGGCGAAGGCGTGGTAGGCGCGCTCGAAGTCGTTCGTCTGCATGCAGATGGCCTGCGCCTGCGCCTCGGCCTCGATGCACTCGCCCAGTCCCGAGCTCCACTCCTGCCACAGCATGGTCTTGGTCATCGCATGGCCGAAGGTCGGCCCGTCGGCCAGGCCCTGCGCCAGTGCCGTGGCTTCGGCCAGCAGCTGGTCGGGTTCGACCAGGCGGTTGTAGAAGCCGAAGCGTTCGGCTTCCTCGCCGCCGACGACGCGGCCGGTGAACAGCAGGTCGGCCGCGCGCGACAGGCCGATCAGCCGCGGCAGCAGCGTGCACGCGCCCATGTCTGCGCCGGCCAGGCCGACGCGGACGAACAGGAAGGCCAGCTTGCTGCGCGCGGTGGCCAGCCGCATGTCCGAGCCGCAGGCGATCATGGCGCCGGCGCCGGTGCACACGCCGTCGATGGCGGCGATGATCGGTTGCGGGCAGGCGCGCATGGCCTTGACCATGTCGCCGGTCATGCGCGTGAACTCCAGCAGCTCGGGCATGTCCATCTTGACCAGCGGGCCGATGATCTCGTGCACGTCGCCGCCCGAGCAGAAATTGCCGCCCTCGCCGGTGAAGACGATGGCCTTGATGTCGGTGGCGTAGACCATCTCGCGGAACAGGTCGCGCAGCTCGCCGTAGGAGTCGAAGGTGAGCGGGTTCTTGCGATCGGGGCGGTTGAGCCGGATGGTGGCCACCTTGCCGTTGGCCGAGTAGCCGAAGTGTTTCGCCTGGTAGCCGGCGAGCTGGACGCGTTTCATTGCTGCACTCCTGGTGTGTGGGTGTTCGGTAACACGGCGTCGGCGCCGACGCGGCGGTCGGCCGCCGCGGCGCGAGACCGTAAGATTAGAGTCGTTCCTTCAAAGGCCGGCCATGAGCAAGACGACAACGATGAACGTCGAGATCCGCTTCGGCGACTGCGACCCCGCGGGCATCGTGTTCTTTCCGCGCTATCACCGCTGGATGGACGCGTCGTCGCTGCACTTCTTCATGAGCTGCGGCGTGCCGCCCTGGCATGTGCTCGAGCACACCAGCGGCATCATCGGCACGCCGCTGCTCGAGCACCATGCGCGTTTCGTCAAGAGCGCGACTTACGGCGAGAAGCTGACCATCAGCACGTGCATCGAGGAATGGCGTGCCAAGGTCTTCCTGCAGAAGCACACGGTGACGCGCGGCGACGACCTCATCTGCGAGAGCATCGAGACGCGCATCTTCTGCGTCCGCGACGCGGCGGACCGGCGGCGCATCCACGGCATCCCGGTGCCCGAGGACATCCGCCGCCTGTGTGAATGACGTGCTCCGCATGGCGGGGTCAGTCCGACGCCGGCCGCTGCGGCTCGTCGCGCCACGGCGTCGACGGCCGCGGCGTGCGCGCCAGCCAGTCGTCCAGCGCCTGCACGTGCTCGGTTTCCTCGGCGGCGAATTCGGCCGCCAGGCGGTGCACCTCGGCATCCGACGACTGCTGGCCGACCGTGCTGTAGTACTGCAGCGCCCGCGCCTCGTTCTCGCGGGCGTAGCACAGCGCGCTGTAGGCGTCGAGCGTGTAGTCGAAGGCCTCGTCGCCGCCGGCCTCCGGCGGCTGCGTCCAGCGGTACTGCCACGAGCGCAGCGTCGGCAGCGCGACGCCGCGGGCGCGCTCGACGATCGAGTCGTGATGCAGTCGCGAGAAGCGCACCATGTCGCGGAACAGTGCCGACACCTCGTCGTTGCGGTGCGCTTCCATCATGTCGGCCAGTTCGAGGTAACGCTCGGCGGCCTCGGCCTCCAGCGCGATCGCGTGGGCCAGGAATTCGGGCAGGGTGTAGTCCATGGTGCGCTCCTTCCGGGTGGGCCGGCTCAGCCGGCCATGGTCAGGCCGCCGCTGACGCTGAGCACCTGGCCGGTGACGTAGGCGGCGCGGTCGCTGGCGAAGAACAGCACCGCCTCGGCCACTTCCTCGGGCTTGCCCAGGCGGCGCAAGGGTATCGCCTTGATGAGTGCTTCCTTGACCTTGTCGGGCACCGCGGCCATCAGTGGCGTGTCGGTCGGGCCGGGGCAGACGCAGTTGACGTTGATCTGGTAGCGCGCGGTCTCGCGCGCCAGCGACTTGGTGAAGGCGATCAGTCCGCCCTTGGCACCGGCGTAGACGGTCTCGCCCAGGCTGCCGACGCGCCCGGCGTCGCTGGCGATGTTGACGATGCGGCCGCTGGCGCGTTCGATCATCGCAGGCAGCAAGGCCTTGGTGAGCAGCATCGGGCCGACGAAGTTGAGTGCGACGAGTTTGTTCCAGAACTCCGGCGTGCCGTCGACGAAGGGCGCGGTGCGGCCCCAGCCGGCGGCGTTGACGAGCACGTCCACGGTGCCGCTCGACGCCTGCACCGCTGCCGCGAAGCCGGCAATCGACGCCGCGTCGGTCATGTCGACCGGCATGAAAGTCGCCTGCCCGCCCTGCTGGCGGATGGCGCTCGCGGTGGCCTCGCCGCCCGCGGGGTCGATGTCGGCGACGATCACCTGCGCACCCTCTCGGGCCAGTGCCTGTGCCGTCGCGCGGCCGATGCCGGAGCCGGCGCCGGTGACGACCGCGGTCTTGTTTGCGAACTGCATGGGGTTTCCTTTCGGGGGGGTCAGTGCGCGCGCCGGGCCAGGAATGCCGAGACCTTGCTTCGCGTTTCGGGGTGGTCGTAGAGCAGCCGGGTCTCGCTGATCTCGGCCGCGTAGCCGTCGCATGCGGAGTCGGTGGCCGCGGCAATGCAGCGTTTGTTGGCCGCCAGCGCCGCCTTCGGCACCTGGGCATATCGTTGCGCCAGCTGGCGCGTGAACTCGGCCAGCTCGGCCGCGGGCCGTGCCCATTGCACGAGGCCCAGGCGCTCGGCGCTGGCGCCGTCGACGACCTCGGCGCCGAGGATCAGGCGCTTGGCCAGGCCCGGGCCGCACAGCCGCGTCAGGCGCTGCGTGCCGCCGGCGCCCGGCAGCAGCCCGAGCAGGGCCTCCGGCAGCCCGAGCCGGGCTTCCAGCGCGGCCACGCGCAGGTCGCAGGCCAGCGCCAGCTCGAGGCCGCCGCCCAGCGCGCTGGTTCCGATTTCGGCCAGCGTGACCAGCGGCGCCGATTCGAGCCGCCGGTACAGGCGCTGCATGCTGCGCACGACCTCGGTCATGACATCGGGCCCCTGCGGCGTGGCAAAACACGACTCGATCAGCGCCAGGTCGGCGCCGGCGCTGAAGGCGCGCTGGTCGCTGCGCAGGTGCAGCACGGCGACGTCGGGGTCGGCGATGGCGCGCTCGAGCACGGCGTCGAGTGCGGCCACCAGTGCGTCGTTGATGGCGTTCACCGGCGGCCGCGACAGCGTCGCCACGAGCACGCGGCCGACCGTCTCGACGCCGACGAGGGGGGTCATCGCCACCACGGGCTCAGCCTGTTTCCAGGTGCAGGTCACGCAGCTTGCGCCGCAGCAGCTTGCCGGTGGGGCCGCGCGGCAAGGTCTCCAGCGCATGCCACCAGCGCGGCCGCTGGTACGGGGGCAGGGCGCTGGCGCAGGCCTGCAAGGCGGCGCTGGCGGCCGCGGCGTCGTCGGCGGCGAAGAAGAAGGCCACCGCATCGACACCGTCGGCGTCGGGTACCAGCACCGCGGCGGCTTCCCTCAGGCCGGGCGTCGTCGACACCAGGCGCTCTTCGAGTTCGACCAGGTTGACCCAGCGGCCGTGGATCTTCACCAGCGAGTCCTCGCGGCCGGCAAAGCGCCAGCCGCCGCCGGTGTCGCGGGCGAACAGGTCGGCCGGGCAGAACGCGCCGTCGCGGAAGTTCTCGGCCTGGGCCTGCGGCCGGTCGAGGTAACCCAGGGCCAGCGTCGGCGCGCGGATGCACAGGCGCGACGGCAGGCCGTCGGCCACCTGGTCCAGTGGCTGGATGTCGACGCCGGGCGACGGCCGGAAGCCTTGCCCGTCGCCGCGGTCGATCATCACCAGCACCAGCGTTTCCGACGCGCCGTAGCCGTTGGCGATGGCCATGCCGGTCTGGCGCTGCCACTCGTCGCGCAAGCTGGGCGGCAGCGCCTCGCCGGCCGACACGCACAGGCGCACGCCGGCGGCAGCGATGGCCGGTGCCAGGCCGTCGTGCAGCAGGTTGCGGTACAGCGAGGGCACGCAGAACAGCACCGTCGGGCGCTGCGCGGCCACGATGGCGGCCACGCTGGCCGCGGTGGGCCATTGCGGGTCCATGACGACGCAGGCGCCGAGCTTCAGGCCGGCCCACAGGCTGTTCGTCTGCGGGTACGAGAAGAACAGCTTGGAGCTGGCGTACAGGCGGTCGCCGCCGTGGATGCCCAGCGCCTCGGCCGACACCTGTTCGATGCGCTGGGCGAAGACATGCGCGTGCACCACCGCCTTGGGCTTGCCCGACGTGCCCGAGGAATGGCACCAGAAGGCCGGGTCCTGCGCGTCCACGGCACACGCCGCCACGGCCTCGGCGCCCTGCACGCCGCGGCGGAAGTCGTCGAGCAGCAGCGTGCGCTGGCGCCAGGGCTGCGGCGTGTCGTCGCCGGACTCGGCCAGGATGACGTTGAAACCGGCCTCGTCCAGGATGTACTGCCATTCGGGTGCCGGCACGCGCGGGTTCACGGGCACCGCCACCGCGCCGGCCCACAGCGCACCGAGGAAGGCGACGACCCAGTCGATGCCGTCGGGCAGCTTGATGGCGATGCGGTCGCCCCGGCGCAGGCCGCGCGCGCGCCAGAAACCCGCCGCGCGCGCCACTTGCTCGCGCAGTTCGCCGTAGCCGAGCGTGGCCGCGCCGCAGACCAGCGCGGTGTGCTGCGCGTCGCCCGCGGCGAGCAACAGCACGGCCGCGTTGGCCGATGCGGTTGCCGACGCACTGGCCGCCGCATCGGCCGAGCCGGCGCTGAAGCGCCCGGGCTGGCCGCTGCGCCAGCGCTCCAGTTCGCTGGCCAGCAGGCTGGCGTGTTCGTTTTCCTCGGCCGCCAGCTCCCGGTACAGCCGCTGCTCGGCCGAGCCCGCGGCCGCGAGCCCGGCGCGGTGGTCGAAGAAGTGCGCCGCGCGCTGCTCCAGCGCGATCGCGATGCGGAACAGGTTGTCCGGGTCCTGCGGCCGGTCCTCGACGCCGGCGTAAACCGCCGCCACCTCGCGGCGCAGCGCCGGCGACGGCGGTGGCACGTCGAGGTGGTAGCGGCGCGTCAGCGTCTCCATGTGCTCGCCCTCCATGAGGGCGAAGCGGCCGAACAGCTGCTGCAGTCCGCGATCCTGGGTCTCGGCGGCGGCGCGCTGGTAGTAGGCGCGGCCGCCGAGTTCGATCTCGAAAGCCAGGCGCACGCCTTCGACCGCCGCCGCCCGACCCGTGGCCTGTGGTGGTGTGTCGACACGCTGCAGCCGGCCGGCGCAATGCGGGCACAGCCCGAAGGGGAAGGCAAAGCCCTCGCTGACCTGGCTGCAGCTCTGGCAACGCCAGACGCCACCGGCGCCGGCGCAGGACAAGTCCTCGTCGGCGGGTGTGGGCGGGGAGGCGTCCATCTCAGCTCGACGCCGGTGCTGCGGCCAGTTCCCGCAGCAGCCGTTGCGCGTGCACGGCGGCCACCAGGCGCCGGTAGTTCGACGGCGTCACCGTCGTGCGCATCGGGCTGACCTGCTTGTGCACCAGCTTGCCCAGTGCGGCCAGCGCGGCGTCGTCCAGCGGCTTGCCGAGCAGGGCGTCGGTGCCCTGCAGCAGCAGGGGCTGCGAGTTGGTGCCGGTCAGCGCGACGCGCAACTCGGCGACGGCGCCGCCCGTCATGCGCAGGGCGCAGGCGACGCCGGCGAGCGGGAAGTCCATCGCCCCGCGCACACGGGCCTTGCGGTAGCCGCTGAGCAGCCCCGGCGCCGGTGCCGGCACGTGCACACGGGTCAGGATCTCGTCGCGTTCGAAGGTCAGCGACGCGGCGCCGTCGTCGCGGTAGCACTCGGCCAGCGGCATGCGGCGCAGGCCACGGCACGACACCAGCTCGACCTCGGCGGCCAGCGCGATCAGCGCCGGCGCCAGGTCGCCGCTGAA
Source organism: uncultured Rubrivivax sp. (assembly GCA_964371495.1). Taxonomy (GTDB): domain Bacteria; phylum Pseudomonadota; class Gammaproteobacteria; order Burkholderiales; family Burkholderiaceae_C; genus Rubrivivax. Next base: position 10,403 of record CAYJOA010000070.1, read on the forward strand.
CGCGGCGTGGCAGCGCTGGCCCTGCGGCGCGACATGGCAGGTGTCGCCGCCGCGCTTGAGGCAGTAGTCGTTGGCCTGGCGCCACCAGGCGCTCTGGTTGTAGAACACGCAGCGCGTGTCCAGGCACAGGTTGCCGCCCAGCGTTGCCACGCTGCGGTGGCCCGGCCCGGCGGCGGCCCTCGCAGCCTGGCCGATGGCGGCGTAAGCGCCGGCGAGGCGTTCGTCGGCCGCCAGCCGCGCCAGCGTGATGCCGGCGCCGAACACCAGCGCCCCGGCATCGAAGGCGACGTCGGCGCGGCCCTGCACCGCACCCAGGTCGACCAGCACCGGCGGGCTCTCCAGGCCGCGGCGCAGGTTGGCGACGAGGTCGGTGCCGCCGGCGAGCAGCCGCGCGCCGGGTTCGGCGGCCAGCAGCGCTGCCGCCTCGCCGTAGGTCGCGGGGCGCAGCAGGCGGAAGTCGGGCAGTTGTTGCATGGTCACTCCGCCGCCGTGCTGGCGGCCTGCTGGGCTGCCGGTGACACCGGTGACGCGGCGCGGCGCGCCTGCAGACGCAGTTCGCGGCGGCGGGCGTGGATGGCCTCGAGCACACGGTCGGGCGTGGCCGGCAGTTCGGTCAGGCGGATGCCGATGGCGTCGTGGATCGCGTTCGTCAAGGCCGGCGGGAAGCCGTGCAAGGCGCCCTCGCTCGCCTCCTTGGCGCCGAAGGGGCCGAGCGGGTCCATGCTCTCGACGAGCTTGACCTCGATCGGCGGCGATTCGGCGATCGTCGGGATGCGGTAGTCGAGGAAGTTCGGCCGCATCGGCAGGCCCTCGTGGTACTGCGTCTCCTCGCACAGCGCCTGCCCCATGCCCATCCAGACGGCACCCTGCACCTGGCCTTCGACGGCCAGCGGGTTGATCGCGAAGCCGCAGTCGTGGGCCACCCAGACATGCTCGACCTGGACGACGCCGGTGTCCTCGTCGACGCTGACCTCGACCACCTGCGCCGCGTACGAGAAGCCGGCGGTCGAGCCGACCGCGGCGCCGCGGAACTTCCCGCCCTGCGTCTCCTTGGGCGTCGACCACACGCCCTTGACCGTGAGCGTGCCGCTGTCGACCAGCGCCGCCTCGACGACCTGTCCGAAGTCCAGCGCCTTGTCGGTGCCGACGACGGCGCAGCACTCGCCGGCCCAGTCGATCTCTTCGGGCGTGACTTCCAGCTTGCGCGCCGCGGCGGCGACGAGCACGCGCTTCAGCTCCTCGGCCGCGCGCAGCGCCGCGTTGCCGACCATGAACGACACCCGCGACGAGTACGAACCGTTGTCCTTGGGCGTCAGCGCGCTGTCGGTGGCGATGACGCGGATGCGCGCCATCGGCAGCATCAGCACCTCGGCCACCACCTGCGTGAGCAGCGTCGACGAACCCTGGCCGATGTCCGAGGCGCCGGTGAGGATGGTGATGCTGGCGTCGAAGTCGAGCTTGAGGTTGATCACCGCGTGCGGCTCGCCGCTCCAGTGCACCGGCTTGGCCGATCCCGAGACGTAGTGCGAGCAGGCCATGCCCAGGCCGCGCTTGAGGCCGTCGCTGCGCGGCCGCCTGGCGTGCCGGGTGGCCCAGCCCGAAGCCTGCTCGGCCCAGTCCAGGCAGGCGGGGATGCCGTAGGAGTTGACCTGCAGGTCGTTGAGCGTGCGGTAGGGCGTGGCGATCAGGTTGGCGCGCCGCACCGCGAACGGGTCCAGCCCGAGCTGCCCCGCCATCTCGTCGAGCAGCGACTCGAAGGCGTGGCGCGCGTCGACGGCACCGTGGCCGCGCATGGCGCCGCACGGCGGCAGGTTGGTGTAGACGCGAAAACCCTGGTAACGCACCGCGCCGACGCGGTATAGCGCGTGCAGCAGCGCGCCGGCGTAGAGGATCGTCACCAGCCCGTAGCCGCCGTAGGCGCCGCCACGCTGCACGATCTCGCAGTCGACGGCGGTGATCTCGCCCGAGCGCTTGATGCCGATCTTGAGCCGGATGTCGGTCGCCGGCCGGCCGCGGTGGGTGAGGAAACCGTCTTCGCGCGTCAGGTGCATTGCCACCGTGCCGCCGGCGGCGCGCGCCAGCGCGGCGGTCACCATCTCGAAGTTCAGCGGCTCGACGCGGTGGCCGAAGCCGCCGCCGACGAAGGGCTTGACGACACGGATGCGCGAGCTGTCCATGCCCAGCACCTGCGCCAGCGTCAGGTGCAGGTAGTAGGGCACCTGGGTCACCGAATGCGTGGTCAGCCGGTCGGCCTCGGGCTCGTAGCTGGCGACCGCGGCGTTGAGCTCGATCTGCCCGTGCGCAACCTCGGCATAGGTGGTGGTGCGCTCGAGCACCAGGTCCGCCGCCGCGAAGCCGGCGTCGACGTCGCCGAAGGTCTGGTCGACGCGGCGTTCGATGTTGCCGGCCTTGTTGTCGTGCAGCAGCACGGCGTCTTCGGCGCGCGCATCGGCAGCGCTGAAGTACGCCGGCAGGGGTTCGATGTCGAGCACGATGGCGCGCAGCGCCGCCTCGGCGGTGGCTTCGTCGACGGCCGCCACCGCGACCACCGGCTCGCCGCGGTAACGCACCTTGTCGCGCGCCAGCGGCCATTCGTTCTGCGCGATCGGGATCACGCCGTAGGGTGCGGCGAAGTCCGCGCCGGTGACGACGGCGCGCACGCCCGGCATGGCGCGGGCCTGCGTGGTGTCGATGCCGCGGATGAGGCCGTGCGCCACCGGGCTGCGCAGGATGCGGCCGACCAGGGCCGGGCCCAGCGGCAGGTCGGCGGTGTAGCGCGCGCGGCCGGTGACCTTGTCGACGCCGTCGATGAGCGGCGTGCGCTGGCCGACCCCGCCCCGCGCCGCTGCGCTGGCGCTGGCGCCGCTCATGGCGCGGCTCCCGCGGCTGCGTGCACCGATTCGACGATCTTCACGTAGCCGGTGCAGCGGCACAGGTTGCCGGCCAGCCCGTCGCGGATCTGCGCGTCGCTGGGGTGCGGCTCGCGGCGCAGCAGGGCCTCGGCGGCCATCACCATGCCCGGCGTGCAGTAGCCGCACTGGGTGCCCAGGTGCTCGTGGAAGGCCTGCTGCAGACGGCTCATGCGGCCGTTGCTGGCCAGGTGTTCGATGGTCTCGATGCGCCGCCCGGCGCAGCTGGCGGCCAGCGTCAGGCAGGCCAGCTGCGGCTGGTCGTCGACGAGCACGGTGCAGGCGCCGCATTCGCCGCCGTCGCAACCCTGCTTGGTGCCGGTCAGTCCCAGCGTGTCGCGCAGCACGTCCAGCAGCAGCGCGTTGTCGGCCACCGCGTGCTGCTCGACGCGGTCGTTGACGCTCAGGGTCAGAAGGCTCTTGCTCACGGTGTCGTGCTCCTCGGTACGGCCGTCGGTCGACCCCTGCGCGCTGCTTGCCGGCGGCGCCGGAGCACGCGCCCAGCACGCAGCGGTGGCGCCCTGAACCTCTATTCTGGTACCGAAATACGACTATAGACTTGATCTAGTTCAAACTGCGCGCAGCGGCCGGCGATCGCGGCCGCCATCACGGCCGGCGTGCGATCACCGTCCAGAGCTGCCGGCGCCGGCCGGGCCGGCGCTCCGATGGCTGCCGTCGATCAGAACTCGTAACTCGCGGCGACATGGACGGAGCGCCCCATGCCGGGCACGGCCGTGCCCCAGGGCACGCCGTTCATGCTCATCGTCTTGCCCTGGCCGACATAGGCGCCGCCCAGTGGCAGCGCGTAGAGCTTGTCCAGCAGGTTGTCGACGCCGAGATCGACGCGCAGCTGCTTCCACTTGCGGCTGGCCCGCAGGTTGACGAGGCCGTAGCCTGCGGTGCGTATCTCGTTGCGCGCAGCGGACAGGTCGTCCTTCGCAGCGACCGCCACGAACTCGATGCCGTTGTCCCATCCGTCCGTCTCGTGCGCCAGCGTCAGCCGCGCGTTCAGGGGCATGATGTTGTACAGGGCGTCGCCCGTGCTGCGGTTCTTGCCCTCGGTGACGTTGACCACGCCCTCCAGGCTCCAGCGCCCCCACCCGCCTTCGGCCAGCGGCATGTGGCCCGACAGGTCGACGCCGTACAGCCGCGCCGACTGGTTGGCGTACTGCAGCACCACGAACTGGTTCGTCGCCGTGCTCGTGGCCGGGCAGGCCGAGCCCGGGATCGATGCCGCCGTGCAGCGCACGGCGTCGATGTAGTTGGCCACCCGCGTGTAGTAGGGCGTGGCCCGCAGCGCCCAGCGGCGGTCGGCGGTGTGCCAGTCGAAGGTGGCGCTGAGCGTGTGCGCGGTCTCCGGCCGCAGGCCGGGGTCACCGACGTAGCCGTTGCCGTCGCCGACGAAGTTGTTCATCGTCGCCGCCATCGGCCAGGTCGACCACGAGTAGCGTTCGTAGAGGTTGGGCGAACGCACCTTGCGCGCCGCGCCGATCTCGATGTCCAGGCCGGCGTGGGGGCTGTGGCGCAGCAGCGCGGTGAGGTCCCAGTTGTCGTCGCTGCGCGCGCGCTGCTGTGCGTTGAAACGCGCGGCGTCGGCCACCTGGCTGCCGGCGGCAGCCGCGGCGGTGCTGTAGCCGCGCACTTCGCCGGCGTTCGTCTGCACCCGCTCGTAGCGCACACCGAGCAGCGCGTCCCAGGCCTTGTTCCACTGCCCCTCCCATTCGGCGTACAGCGCCGTGCGGTCGCGCCGCCCGTCGTTGATGTTGACGAAGGCGCCCGGCCACATGCCACCGCCGGAAGGCGGCCACCAGTCGTCGAGCCGGTAGCGCTGCAGTTCACTGCCCAGGCGCAAGGTGTCGTGTTCACCCAGCGTCACGGCGGCGGCGAGCGCGAGGCCGCGGGTGCTGCTGTCGGTGAGCATCGGCATGCCGGCGGCGCAACTGTTCGGCGCACCGCCCAGCGGCGCGCACGGCACGCCGGCGCCGGACAGCGTGCCGTACCAGTAGCGCCGGTCGGCGCCGAAGTCCATCTCGTGCTCGACGTCCTCGTCGCTGACCCGGGCTTGCAGCGTCCCCCAGTCGAATTGGCCGAGGTAGCGCAGGTTGACGCGCCGCTGCGTGTTGCCCAGCATGTCCATGCGCTGGTTCGGGTAGAGCTGGAGCGGGACGTCCTGGTACCCCAGTTTGGCCTCGAACAGGTGATTCGTGCTGCGCAGCGCCGCGCCCAGCAGGTGATTGCGGGTGTCGTAGGCGGTGGAGCCCGCCTCGTCCAGCGGCAGCGTGTGGCCGGGGCGGCCGGTCTCGGCGGCGGCCTTGAAGTCGCCGCCGGCCTGGTAGTTGCCGGCCCGGCTCAGCGCGCCGTTGTAGCTGAGGCTGAACGTCTCCGTGGCGTAGCTGGCGGCCAGGCTGGCGCCGCGCGCGTTGCCGTTGCTGCGGTAGTAGCTGCCGATGCGGCCGCTGACGAGCGGCGCCTCGCCGGCGGCGGCGAATGCGGGTGCGGGGGTCTCGGCGACGATCGTGCCGCCGATGCTGTCGCCGCCGACGCTGACCGGCGCGATGCCGGCATACACCTTGAGGCTGCCGACCATGGCCGGGTCCAGGTACGACAGCGGCGGGTTCATGTGGTTGGGGCAGGAGGCGACGAGGTCCATGCCGTCGACCTTGATGCGCAGCCGGTCGTCGGCCAGGCCATGGATCGCCGGCAGGCTGGACGCGCCGCCGGCACCGTACAGGCTGACGCCCGGTGTCGAGCGCAGCAGGCCGGCGGTGTCGCCGCTGGCGGCACGCAGCGCCTGCAGCGCCGCCGAGTCGGTGCTCGTTGCATTCAGTGGCTGGGCGGCTCTGGGCGCCGTGATCATGACCTGGTTCGAAGCTTGGGCGGGCTGTGCCGGGGCGGCGACAGGCAAGGCCGCCAGCAGGAAGGGAAGTGTGCGCAGTGTCTGCGTGGCTGTGGGATACACGATGGGTTCCTCGGGCGCGAAGGGTGTGCCGCGGCGGCGCCGCCGTCGCGGCCGAGGGCGGGGACGTCGGGCGCGCGGAATTGAGTTGAAAGGGCGGTCACGCCCAGCGGGCGCGGCGTGGGGCCGGCACCCGGTTCAGGCGCGTTTCACACCCGCGCGGGTGGACCGGTGGCAGGCGGAGTCGTCGCCGCGAAGCGGGGATGCAGGCCGTTCGGCGGCACGCCCGGGTTGCCGTGCACGGCCATCCCCGACACCGGCAGGGCCGACGCCGGCGCGGGCAGCGCCGCCGGCATGGCGCACAAGGCGCAATGGCCGCCGCCGTGCGGCTGGGCATCCACGGCGTGCACGCGGCCATCGGCATCGACGACGACCGTCTTCATGCCGGCCGGCGTGCAGATCACCCGCGCCAGCCCGCTTTGGCCGGCCATGGCTGCATAGCCCAGCACCGGCACGCCGGCGTTCAGCACGGCCACGGCCAGGGCCAACCACAAGCACTTCAGACGACGGAGGACGAGCACGCGCCGAGTGTTGCCGCAGCGCGCGGGAAAAAAAATCGACTGGATCAAGTCGGCAGCCGTCCGCCCGCCCGACACCGGACGGCGATCGACGGTTCAGGCGCTCCGGCTCACGGTGGCCGGCGAGCGATGACCGTCGAGAAGCACTTGCGCAGTCCGCGCGGGGCGTCGAACGCCTGCTCCTCGGCGTGCAGCACGGTCCAGCCGGCGAAGGCACGCCCGAGTTCGTGGCGGCCGAACAGGCAGTGCTGCCCGGGGTCGAACATGTCCAGGTAAGTGGTGCCCTCGATGAGGACGTTGACCACCGCCACGCCGCCCGGCCGCACGGCGGCCTGCAGCCGGGCCAGCTGCCGCCGTGCATCCGCGCAGGCGAAGAACATCAGCAGCCCGATCGAGACCACGGCGTCGAAGGCGCGTGGCGATGGTGCATGCTCGCGCAGATCGGCCTGCTGGGCGGCGATCGGCAGTCCGCGCGCCGCCGCCAGCGCCTGCAGGTGCGCGATGGCCGCGGCGCTGCCATCCAGCGCCAGCACCGTGCAGCCGCGTTGCGCCGCGGCCACCGCGAGGTTGCCCAGGCCGCAGCCGCTGTCCAGCACATGGCCGCCCAGGAAGGGCAGCGCGGCCTGTTCGAAGGGGTTGAGCTGCAGTTCGCCCGCCGCCAGCTGGCGCTCGAACTGGGCGTCGAAGAAGCGCACGCTGGCGGTGGGATCCATGACGCGCCAGTGTAGGCCGCCCTCAGGTCAAGACCGGGTAGTTGGCGCAGGCGTCGTCGCGGGACCGCACGGCGGGGTCGCCTGCGGCGATGCCGCGGCCTGAAGCGGATGGCGGCTTCAGGCCCTGGGCCGCCGCTCGGTAGACCCGGCCCATCGACGGCCGCCGACCCACAGCAGCCGGCGGTTCAACAGAAGACCGGTCATTCCCGTGGCGAGGGGCGACCCCAACCGATGCGGCCTCCGTGAGACCAGGGCGCATACGCGATCTCTGACGTGAAACCCGTCGGCAGCGGCGGACTGCGGCCTCTCGGTGGTCACGCTCGGAGTGGCACTGACCTGGCGCGTACGCGCCGCCGTCTTCAAAGGCGTCACCATGGATGCCTTCGCCGAGTTTGTGCTTGGTCGGGCAGCTTGGACGGCTGACCGTGTCGGTGCCGTCTAAGACGCCGGAAGGTGGTCTGCAGGGTCAGGACTCAAGTCGTCCAGCGCATCAGCGTCACGAGCAGCACCAAGACGCCCAGGCCGAGGTTGATCGAGACCCAAGTGCGAATCTGCACCAGGACCGCACCACCGGCGGCCCACTCGGACGCTGCCACGGCCCGGCCGAGCCTCTTGAAAAGCACGAAGCGGATGTGCATGAAAATCGCGACCATCGCGACGCCCAGCGCCGCCATGACGGTCCAGGCCAGCGGCATCTCGAAACTGCCCCCCGACTGCACCACCTGCTTGGCCACGCGGCCCAGCATCCACACGCCGCTGGCCAGCGTCAGCAGCGCGGCCACAAGTACGGCTTGGAAGAAGCGGCCGAGCACATCGTGCATCAGCCGCAAGCGGACTGGCGCTTCGAGCTGGGCGACGGCCGGGCGCAGGAAGAAGTGCGCAAATGCCATGCCACCGATCCACACGATGATGGACAGCACATGAACGGTCTTGAGGGTCGCGTAGATCATCGATCAGTCCCATTCAAGCTCGAACCCAGCCCAGGATCCACTCGCTGCCCCAGCCCCAGGCCATCAGCAGCAGGCCGGTCGTGGCAACCACTGCCACCCCCGACATCAGCAGCCCCACGACAACTGCAACGCCATCGCGAAACACCAGCCCCAGCCCGATGAACACCAGCGCCAGGGCCGGCAGCAGATTGCCGAATGGGATCGGCATCACGACGATGGTGGCCATCAGCCCGACGGCGAGCGCGATCGTCGATCGACGGCCTGCGGATGCGAGATGGCTCAGCCGGGCCCTGGCATGACGCCCCGCCAGGACGTAGGCAGAGGCCAACCCGACCAGTACCCGCTGGGCCCAGTGGCGCGGCAGTTCAAGCTCGGCCACCCGTTGCGGCAAGCAGGGCACACAGTGACCCCGCCACATGGTGACGGCCAGCGCAGCCATCCCGAGTCCGAGCACCGTGCCCACGCCGGGCACCGGCAGCAGGCAGGGCATGGCCAGCAGCAGAAGCAAGGTCCCGTGGGCCTCGGGGCCGTGGGCTTGCGCCATCGCCCGCATCGACACCCGCTCCTCCTGGATGGCAGCGGCTGCGTCACGCAGCCGCTGCACGATCGGCGGCGTCATGTGGCCTCGGCGACAGCGGGCTGCCCGCGGGTCTTCCACAGCGACACCAGCACACCACCGGCGATCAGGCCGAAGGTCACGGTCAACGAGATCACGGCCGGAATCTTGCCGATGATGCCCACCAGGAAGATCTTGCTGCCGATGAACACCAGCACCAGGGCCAGGGCGTACTTGAGGTACTTGAAGCGGTGGATCATCGCCGCCAGAGCGAAGTACAGCGCGCGCAGGCCCAGTATGGCGAAGATGTTGCTGGTGTAGACGATGAACGGGTCGGTCGTGATCGCGAAGATCGCCGGCACCGAGTCGACCGCGAAGATCAGGTCGACGAACTCCACCAGCAGCAGGGCCAGGAACAAGGGCGTCGCGAAGCGTTCCAGCTTGCCCGACTTGGAGTCGGCCTCGCGCACCCAGAAGGCATTGCCACGCAGCCCGTCGGTCACGCGCATGTGCCGCTTCAGGAACTTCAGCAGCGGATTGTTGGCGATGTCGGGCACGTGGTCGGCAATGATCCACATCTTGATGCCGGTGAAGATCAGGAAGGCGCCGAACACATAGAGCACCCAGCTGAACTGGCTCACCAGCGTCGCGCCCAGGCCAATCATGATCGCGCGCAGCACGATCACGCCCAGGATGCCCCAGAACAGCACCCGGTGCTGGTACTGCCGCGGGATCGCGAAGAAACTGAAGATCAGCGCGATGACGAAGACGTTGTCCATCGACAGCGACTTCTCGATCATGAAGCCGGTGTAGTAGTCCATGCCGCTCTGCGCGCCCAGGTACCACCAGACCCAGGCGCCGAAGAGCAGCGCCACGCTGATGTAGCCGGCCGACAGCAGCAGGCTTTCGCGAACGCCGATTTCCTTGTCGTCCTTGTGCAGGACGCCCAGGTCGAAGGCCAGCAGCGCGATGACGATGCCGACGAAGGCGAGCCAGACCCAGGCGGGCTTGCCCATGAAGTCGGCAGTGAGGAGGGGGAGCAGGAAGTCCATGTCTTGTTTTCAGATTCAGAGGATCGCCGCGACGGCCGTACCAGCGCCCATCAGGGCGCTGAACACGCCGAGCAACGCGACATCGAGTTTCTCGTTGCCCAGGCGCCAGGCGTGGAAGGTGACACCGAGCAATCAGCCTGCCGCCAGCGAAGAGCCGGCACGGGGACCGGATCCGCTGCCGCCGCGGCGACGCCACAGCGCGATGAGCAGGTGCAGCCCGGCACCCAGCAGCACGAGCAGCATGCTGCCGATGCCCCAGATGACCCACGTCGCCACGGTCAAGCCACCCGCCAGTGCGGGTGCGGCCCGAAGCAGGCCGTCGACGAACGGCGCAAGGCCCGGCACCAGCTGGCTTGCCCACTGCGCGACTTCGGGCGGCACCCAGGAGGCCAGCCAATCCGGCACAGCGATGCTGCTGGCGCCTGATGCAGCCCCTGTGAGTGCGCCCGCGTTCGAGACCGTCCAGACCGCAACGGCATGTAGCGCCCAGGCGGCCAGCGACCACAGCGCCAGCAGAGCGATGACGAAGAACCAACTGAGCGCGTAGAACATGATCGGACTTGCTCTGGTGTTCGAATGACCCGAAGTGTGGGGATCAATGTGCTTCGCACAAACCATATCGAGACGCACTTAAACTTCGGTTTTCCCGCACCGGAGGAAGCATGCTCAATTACCGTCATCTCCATTACTTCTGGGTCGTCACCAAGGAAGGCGGCTTCGCCCGTGCCGCTGAACGGCTGGACATGGCGGTGCAGACCATCAGCGCGCAGGTGCGCGAGCTGGAGAGGGCGTTGGGCCACCAGCTCCTCAAGCCCTCGGGCCGTGGCGTAGCCCTCACCGAGGCGGGCCACGCCGCTTTCGCGCGTGCCGAGGAGATCTTTCAGCTGGGCCAGGGCATCCCTGACGAGGTGCGCGAAGCGGCCAGCGGCAAGGTGGCTCGCCTGGCGGTCGGGCTCTCCGACGGCATCTCGAAGCTTGCAGCCCATGCGCTGCTGGAGCCCGTGTTGAGCACCCCCAACCTTCGGCTCGTTTGCCACGAAGGAGAGTTCGAGCAACTACTCAGCGAACTGGCGCTGCACCACCTGGACCTGGTGCTGGCCGGCCAGGCGGCACCGCGCAACCCGAACCTGCGCCTCACCAGCGAGCGACTCGTTGAGTCACCGGTCGAGTGGTATGGCCCGGCCCGGCTGGTCGGCAAGACCGAGCGCGACCGCTTTCCGCAAAGCCTCAACGACCTGCCGGTGCTGCTGCCCACGGGGCATTCCGCGCTGCGACCGACGCTGGACCACTGGTTCGAGACGCAGAGCCTGCGGCCCCGCATCGTCGGCGAGTTCGAGGACAGCGCGCTTCTGGCGGTGTTTGCGGCCCGCGGGCTTGGCGTGTTCCCGGTCAGCCGGCTCGGGGCGGACGACGTCGGTTTGATGCGAGGACTGCGTTTGCTCGGTAGCAGCGATGGCGTGAAGGAGGAGATCCACGCCATCCGGTCGCGTCGCGGCCAGCACCACCCCCTGGTGACGCAGGTGGTGGCTGCGGCGCGGCCTTGAACGCGTCTTGATCGACCCCGATCAGGCAGCGTGGCGGTGGGCCACCTTCGTGGCGCTCGGCTCCTCGCCATCGACCAGCTTCCAATGGTGCTGCGCGGCCTCCACCACCATGGTTTCGCCGTCGGCCAGGTGGCCATCGGCCCGCGCCGCGGCCAGGGACAGACGCAGCACCTTCCTCTGCAGCACCGGATCCGAGATCTCGGCCATCAGGGACGCCAAGGTGCTGTCATCGACGTTGCTGATGAGCGACCCTGTCTCGTACCCGCCGGCCAGCAGTTCCTCGCACAAGGTGTGAAGGATGTGCGGAAGGAGATGGGGCTCCAGCCCGAGTTCACGCTCGGCGCCCAGCTGCTTGAGGATGTCGAACTCGGAACTGCACACATGGCCGTCGGAAATGAGCACCAACGCGACGATGCGCGCGGCGGCTTCTGGGCTGTTGCGGGGGTAGCTGCGCATGGTGCGTCTCCGTTGTGATAAGTCAGTCAGAGGTGACAAGCTGGGTTTCGGACTCAGTCGTCCCGGTCGGGATGGTGCCGGTCCGACTGACGTGTCCGGCGCACGGCCGGGATCGGGATGGGAAAGAGCACCGGCGCTTGCCGTGGCGCCCACTGCCTGAGTTCCGCCTTCAGCAAGTGCAAGCCTTGCTTGATCCGGGCAATGACGAGGGACGCAAAGCGCAAAGAAGTCTTCATGGCGGGTGAGCTCGGAAGTGATGACAGGCTGGAATATGGCTCCGGGCCTGCTTCGGAAGAAGCGGCACTTCCGAGAATCCAACTCAGGAAAATACGAACTCGCCGGAAGGTGGTGCGTCCGTTGCAATGCCGCAGTCACGACCGGTCCGGTCGGACCTCACTGACCTTGGCAAGCCGGAAAGCCCGGTCGTCGGCCTTGTAGTCCCACTGCTCGATCCGACAGCAACCTGGCGCCGCGTCCGCGCCCCAGCGCAGCAGATTCACCGAGTTGGGCACGCCATCGCGCACTCGGGACGACACGGCCGTGCCCGCCTGCACGACCCACAGCGGGCGCGCCAGGCCTT
>CAYJOA010000071.1:0-22574 GCA_964371495.1 uncultured Rubrivivax sp.
GCCAAGGGCCTTGCGCGGCGTTGCACCGCTTGCCCGCACGGCAGTGGGGGCGGCGCGCTGCGCCTTGCTCAAGGCCCTTGGCCACCCCTGCGCGGGTGCATGGGATTGCCTCTCAACCTCTGAGGGCGACGGCCGCCGCCGCTCGGGCCGGGGCCCGGCAGACTCAGGCCGCCGCCGCGTGCAGCTGCTCGCGCAGCCAGCGGTGCGCCGGGTCGGCGTCGTGGCGCAGGTGCCAGACCATCTCCACCTGCACCGGTGCCAGCAGCAACGGCAGTTCACAGGTCACCAGTTCGCCGCCAAAACCCGCCGCCTCGGCAAAACCCTCGGGCAACACGGTCAGCAGATCCGAACGCGCCACCACGCGGCCGGCAGTGAAGAACTGGTTGACGGTGAGCACGATGCGGCGCCGGCGTCCCAGCCCCGCCAGCGCCTCGTCGGTGAAACCGTGGGGCTGGCCGGAAAAACTGACCAGCAGGTGGTGGGCGTCGCAAAAGACTTCCAAAGTTAGCGCCTGCTTTTCCAATGGATGGCCACGGCGCATGGCGCAGACATAACGTGTGTCGTACAGCCGGGCGTGCCGCAGGTGGCTCTGCTGGCCCTGCGACACGATGGCGGCGATCACTTCAGGGAAGAAGCCCACCGCCAGGTCGGCCTCGCCGGCGTCGAGCAGGCCGCGCGGGTCGCGCGTGACCAGCGGCAGCACCCGCAGGTTGACCAGCGCGCCGCCGCTGTCGATGCCGCGCACCAGGCCCGGCGCCAGCACCGCCGCGGTGGCGTCGGCCATGGCGATGCGCAGCTGCACGGCGTCGCGCCGGGGGTCGAAGTCGCCGGGCGCCAGCGCCTGCCTGAGCGTGCCCAGCGCGCCGCGCACCTGCGGCCACAGCACTTCGGCGCGCGGCGTGGCGCGCACGCCGTGGGCGTGGCGCACGAACAGCTCCTCGCCCACCGCCTGGCGAAAACGGCGCAGCGCGTGGCTGACCGCCGGCTGTGTCATTGCCAGCGCCGCCGCGGCGCGTGTCAGGCTGCCCTCGGCCATGACGGCGTCGAAGACACGCAGGAGATTCAGGTCGAGGGTGCGGAAGTTCAAGGACATGATGGTCCCGTAAACATGCGATTCGTGCATGTCTGAGGTGAGTATCATTCACTTGCACAGCATACGTATAAACCCTAGTATCCGGTCATCGCCGCATACAGCGTGGCAACTGAAGGTTTCCATCATGGTCACGATGACTGTTCATACCCCCAGCCCGGTGGCCGCGCCGCGCGGCGCAGCACTGGCCGCCAACCTGATGGCACAGGTGTTGAACTGGCTCGAGGCCGTTGGTCACAGGCGAGCCACCGCAGCCGCGCGCCGCCGCGAATCCAAGCGCGTCATGGAAGCCGCCGAGCTGCGCCGCTATGCCCAGACCTGGGTCGGCCACGACCCGCGCTTTGCCGCCGACTTGCTGGCTGCTGCCGACCGCCACGATCGCGTCGAATGAACCGCGCCGCCCGCGCGGCACGGCGTCCTGCCGTCACGCCGCGCGCAGTCGACGCGTTTCGCTCACGGCCGCGGCCGTGAGTTGCGCATAGAGGTCCTTGGGGTCGGGCAGCACCGGCAGCAGGTCGAGTTCGCTGCCCAGGCCGAGGTCCCGCGCCAAGTCCCGCATCAGGCGCAGCGCGGAGTAGTCCTCCAGCGCGAACCCCACCGAATCGAACACCGTCAGCTGGGCAGGGCCGGTGCGGCCGGGGGCTTGTCCGGTGAGCACGCGCCAGAGTTCGGTGACGGCAAAACTGGCCGGCATCTGCTGCACGTCGCCTTCGACGCGGCTCTGCGGCTCGTATTCGACGAACACCTGCGCACGCTGCAGCACGCCGGGGTGCAGCTCGGTCTTGCCGGGGCAGTCGCCGCCCACGGCGTTCAGATGCATGCCCGGCCCGGCCATCTCCGGCGTGACGACGGCGGCGTGGCGCTTGTCCGCCGTCAGCGTGGTCACGATGTCGGCGCCCCGCGCGGCCTCGGCGCCGTTGGCGCAGACCTGCACCTGCAGCCCGCGCACGCCGCCCAGGTGGCGCAGCAGCTTGGCGCTGGCCGCGGCGTCGGTGTCGAACAGGCGCAACTTGTCGATGCCCAGGCCGTGGTGGAAGGCCAGCGCCTGGAATTCGCTTTGCGCACCGTTGCCGATGAGCGCCATGGTGCGCGCGCCGGGCCGCGCCAGCAGACGCGCCGCCATCACCGAGGTCGCCGCGGTGCGCAAGGCGGTCGTCAGCGTGAGCTCGCTGAGCAGTTCGGGGCGGCCGGTGGCAACGTCGGCCAGCACGCCGAAGGCCATCACCGTGGGCAGGCCGCGGCCGGGGTTGCCGGGGTGGCCGTTGACGTACTTGAAGCTGTAGTGCGTGTCGTCGGCCACCGGCATCAGCTCGATGACGCCGTGCCGCGAGTGGCTGGCCACGCGCGCCACCTTGTCGAACTCGGGCCAGCGGCGGAAGTCCGCGGTGAGGGCCGCCTCCATGCGGCGCAGCACCTCGGGCAGGCCGTGGGCGGCGACGATGCGGGCGATGTCGTTCGTGCCGAGCAGGATGGTCATGGCGCTGCGTCTTTCGTCGGGTCTTCCGGCCGATTGTTCGAGGGGCCGGCGACAACGAGAAGCGGCAGAACTGCTTCGGATCCGAGAGGCTTCTCCCGATCTGGCAGCAGCAATTGCCATAATGTCCAATGGACTCCACGGATCTCCGACTCATCGGCCTGCTGCGACAGGACGCGCGCGCCAGCGTCGCGCTGCTGGCCAAGAAGCTGGGCGTGTCGCGCGGCACCGTCACCAACCGCGTCAAACGGCTGGAAGACGAGGGCGTGATCGTCGGCTACACGGTGCGGCTGCGGCCCGACGCCCAGCCCGACAACATCGAGGCCTGGATGAGCATCGCCGTCGAGGGCAACCAGACGCGCGCCGTCATCGGCACCCTGCTCGGCGAACCCGGCGTGGCGGCGCTGCACGACACCAATGGCCGCTGGGACCTGCTGGCCGAGCTGCGCGCGGCCAACCTGGGCGAACTGGCCGAGGTGCTGGAGCGTGTGCGGCTGATCAAGGGCATCGGCGCCACCGAAACCAGCATCCACCTGCAGACCTACAAGCTGTCATAGGCCCCCGCACCCGAACTCGAGCGAGGCGGATTGCCGTCGCGAGCGTGCCGAGCGTGGGTCGAGGAGCGCCTCGCGAAGGCCAGAGCCACCTGGCTCTGGCGCAGCAGGCAGGCCGCCCGCTCAGATGCAGCGGCCGCCGTCGACTTCCATGCACACGCCGGTGATCATGCTGGCCTCGTCGCTGCATAGGAAGCAGGCGGCGTTGCCCAGGTCCTCGGGGGTGGAAAAGCGGCCGATCGGGATGGTGGACAGGAACTTGGCACGCATCTCCGGCGTGTCCTGGCCCATGAAGGACTTCAGCAGCGGCGTTTCGCCGGCCACCGGGTTGAGGGCGTTGACGCGGATGCCCGCCGGCGCCAGTTCCACCGCGTTGGCGCGCGTGGCGGTGATGACCCAGCCCTTGCTGGCGTTGTACCAGCCCAGTCGCGGCCGCGGGCTCACCCCCGCCGTGCTGGCCATGTTGAGCACCACGCCGCGGATGCCCTGTGCGCCCGGCGCATTGGCCTTCAAACGCGGCACGACCTCGCGCATGGCCAGGTAGATGGCCTTCATGTTCACCGCCACGATGCGGTCGAAGTCGGCCTCGCTGACGTCCTCCAGCGCCTGCGGCAGGTGCGTGACGCCGGCGTTGTTGACGAGGATGTCGATGCGGCCGAAATGAAGTTCCGCGGCTTCCATCATCAGCCGCACCTCGGTGGCGTTGGCCACGTCCACGCGCAGCGCGCGCGCCGCCTTGCCCGCGGCCGCGGCAACGTCGAGCGCGGCCTCGAAGTTGAGGTCGGCGACGATGACCTGGGCGCCTTCGGCGACGAACTTGCGCACGATGCCGGCACCGAAGCCCGAGCCGCCGCCGGTGACGATGGCGACCTTGTTCTGCAGTCTCATGCGGCCTGTCTCCTGTTCAGTCGTGCTTGATGGCCACGGTCTTCAGCACCGAGAACCCGTAAAGCGCCTCGAAGCCCTTCTCGCGGCCGTGGCCCGAGTGCTTGACGCCGCCGAAGGGCAGCTCGATGCCGCCGCCGGCACCGTAGTTGTTGACGAAGACCTGTCCGCATTGCAGCCGTCGCGCCAGCCGCAGCGCGCGGCTGCCGTCGCGCGTCCAGACGCCGGCCACCAGGCCGTAGGGCGTGCCGTTGGCAATGGTCAGGGCGTCGGCCTCGTCGTCGAAGGGGATCAGCGCCTGCACCGGACCGAAGATCTCTTCCTGCGCGATGCGGTGGCCGGGGTTGACGTCGGCGACCAGCGTCGGCGGCACCCAGAAGCCACCCGCCGGCAGGCCGGCCGGCAGGCTGGCCTGGGCGGCGACGTGCAGGCCGCTGTCGCGCACCAGTGACAGGTAGCCCTGGATGATGTCCTGCTGCCGGCGCGAGATCACCGGCCCGACGTCGGGGTCGCCGATCGCCGGTCCGACGCGCAGCGCACGGTAGCGTTCGGCCATGCGCTGCACGACGGCGTCGAACACGGGACGCTGCACCAGGATGCGCGAGGCTGCCGAACAGGTCTGACCGGCGTTCTGGATGCCGGCGTTGACGAGAAAGGGCAGCGCGGCGTCGAGGTCGGCGTCGGCAAAGACGAGCTGCGGGCTCTTGCCGCCGAGCTCCAGCGTCACCGGCACCGCGTTCTTCGCCGCTGCGGCCTGGATCAGCGCGCCCACGGCCACCGAACCGGTGAACGAGACGTGGCGCACGCCCGCGTGCGACGCCAGCGCGGCACCGGCTTCCTCGCCCAGGCCGGGCACGACGTTCAAGGCCCCCGCCGGCAGGCCGGCGTCGGCGGCGATGCGCGCGAAGGCCAGCGCCGTCAGGCAGGCCTCCTCGGCCGGCTTGAGCACGCAGGCGTTGCCCATCGCGAGCGCGGCGCCGACGCTGCGCCCGATGATCTGCATCGGGTAATTCCAGGGCACGATGTGCGCCGTGACGCCGTGCGGCTCGCGCAGCGTGAACGCGGTGTAGCCGTTGGCGAAGGGGATCGTCTCGCCGTGCACCTTGTCGGCGGCACCGCCGTAGAACTCGAGGTAACGCGCCAGCGCCAGCGCGTCGGCGCGACCCTGCTTCAGCGGCTTGCCGACGTCCAGCGCCTCCAGCCGCGCCAGTTCGTCGGCCTGCGCCAGCACCAGGGTGCTCATCTTCAGCAGCACGCGGCCGCGTTCGGCGGCGCTCAATTCGCCCCAGGGGCCGGCCAGTGCGGCCTGCGCCGCGGCGACCGCGGCGTCGATGTCGTCGGCGCCGCCGCGGGCGATTTCAGCCAGCAGCGAGCCGCTGGACGGGTCGAGCAGCGGCAGCCCCAGGCCACCGGCGGCACGCTGCCAGCGGCCGCCGATGAAGACCTGCGTGGTGTCGAAAGGGATGGCGCTCACGGCGGCTCCTCACAGATGCGGGACATCATAGTCCGCCGCCCGGCGCGAGACGCCGGTACGACCAGCGCACCGGCAGCGACGCAGCTTGACCGGCCTCAACGGCGGCGCAGCGCGTCGGCGCTGTAATGCAGCCTTGGTCGCGGGCTTGTCGACGCTTCAGCTCGGTATGTTGTCCAAAGACGCGAAGGGTGGGATGGGGCTGCTGGCGGTGGCGCTGGCCTTGCTGCTGCCGGCGGCAGGGGCGTGGCCGGCCACGCCGGCGGCCGCCGGTCCCGCGGCGGTTTCGCCGGCCGAACTGCGCGCGCGGGCCGCCGCCGGTGACACGCAGGCGCAGTACGACTACGGCATCGTGCTGCTGTGCGGCGTACAGCTCGCCCGCGACACCGGCGAAGCTGCACGCTGGATGGCGCTGGCCGCCGAGCAGGAGCACGGCGGCGCACAGAGCGTGCTGGGCTGGATGCACATGGCCGGCAGCGGCCTGCGACGCGACGACACGCTGGCAGTGCACTGGCTGCGCCGGGCCGCCGAACACCGCGACACCGCGGCGCAGAACAACCTGGGCGTGCTGTACGCCACCGGCCGCGGCGTCGCCCGCGACCCCGCCGCGGCGGCGCGCTGGTTCGCGGCTGCCGCAGGCCAGGGCGCCGACGACGCGGCGCGCAACCTCGGCGTGCTGCGCGCCACGCCTGCCAGCGGCGCGCGCCCGGCCGCGCTGACTGCGGTGCATCCTGCGCTGGCCGCCGCGACCTGCCGGCCAAGGCTTCCCGCGCGGCCGCGCCAACCCTAAACTCCGCGTCGCGGCGGCCGATATACCGGTGGCTGGACGTCGCCGGAGAAGCTGCCGTGAAATTGCCTACGCTGTTGGGTGCATCGTTTGCCATCCTGATCGCCATGCTCGCGGGCCCGAGCGCGGCCTACGAGTCGGCGCCGTCGGCGTCGACCTCCGACGCCTACGTGCGCCACCTCGCCGGCTTGATCAACGACTACCGGCAGCGCAACGGCCTGGGACCCCTGGCCTTCGCCGGTGAACTGGCGGCGCTGGCCGGCGAACACAGCGAGAGCATGTCCGAACAGCGCCGGCTGTCGCACGAAGGCTTCAGAACGCGCTTCAATCGTGCCAGCAGCAAGCTGTGCGTCGAAAACGTCGGCCGCGGTTTCCCGACCGCTGAAACACTGCTCGACGGCTGGCGGCATTCACCGTCGCACCACGTCAACCTGCTGGAGCCGGCGGTATCGCGCATGGGCATTGCCGCCAGCGCGCGCTACGTGACCTTCTTCGCCTGCCGCTGAGCGCCCGGCCCGGCACGGCCGGGCCTTGAGGCATCATCGGCCGCGATGGGCCCGTTCCTCGCCAAGCGTCTTGCCACCTTCATCGCCACGCTGGCGGTGGCCTCTGTGGTGGTGTTCGTGGTGCTGGAGCTGCTGCCCGGCAACGCCGCCGAGGTCATCCTGGGCGACACCGCGACGCCCGAGTCGCTGGCCGCGCTGCAGGCCAAGTTGGGGCTGGACCGGCCGCCCTGGCAACGCTACACGGCATGGGTCGGCGGCCTGCTGAGCGGCCAGACGGCGCAAAGCATCAGCTACGACACACCCACCGCCGAGCTCATCGCCGAGCGGCTGCAGGTGACACTGCCGCTGGCGCTGCTGGCGATGGGGCTGACGGTGGTGCTGGCCTTGTCGCTGGGCCTGTACGCGGCGTCGCGCCACAACCGGCTCGGCGACGTCGGCGTGATGGCGGCCAGCCAGATCGGCATCGCGATCCCCAACTTCTGGTTCGCGATCCTGCTCATCCTGCTCTTTGCCGTGCACCTGCAATGGGTCAGCGCCGGCGGCTTTCCGGGCTGGGCCGACGCCGACAGCGGCGGCATCACCGCGACCAGCCTGACCGAAGGGCTGAAGGCGCTGGTGCTGCCGGCGGTGGCGCTGGCGCTGGTGCAGGCGGCGATCCTGGCCCGCGTCACGCGCTCGGCGGTGCTCGAGGTGATGCGCGAGGACTTCGTTCGCACCGCGCGCGCCAAGGGCCTGACACGGCGCCAGGCGCTGTGGCGGCACGTGCTGCGCAACGCCATGATCCCGGTGCTGACGGTGGCCGGGCTGCAATTCGCCAACCTCGTCACCGGCACCATCGTGGTCGAGAACGTCTTCGTGCTGCCGGGCGTCGGGCGGCTGGTGTTCCAGGCCATCAGCAACCGCGACCTGGTCGTGGTGCGCGACGTGGTCATGCTGCTGGCCGCCGTGGTGGTGCTGGTGAACTTCGTCGTCGACCTGCTGTACGCGCTGGTCGACCCGCGGCTGCGCGTGTCGTGATGGGCTTCTGGCAGCGCGCGCGGCGCCATCCCAGCTTCGTCGTCGGCGGCGTGCTGTCGGCGCTGCTCGCCGTGGCGGCGCTGCTGTCGCTGGTGTGGGCGCCCTACCCGCCGGCCGAGATCGACATCCCCAGCAAGCTGCAGGGCCCCAGTGCCGCGCACTGGCTGGGCACCGACAGCCTGGGGCGCGACATCACCTCGCAGCTGCTGGTGGGGGCGCAGAACAGCATTGTCGTCGGCGTCGTCGCGGTCGGCATCGGGCTCGGAGTCGGCGTGGCGCTGGGCTGCGTGGCGTCGGCACGGCGCGGCTGGGTCGAGGAGCTGATCATGCGCGCCAGCGATTTCACCTTCGCCTTCCCGGCACTGCTGTCGGCGATCATGCTCACCGCCATCTACGGGCCGGGTCTGGTGATGAGCATCGTGGCCATCGGCATCTTCAACATCCCGGTCTTCGCGCGCATCACGCGCGGCGCCGCCAACGCCGTGTGGGCGCGCGACTACGTGACCGCAGCGCGCGCGGCCGGCAAGGGGCCGCTGGCGATCACGCTGGATCACGTGCTGCCGAACATCGCCAACCAGCTCATCGTGCAGGCCACGATCTCTTTCGCCACCGCCATCCTGGCCGAGGCGGCGCTGAGCTACCTGGGGCTGGGCACGCAGCCGCCGCAGCCGAGCTGGGGCCGCATGCTCAACGAGGCACAGACGCAGATGTTCCAGGCGCCACTGCTGGCCGTCTACCCCGGCGTGGCCATCGTGCTCAGCGTGCTCGGGCTCAACCTCATGGGCGACGGGCTGCGCGACCTGATGGACCCTAAACTGGCGCGCCAGCGTTGACCCAGCAGGAGATCCCCATGAAGATCGATTTCGTCTCCGACGTCGCCTGCCCCTGGTGTGCGGTGGGGCTGAACGCGCTGGAGCGCGCGCTCGAGCGCATCGGCGACGATATCGACATCGAGCTGCACTTCCAGCCCTTCGAACTGAACCCGACGCTGGCCGCCGAAGGCGAGGACACGGTGGCCTACCTGTCGCGCAAGTACGGCATCTCGGCCGCGCAGATCGCGGTCAACCAGGCCGCCATCCGCGAGCGCGGCGCGGCGGTGGGTTTCACCTTCGGCAGCCGCGAGCGGGTCTGGAACACCTTCGACGCGCACCGGCTGCTGTGCTGGGCCGAAACCGCCGGCCACCAGCGCGAGCTCAAGCACGCGCTGCTGAAGGCCTACCACGCCGAAGGCCGCAACCCCGGCGCGCACGACGTGCTGCTGGACCTGGCGGCCGAAGTCGGCCTGGACGTGGAAGCGGCGCGCGAGGTCCTGGCCAGCGACGCCTACGCCGACGAAGTGCGCGAGCGCGAACGTTTCTGGCAGCGCGCCGGCATCTCGTCGGTGCCGTCGGTGATCGTCAACGAACGCCACCTGATCCAGGGCGGCCAGCCGCCCGAAGTCTTCGAGCAGGCGCTGCGCCGGATTGCTGCCGAAGGCTGAGGCCAGCCGGCGACGCTGCCATGGCTACCGCGCCAAGCCCGATCCTCGTCGTCGGTGCCACCGGCCAGCTCGGCAGCCGGATCGTGCGGCGCCTGCTCGAACTCGGCCAGCCGGTGCGCGCCTTCGTGCGGCCGCGGTCGGACCCCACCCGCCTGCGGCAGCTCGGCGCCGAGCTGGCGGTCGGTGACCTCACCGACCCGGCATCGGTCGACGCCGCATGCCGCGGCGCAGCGGCCGTGCTGGCGACGGCCAACAGCGTGGTGCCCGTCGGTGGGCCGGGCCGGGCCAGCGGTTTCGCGGCCGTCGAAGGCCGCGGCTACGACGACCTCGTCAAGGCCTGCCGGCGCCACGGCGTGGGCCGTTTCGTGATGATCTCGGTGCCGTCCTTTCCCGGCGACCACCGGGTGCCGACCTTTCGCTACAAACGGCTCAACGAAGACCGCGTGCGCGCCAGCGGCCTGGGCTACACGATCCTGCGTGCCGCGCCCTTCATGGACGACTGGTTTGCCTTTCTGGGCAGCCGGTTGCCCGCGCGCGGCGACCCGGCGGCGCTGATCGACCGGCCCTGGGGTTTCCTGCAGAACTTCATGGGCCTCATCGGCAACCTCGTCGAGCAGCGCGGCATCGCACTGGTTCCGGGGCCGGCGCACACGCGACACGCCTTCATCGCCATCGACGACGTGGCCGATTTCATGGTGCGCGCCATCGACCACCCGGTGGCGCTCGACGCCACCTTCGACATCGGCGGGCCGCAGGTGCTGACGTGGCACGAGGTCGTGGCGCTGTTCGCGCTGGTGCTCGGTCGCCCGGTGCGCGCACTGTCGACGCCCAGCGCCGTGTTCCGCGTGCAGCAGCTGCTGATGCGGCCGTTCTCCGAGGCCGCGTCCAACATCATGGGGCTGAACTGGGCGGTCGGCCACGACACGCCGTACGACAGCGCTGCACTGGCCGCCACACTGGGTGTGAAGCTGACCAGCGCCGAGCAGTTCCTGCGTGCGAAAGCTGCGCTGCCCGCACCTTGAAGCAGCACGGGAGGATGCCGGCGATGGGGTGGGTGCAGCCGCCGCGGCTGCTGCGCAAGGCCTGCCCGGCGTTGTCGTGCGAACGCTGGCGCTCGGTCATCGAAGCCGGTATCGAACGCTGCCGGTCGAGCGCCGACGAGGCCGACTTCTCACTGCACAGTTCGTCGCTGCGCCTGCGGGCACTGTCCGGCGAGGGGCTGGGTCCGGTCGCCGTCGCCCGGCACCTGTGGCGCGGGCCGCTGCAAGGCGTTATCGACGCCGCCTTCGGCCGCCGCGTGGCGCTGCTGGCCGACCAGTGCTGGGCGCGCTGCCAGTACGCGCCCGGACGCGCTCCGCCCGGACACGCCGCGCACGGCTGGCACCAGGACGGCGCGCTGCATTTCGACTTCGGCACGCCGCAGCGGCCTCAGGTGCCGCTGCAGATGCCCACCTGCTGGATCGCCTTGTCAGCGTGCGGCGGCGACGCGCCCGGGCTCGAACTGCTGCGCACGCCCTTGCCCGGCCTGCTGCCGCCGGCTGAACTGACCCCGTCGCGGGTCGACGAACGACATGCCCGCGACGACTTCTGGAGACCGCTGATGCAGCCGGGCGACCTGCTGCTGTTCAGCGGCGACACGCTGCACCGCACGCATGTCGCGCCGGCGATGACGCGGCACCGCACCAGCCTGGAACTGCGTTTCGTCGCCGCCGACGACAGCTCGCCGCAGCTGCGCGGCGAACGCGTCGTGGCACTCGGTGCGGCCTGACAGGGCTCGAAAGGGCGCTATCGTCGCCGGGTGGCCCTGCTCGAAGTCGACCACCTCCGCGTCACCCTGCAGACGTCCCGCGGCGCCGCCGCCGCGCTGCGGGGCGTTTCGTTTGCGCTCGAGCGCGGCCAGACCCTCGGCCTGATCGGCGAATCGGGCTGCGGCAAGTCGATCACCGCGCTGGCCGTGATGGGGCTGCTGCCCGAAGGCGCCAGCGTCGCCGGCTCGATCCGCTTCGACGGCACCGAACTCACCACGCTCGACGAAGCACGGCTGTGCGGGCTGCGCGGCAACCGCATCGGCATGGTGTTCCAGGAGCCGATGACGGCACTCAATCCGCTGCACACGGTGGGCCGGCAGATCGCCGAATCGCTGCGCCTGCACAAGGACCTGTCGGCCACTGCGGCGCGCGCCGAGGCGCTGCGACTGCTGGAACGCGTGCAGCTGCCGCAGGCCCGCGAGCGGCTCGACGCCTACCCGCACCAGCTCAGCGGCGGCCAGCGCCAGCGCGTCGTGATCGCCATCGCGCTGGCCTGCGGCCCCGACCTGCTGGTGGCCGACGAGCCGACGACGGCGCTCGACGTGACGATCCAGCGCGAGGTGCTCGACCTCATCCTCGAGCTGGTGCGCGAGGACGGCATGGGCCTGCTGCTGATCAGCCACGACCTCGGCGTGATGGCCGACACCGTGCAGCGCCTGCTCGTGATGTACGGCGGCACCGTCGTCGAAAGCGGGCCCACGGCCGCCGTCTTCGAGCGCCTGGCGCACCCCTACACGCGCGGCCTGTTCGCGGCGCGGCCGCGGCTGGGCCTGGCGCGCGGCACGCGGCTGGCGACCATCGCCGGGCGCGTGCCGGAACTGCTCGACATGCCCGCCGGCTGCCCGTTTGCCGACCGCTGCGACCGCGTCGTCGACGCCTGCCGCGCCGCGCCGCCACCGGCCGTGCCCGTCGGCGCCGGCCACGAGGCGCGCTGCATCAGGATCGAGCGATGAGGGGGACGACCCGCAGCGCCGGGGGCGCACGATGAAGACTGCGCTGCTGGCCGTCGAGAACCTGGCCAAGCGCTACCGCCTGCCGCGCGAACGGCTGCTGTCGCCGGCGCCCGAGGTGCAGGCGCTGGACGGCGTGAGCTTCACGCTGCGGGCCGGCCGCAGCTTGGGGCTGGTCGGTGAATCGGGGTCGGGCAAGAGCACGCTGGCGCGGCTGGTGATGGCGCTGGAAAAGCCGAGCGCCGGCCGTGTGCTGCTCGACGGCCAGGACCTGCACACGCTGGACGCCGCGGCACTGCGGCGCGCACGCGCGCAGTTGCAGATGGTGTTCCAGGACCCCTACGGCTCGCTCGACCCGCGGCGCACCGTGCTGCAGACGGTGGCCGAGCCGCTGGCCGTGCTGCACGGCGCCGGCAAGGCCGAGCAGCGCGAGCGCGCGATCGAGGCGCTGGACGCCGTCGGCCTGCGCGAGGCCGACCTCGTCAAGGTGCCGCACGAATTCTCCGGCGGCCAGCGCCAGCGCATCGCCATCGCGCGCGCGCTCATCACGCGGCCCCGGCTCATCGTTGCCGACGAGCCGGTGAGCGCGCTCGATGTCTCGGTGCAGGCGCAGGTGCTCAACCTGATGCAGGACCTGCAGGATCGCTGGGGCGTGACCTACCTCTTCATCAGCCACGACCTCGCGGTGGTGGACCTGGTGTGCGACGAGGTCATCGTGCTGCAGCACGGCCGCATCGTCGAGCAGGGTCACCCGGACGAGCTCTTCCACCACCCGCAGCACCCCTACACGCAGCGCCTGCTGGCGGCGGTGCCGGGCATGAAACCCCGCGCACGGCGCTGAACGCGGTTGCCGCAGAATGCCGGGTACACGCACCGACCGGAGAACACGAATGACCCTCACCCGCCGCACCGTCAACACCCTGCTGGCCGGCGCGCCGCTGGCCGCCGCCCTGCCCGCTGCCTGGGCGCAGCAGCGCCGCGACAGCGTCGTGCTCGGCATGGTGCTGGAGCCGGCCCCGGGGCTGGACCCGACCCGCGCGTCGGCGGCGGCGATCGGCGAGATCGTGCACTACAACATCCTCGAAGGACTGACCAAGGTGGCGATGGACGGCGCGGTGACGCCGCTGCTGGCCGAGTCCTGGGGCCACACCCCCGACGGCAAGACCTACACCTTCCGCCTGAAGAAGGGCATCAAGTTCTCCGACGGCTCGGACTTCGACGCCAGCACGGTGAAGTTCAGCTTCGACCGCGCCAAGGCGCCGGGCAGCACCAACAAGGCCAAGAAGGCGGTGTTCGACAACATCTCCAGCGTCGTCGTGCACGACCCGCACACGGTGATCCTGGTGCTGAACAACGCCGAGGCCATGCTGCCGTTCCGCCTGGGCGAGAACACCGCCGTGATCCTGCACCCCAACAGCGCGGCCCAGGCCGCCACCAGACCGGTGGGCACCGGGCCCTACGTGCTGGAGAGCTGGAACAAGGGCAGTGCGATCACGCTGACGCGTTGGGACGGCCACCGCGACGCGTCCAAGGTGCCGCTGCGGCGCGTCACCTTCCGCTTCATCAACGATCCCTCGGCGCAGGTGGCGGCGCTGCTGGCCGGCGACATCGACGGCATCCCGCGCTTCGGTGCCCTGCAGGCGCTGCAGCAGTTTCGCGCCGACCGCCGTTTCACGGTCGAAGTGGGCAGCACCGCCGGCAAGGGCATCGTCGCCATCAACAACCGCAGGAAGCCCTTCGACGACGTGCGCGTGCGGCGCGCCATCACCCACGCCATCGACCGCCAGGCCTTCATCGACGGTGCCCAGGAAGGCCTGGGCCGGCCCATCGGCAGCCATTTCGCGCCCACCGACCTGGGCTATCTGGACCTCACCAAGGTCACCCCGCACGACCCCGAGAAGGCGCGCGCCCTGCTGCGCGAAGCCGGCATCACGACGCCGCTGAACCTGACGCTGACGCTGCCGCCGCCGCAGTACGCGCGCAAGGGCGGCGAGATCGTCGCCGCGCAGCTGGCCAAGGTCGGCATCAACGCCAAGATCGAGAACGTCGAGTGGGCACAGTGGCTGGCGGGCCCCTTCAAGGGCAACTTCGACCTCACGATCATCAACCACGTCGAGCCGCTGGACTACGCCACCGCCTACGCCGACCCCAACTACTACTTCGGCTACGACAGCGCGAAGTTCCGCGGCCTGGTGGCGACACTGGCCGCCACCGGCGACCAGCGCGAGAAGGCCCGGTTGTGGCGCGACATCCAACGCCAGTTGGCCGACGACGCCGTCAACGCCTTCCTCTGGAACCCGGCGCAGGTGGCGGTTTTCAAGCGCGGGCTGCGCGGCCTGTGGAACAGCTCGCCGATCTTCGCCAACGACATGGCGGCGGTGAGCTGGGCGCCGCCGGCCACCAAGCCGTGAGCCGGGCGGCCGTCGAGCGTTTCTACGCCGCCTTCGAACGACTGGACGGCGCGGCCATGCAGGCCTGCTACGCCGCTGACGCGCGCTTCGACGACGAAGTCTTCTCGCTGCGCGGCCGGCAGGACATCGGCGGCATGTGGCGCATGCTGTGTGCTGCCACGCAGGCCAGGGGCCGTGAACACTGGAAGCTGGCGGCCAGCGACATCGAAGAACAGGGCCGCCGCGTGAGCGCGCACTGGGAAGCGTCTTACCTCTTCGCCGCCAGCGGCCGCCTGGTGCACAACCGCATCGATGCCGAATTCGAGTTCGACGCCGACGACCTGATCACGCGGCACCGCGACCGCTTCGACTTCTGGCGCTGGGCGCGCCAGGCGCTCGGCGCGCCGGGTTTGCTGCTGGGCTGGACCCCCTTCCTGCGCCGCAAGGTGCGGGCCCAGGCCGCGGCCCGCCTGCACCGTTTTCTCGAACCTGCCTGAGCTCCGAGAACCCGTCGGATGACCGCCTTGCACGACCTCGGCGCCAGCGAACTCGTCGCCGCCTATCGCGAGCGCCGGCTGTCGCCGCTGGAGGTGGCGCGTGCCGTGATGGCGCATCTCGAACGCTGGGAGCCGCACATCCACGCCACCTGGGGTTTCGACGCCGAGGCCGTGCTGGCCCAGGCCCGCGCCTGCGAAGCGCGCTGGCAACGCGGCGAACCCTGCGGCGCGCTCGACGGCGTGCCGGTGACGATCAAGGAGAACATTGCCACGCGTGGTGTTGCCGTGCCGCTGGGCAGCGCCGCCACCGAGCTCGTTCCCGCCGCCGAAGACGCGCCGCCGGCCGCCCGCTTGCGCGAAGCCGGCGCGCTGCTGCTGGCGAAGACGACGATGCCCGACTTCGGCATGCTGTCGTCGGGCCTGTCGAGCTTCCATGCGCTGTCGCGCAACCCGTGGGACCTGAGCAAGGGCCCTGGCGGCAGCAGCGCCGGCGCCGCCGCGGCGGCCGCTGCCGGCTGTGGCCCGCTGCACCTGGGCACCGACATCGGCGGCTCGATCCGCCTGCCGGCGGGCTGGTGCGGCGTCGTCGGCTTCAAGCCCAGCGGCGGCCGCGTGCCGATCAAGCCGCCCTACCTCGGGCGTGTCGCCGGGCCGCTGACACGCAGCGTCGCCGACAGCGCGCTGATGATGGCGACGCTGAGCGGGCCCGACTGGCGCGACGCGACGAGCCTGCCGCCGCAGGACATCGACTGGGGCACGGTGGTCGCCGAACCTCGCGCTGCCGTGCGCGGCCTGAAGATCGGCCTGCTCCTGGACGCCGGCTGGGGGTTGCCCCTGGACGCCGAGATCGCTGCCGCAGTGCAGGCCGCGGCGCGTTCGTTCGAAGACGCCGGCGCCGTCGTCGAGACCTTGGCGCCGTTCACGACGCGCGAGATGGCCGACGGCATCAACCTCTTCTGGCGCCTGCGCTCGTGGCTCGACATTTCGGCGCTGCCGCCGGCGCGCCGGGCCAAGGTGCTGCCGTACATCCGCGACTGGGCGGCCGCCGGCCAGACCTGCAGCGCCGCCGAGCTGTTCCACGGCTACAGCCAGTTCGCTGCGCTGCGCGACGCCGCGGTCGCCGCCTGCCGGCCATGCGACTATGTGATCTCGCCGGTGGCGCCGGTGTCGGCCTTCGCCGCCGAGCGGGCCAGCCCCACCAACGACCCCCTGCGGGCGATGGAACACATCGCCTACACGCTGCCCTACAACATGAGCGAACAGCCCGCCATCAGCGTGCCCTGCGGCCACACCGCGGCTGGCCTGCCGATCGGCCTGCAGATCATCGGCCAGCGCCACGACGACCTCGGCGTGCTGCGCCTGGCGCGCAGCTGGGAAGGCCTGCGGCCGCCGCTGCGGCCGTGGCCGGCACCGCCTTGAGCAGCGGCCGGCACGGACCCGACGGCGAGCGCGCTACATTCCGCTCCATGTCACACGCAGACCTCCGCGGCAACCCCACCGGCAGCGCCAGTGCGGCGGCGCGCGCGGCGGCCGAGCAGGCACTGTGGCGCATGATGTCGTTCTACGACACGCCGCTGGCCGACCTCGACACGGCGATGGCCGCCGACCCCGGCTGGGCGATGCCGCACGTGATGAAGGCCGGCTTCCTGCTCAGCCTCACCGAGCCGACGCTGCAACGCGAGGCCGACGCCCACCTGTCGCACGCGCGTGCGCTGGCCAAGGACGCGCCGGCGCGCGAGCGCGCCCACCTCGACGCCGTGCAACTGGTGCTGGAAGGCCGCTGGCACGCGGCCTGCCGCGGCTGGGACGCCTTGCTGCTGCAGCACCCGCGCGACGCGCTGGCCCTGCAATGGGCACAGCTGTGGGACTTCTACCGCGGCGACTCCGCCGGCCTGCGCCTGCGCCCCGCACGCGCGCTGCCCGAGTGGGACGAAGCCGACCCGCTGTACGGCTACGTGCTGGCGCTGCATGCCTTCGGCCTGGAAGAGAGCAACCTCTACCCGCAGGCCGAAGACGCCGGCCGCCGCGCGCTGGCCATCGAGCCGCGCGTGCCCTGGGCCGTGCACGCGGTGGCGCACGTGATGGAAATGCAGGGTCGCTTCGAGGACGGTGCGGCCTGGCTGCGCCTGCACCAGCCGGTGTGGGCCGACGGCAATGGCTTCGCCTGCCACCTGTGGTGGCACAAGGCGCTGTTCAGGCTCGAGGCGCTGGACGCCGCCGGCGTGCTGCGGCTGGTCGACGCCCACCTCAGCGGCGACGCCTTGCAGATCACGCTGCAGCGCGTCGACGCCGCCGCCATGCTCTGGCGCCTGCACCTGCTCGGCGAAGACGTGTCGCTGCGCTGCGCCGAAGTGTTGTCGGGCTGGGATCTGGCCGCTGCAAACGCCGGCCACTACGCCTTCAACGACGTGCATGCGGTGATGGCGATGCTCGGCGCCGGCGACGTGCCGCGCGCCGAATCATGGCTCGCGCGCTGCGCCGAGCGTGCGCTCAAGCCCGCCGACGCCGGCCGCAGCAACCACCAGATGGCACGCGAGGTCGGACTGCCGCTGATGCGCGGCCTGGTCGCGCTGGCGCACGGCGACGCCGACGGCGCCGCCGACCTGATCTATCCGGTGCGTGCGCTGGCGGCGCGCTTCGGCGGCAGCCACGCCCAGCGCGACCTCATCGACCAGACGCTGCTCGCCGCCGCCGCGCAGGGCGGCCGGCGCGACATCGGCCGTGCGCTGGTCAACGAGCGCTCGATGGCCAAGCCGGTGACGCCGCTGACGCGGCACTGGATCGAGCGGCTGGCGCTGCCGGCGGCGGCACGCGCCTGAGTGCACGAGCAGCGCGCTCCAGCCGCCGGGTGCGGCTGTCAGACCAGCGGTGGCGGCAGCTGCTCGGTGGCGATCGCGCGCTGCACGGCCGGCCGCGCCAGCACACGCTGCAGGAAGGGCCCGATGTGCGCGTACTCGCGCGCCGGCCGCGCGTCGAAGCCGCGTGTCCAGCGGCACAGCATGAAGGCGTAGGGGTCGACCGCGCTGTACTGTTCGCCCAGCAGCCAGGGCCCGCCGTGGCCGGCGAGCTGGGTCTCGATCTGCGCCAGGCAGTCGTGCACGCGGGCCTGCGCATGGGCTTTGACCTGCGCGGCGCCGGCGGTGTTGCCGTCGTCGACCATACGCTCGGGGTAGAAGTAGTGCAGCAGCGTGGCCTGCAGGGTGTTCGTCAGCCACACCAGCCACTTGTAGAAGTGCGCCCGCTCGGCGCTGGCCAGCGGCGGCGCCAGCTGCGCCGCCGGATGTCTGTCGGCCAGGTGCAGGCAGATCGCCGCGGTCTCGTAGAGCACCAGCTCGCCGTCCACCAGCACCGGAATCAGGCCGTTCGGGTTCAGCGCCAGGTAGGCCGGCGACTTGTGCTCGCGCTGCGCGCGGTCGACCAGATGCAGCTCGAAGGGCGCGCCGATCTCGTGCAGCAGCGCGTGCGGCGTGAAGCTGGCGTTGCCGGGGTGGTAGTGCAGTGTGATCATGGCTTCATCATCGCACGGGCCGGCGTCGTGGCAGCATCCCGGCTTCGCCATTGCGGGAAGCACGATGTCCGAATACACCGCCCACGTCAGCTGGCAGCGTGACCCGCTCGAAGCCTTCACCGACAACCGCTATAGCCGTCGCCACCTGCTGCGCTTCGACGGCGGCGCCGTGGTTGCCGGCTCGTCGTCGCCCAGCGTGGTGCCGCTGCCGCTGTCGGACGCCAGCGCGGTCGACCCCGAGGAGCTGTTCGTCGCCTCGCTGGCCAGCTGCCACATGCTGTGGTTCCTGTCGCTGGCGGCCAAGCAGGGCGTGCGCGTCGACCGCTACGAGGACCAGGCCTCGGGCACGCTGCAGCGCCGCGCCGACGGCCGGCTGGCGATGACGCGCGTGACGCTGCGGCCCCTCGTGCATGTTCTCGGCGCTGGCCAGCCCACGGCCGCCGAGCTGCAGGCGCTGCACGACGCCGCGCACGAGGCCTGCTTCATCGCCAACTCGGTGACGGCCGAAGTGCGTTGCGAGCCCCGCACGTGAGGGTCCCGCACTCACCACGCCACGCCTTGTTGTACCGGCAAGCGGTGGCGGGGGCTTGAAGAGCCGGCCGCGCGCGCCCAGATGGTCGGGTGACTCTGCCCGCCGCCCTGGCCTTCTTCACCGCCCTCGGGCTCGCCGTCGCCGCCTGGCTGGGCGGCCCGCCGCTGCTGGCCGCGCTGCGCCGGCAGCGTGTGCGCCGGCAGCCCTTCCCGACCGCCTGGCGCGAGATCCTGCGCCAGCGCATGCCGGCCTTTGCCCGTCTGCCGGCCGACGTGCAGCTGCAGCTGAAGAAACACGCCCAGGTGCTGCTGGCCGAAAAACCCTTCATCGGCTGCGGCGGCCTGACGGTCAGCGACGAGATGCGCGTGCTCGTCGCCACGCAAGCGGCGCTGCTGCTGCTGAACCGCCGCGCCGGCTACTTTCGCAAGCTGCGCCAGGTGCTGCTCTATCCCGGCACTTTCGTCGTCGACCGCACGGCCACCGACGCCGCCGGACTGGCGCGCGATGAACGCCGCGCGCTGGCCGGCGAATCGTGGCAGCAGGGTCAGGTGATCCTGTCGTGGGACGACGTGCTGGCCGGCGCCGCCGACCCCGACGACGGCCGCAACGTCGTGCTCCATGAATTCGCGCACCAGCTCGACCAGGAGAGCGGCCGCGCCAACGGCGCGCCCTTCCTCGGTGGCCGCGAACGTTACGCCCGCTGGTCGGCGGTACTGGGCGCCGAATTCGAAGCATTGCAGCAGCGCCTGGCCCGCGGCGAGCCGGGTTTGATCGAACCTTATGCCGCCACCGACGCGGCCGAGTTCTTTGCCGTCGTGACCGAACTGTTCTTCGAACAAGCGGCGGCGCTGGCGGCTTCGCATCCGGCGCTTTACGGCGAATTGGCGCGTTACTATCGCGCCCACCCGCTGACTTGGTAAGGCGCAGTCAAGGCAGGTGCACCGCACACTTTCATTCCCACCCGGTGCCTGCCTGATCGATACCGACGATTCGGCACCGAACCTAATTCATTAGCGCGCATGTGTTAACGTTCACCATTAGCGCGCACATTAACCCTTTGAAAAGACGCCGCGAAGCCGGTCGCTTCGGCAGTGCCGGCCAGGGAGCCCCCCCAACATGAAAACGATCCGATGAAAAAGACCTACGCTCAAGTCGTCAAGCAGATCGAAACGCTGCAGCAGGAAGCCGACAAGCTGCGGCGCCAGGAAGTCGAAGGTGTCGTTGCGCGCATCCGTGAGGCGGTCCAGCATTACGGCCTGACCGCAGCCGACCTGGGCCTGGCGCCGGCAGCCGCGCGCAAGACCAAGGCGGCGGGCAAGCCGGTCGCCAAGACGCGCCGCAAGTCGGCCAAGACCAAGGCCAAGCCGGCGCGTGCGGTGAAGTTCCGCGACGAGAACGGCCGCACCTGGGGCGGCATCGGCAAACGCCCGCAATGGCTGCGCGACGCCCTCGCCGCGGGCAAGACGCTGCAGGACTTCGCCGTCCAGTAAGCCCGGCCGCGCCGGGCGCGCCACTGCGGCCGCCCGTTGCACGCGCGGCTAAGTCGCCACCGTCTGGCGCACCGCACGGTCCCATGCCGCCAGGCGTTCGGCGGCGTGCTCGCGCGGCAGTGTCGGCACGAAGCGCCGCTCTTCGCGCCACAAGCCGGCCAGTTCGTCCTGGCTGTCGTAGACCCCGGCAGCCAGGCCGGCCAGGTAGGCCGCGCCCAGCGCCGTGGTTTCGGTGACCTGCGGCCGCACCACCGGGATGCCCAGCAGGTCGGCCTGGAACTGCATCAGCAGGTCGTTGACGCAGGCGCCGCCGTCGACGCGCAGTTCGGCCACCGGCGCGGCGTCCTTGCTCATGGCCTGCAGCAGTGCCGCACTCTGGAAGGCAATGCTTTCCAGCGCCGCGCGCGCGATGTGCGCCAGCGTGCTGCCGCGCGTCAGGCCGACGATGGCGCCGCGCGCGTCGGCGTTCCAGTACGGTGCGCCCAGCCCGGTGAAGGCCGGCACGACGATGACACCACCGCTGTCGGGAACACTCTCGGCCAGTGCCTGCACTTCGCCGCTGCCGGAAATGGCGCGCAGGCCGTCGCGCAGCCATTGCACGACGGCGCCGCCGATGAAGACGCTGCCTTCCAGCGCGTATTCGGGCACGACCGTCGGCTGCGCCGCCGCGGTGGTGATGAGGCCGTGCCTGGAGCTCACGCATCGGCCACCGGTGTGCATCAGCATGAAGCAGCCGGTGCCGTAGGTGTTCTTCGCCAGCCCGGCCTTGAAACAGGCCTGGCCGAACAGCGCTGCCTGCTGGTCGCCGGCGATGCCTGTGATCGGGATCGGCGCGCCGAACAGCGTCGTTTCGCCATACACGTGGCTGGACGGATGGACCCGCGGCAACAGGCTGTCGGGCACGTGCAGCGCTTTCAGCAGCTCGGGGTCCCAGGCGTTATGGCGGATGTCGAACAACATCGTGCGCGAGGCGTTGCTGACGTCGGTGGCGTGCACGCGGCCCTGCGTCAGCTGCCACAGCAGCCAGCTGTCGATGGTGCCGAAGGCCAGCTCGCCCTGCGCGGCGGCGATGTGCGCGCCTTTCACGTGGTCGAGCAGCCAGCGGATCTTGGTGCCGCTGAAATAGGGGTCGATGACGAGGCCGGTCGACCTGCGCACGGCGTCGGCCAGACCACGTTCGCGCAGCTGCGCGCACAGCGGCTCGGTGCGGCGGTCCTGCCAGACGATGGCGCGGTGGATGGGCTGGCCGCTGCGACGGTCCCACAGCACGGTGGTCTCGCGCTGGTTGGTGATGCCGATGGCCGCGATGTCGGCCGCCGTCAGCCCCGATTCGGCCAGCGCCTGCCGCGCCACCGCCAACTGGCTGTCCCAGATGTCGTTGGCGTCGTGCTCCACCCAACCCGGCTGCGGGAAGATCTGACGGAATTCGCACTGCGCCTGCGCCCGGATGCGGCCGCTGCGGTGAAAGACTATGGCGCGTGAACTCGAGGTGCCCTGGTCCAGCGCCAGCAGGTGGTCCTTGCTCATCGTGGCTCTCCTTGTGCGCGGACTCTGCCACAGCCGGCCGGCGCGCCGCACAATGCGCGCCACCGCGATGGAACAGACGCTGCGTTTTGCCGCCACCAAGATCCAGCCGCCGCGTGCGCGCAGCTCGCGCATCGCGCGGCCGGCGCTCGACGCCGCGCTGCTGCCGGCGCTGCTGAGCTCGCGCGTGGTGCTGCTGCTGGCCGCTGCCGGGTTCGGCAAGACTTCGGCACTGGCCGCACAGCTGCCGCGGCTGCCCGCCGGCACGGCGATGGCCTGGGTGTCGCTGGACGAGGACGACGACGCGCAGCGCCTGTTCACCTGCCTGGCGGCGGCGCTCGAGCCGCACGACCTGCCCTGGCGCACCGCGCCCGAGGCGCTGGCGGCGCAGGCCGCCGACCACGGCGCCGGCCTGCGCCGCGCGCGCGGCGAACTCGTCAATGCGCTGGCCGACGCCCAGGCGCCGCACGGCGTGATCGTGCTCGACGACCTGCACCGCGTGCCGGGCGGCGCGGTGCACACGCTGCTGGACATGCTGATCGAACGGCTGCCATCGCACTGGACGCTGGTGCTGGCCAACTCATTCTAGATCGGGCCAGTCCTCGCAGCGA
>CAYJOA010000072.1:0-20636 GCA_964371495.1 uncultured Rubrivivax sp.
TCGCCACCCAGCCGCCGGCCAGCGCGCCGACGATGAACTGGCCCTCGGCGCCGATGTTCCAGACATTGCTGCGAAAACACACCGCCAGCCCGAGCGCGATGAGGATCAGCGGCGTGGCCTTGATCGACAGTTCCGACAGCGCGTACACGCTCTTCACGGGTTCGACGAAGAACATCTGCAGGCCGCGCAGCGGGTCCTTGCCGAGGATCAGGAAGAGAGCGACGCCGATCAGCACCGTGGCGGCGAGCGCCAGCAGCGGCGACAACAGCGACATCAGCCGGCTGGCCTGCGGGCGGGCTTCGAGCTTGAGCATGTTCAGGCCGCCTGCGCCGCGGGCGCGGCCGGCCACAGGCCGGCCATCCACTGGCCGATCGTCTCGACACTGGCCTGGGCCACCGGCACGCTGGGCGAGATGCGGCCCTTGGCGATGACGAGCAGGCGGTCGCAGACTTCGAACAGTTCGTCGAGTTCCTCGCTGACGACGAGCAGCGCGCAGCCGGCGTCGCGCAGTGCCAGCAGCTCGCCGCGGATCTGCGCCGCGGCGCCGACGTCGACACCCCAGGTCGGCTGGCTGACGATCAGCAGCCGGGGGTCGGCGCTGATCTCGCGGCCGACGATGAACTTCTGCAGGTTGCCGCCCGACAGGCTGCGCGCGCTGCTGTCCGCGCCGCCGCCGTGCACCTTGAAGCGCGCGATGATGTCCTGCGCCAGGCGCTGCACGCGACGCGTCGCCACCCAGCCGAAAGGCGACACGGCTTCGGTGCGCGTGAGCAGGGTGTTCTGCGCCAGGCTCAGCGTCGGCACCGCGCCGCGGCCCAGGCGTTCCTCGGGCACGAAGTGCAGGCCCTCCTTGCGGCGATGGCGCGGCGAGTGGTCGCCGATGGGCCGCCCGAACAGCGTGATCGCCGCCGGCGCGGCGCGCGCGTCCTCGCCCGACAGCGCGGCCATCAGCTCCTGCTGGCCGTTGCCCGAGACACCGGCGATGCCGACGATCTCGCCGGCCCGTACCTCGAAGCGGATGTCGTCGAGGTCCATCTCGAAAGCGTCCTGCCGCGGCAGGCTCAGGCCCTGGACCCGCAGCACGACCTCGCCCGCGGTCTGCGCCCGCGGCTGCAGCTGCGGCGGCTCGGCGCCGATCATCAACCGCGACAGGCTGGCGTTGCTTTCGCGCGTGGGGTCGACCTCGCCGGTGACCCTGCCGCCGCGCAGCACCGTGCAGTGGTGGCACAGCGCACGGATCTCGTCGAGCTTGTGGCTGATGTAGAGGATGCTGCAGCCCCGTGCGGCGAGCAGCCGCAGCGTGGCGAAGAGCTTGTCCACCGCCTGCGGCGTCAGCACCGACGTGGGTTCGTCCAGGATCAGCAGCTGCGGGTCGGTCAGCAGCGCACGCACGATCTCGACGCGCTGGCGCTCGCCCACCGACAGCGTGTGCACCGGGCGCTGCGGCTCGACGTCCAGCCCATAGGTGTGCGCGAGCTCGACGATGCGGCGCGTCACCTCGGGCAGCTTGAGCGACCGGTCCAGGCCGAGCCAGACGTTCTCGGCCGCGGTCAGCGTGTCGAACAGCGAGAAGTTCTGGTAGACCATGCTGATGCCCAGCCGCCGCGCCTGCGCCGGGCTGGCCACCGCGACGCGCTGGCCGTTCCAGAAGATCTCGCCGGCGTCGGGCTGCACGGCGCCGTAGATGATCTTCATCAACGTGCTCTTCCCGGCGCCGTTTTCACCGAGCACGGCGTGGATCTGGCCCGGTTCGACGCGCAGGTCGACGCCGTCGTTGGCGCGCACCAGCGGGTACTGCTTGCTGATGCCGCTGAGTTCCAGGCGCAGGCCGGGTGTCATGCACGATCCCTCTCGTAGCGCTGCCGGCCGGCGACCCAGGTGCCCACGAGGTGGCGCTCGTCGGACAGCAGCATCCAGGCGAAGACCTTCTCGTGCAGGTCGCGCGCCACGCGCTGGCGCTGGCCGTCGACGGCGCCCACGGCCCAGTCCCACAGGCACAGGTCGGCCATCAGCCCGGGCTCGAGCAGGCCGATCTCGTGGCCCAGCTGCAGCGCCTGGGCGGCGCCGCGCGTGGCGGCGTGCAGGGCGACCCAGGCCGTGAGGTCGTGTCCGCCGGCCTTGCCGCGCAGCGCCTGCACCTTGTAGCCGTCGGCCAGCGTGCGCTGCATCGACAGGCTGGTGCCGCCGCCGACGTCGCTGGCCACGCTGACCGGGACGCCGGCGGCGGCCGTCGCCGGCCAGTCGAACAGGCCGCTGCCCAGGAACAGGTTGGAGCTGGGGCAGAAGGCGATCTGCGCGCCGGCCGCCTGCAGTGCGGCGCGGTCGGCGGCGTCGAGCCAGATGCCGTGCGCCAGCACCGAACGCGCATGCAACAGCCCGGCGCCGGCGTAGACGTCGAGATAGCTGCGGGCCTGCGGGAACAGTTCAGCCACCCAGCGCACCTCGTCGCGGTTCTCGGCCAGGTGCGTCTGCAGGTACAGCGTCGGGTCGGCGCGGCACAGTGCGCCGGCCATCGCCAGCTGCGCCGGCGTGCTGGTGGGCGCGAAGCGCACCGTCACGGCGTAGGCATTGCGGCCGCGGCCGTGCCAGCGCTGGATGAGGTCGATGCAGTCGCGTTCGGCGCCGGCCACGTCGTCGCGCAGGCCGTCGGGGGCGTGGCGGTCCATCAGCACCTTGCCGCAGACGATGCGCATGCCGCGTTCGCTCGCCGCTTCGAACAGCGCCTCGGCCGAGGCCTTGTGCACGGTGGGGACGACCACCGCCGCGGTGGTGCCGTGGGCCAGCAGCGCGTCGAGGAACAGCGCCGAGCCGGCGGCAGCCACGGCCGGGTGGCCCCAAGCGCGCTCGGCCGGGAAGGTATACGTGTGCAGCCAGTCCAGCAACTCGGTGCCGAAGCTGGCGATGACGCCGAGCTGCGGGCTGTGCACGTGGCTGTCGACGAAACCCGGCATCAGCAGCCGGCCGCGCTGATCGTCGCGAGTCCACTCGGGGCCGGGGTCCAAGGCCTGCACGCCGGCGATGCGGCCGTCGTCGCCGACCAGCAGCCAGTGGTCGGGGCGCCAGCGCGCCGCTTGCTCATCCGTCGTGCCCCAGGTCGGGGCGCTCGGGAAGTCCAGCAGGTCGGCGCGGATCGCGATCATGCCGCCGCCTGGGGCGCCGTGGCTGGGCCGTTGCGCCGGCGGGCGGCGCGGGCGACACCGCTCGCAGCGGGGCCGGCGGACGAGCCCCGGACGCGGCGGGGGTCTATGGGGTCGAAATCGACGCGTGTCACGATGCGGCCGATCTTATAGACACAATTTTCGGCAACATCGCAGCACCGGCGCAGCACGCGCCACGTCCCGGGTAAGTCCTTAAGCTCGCGCACCTCGGCCCATGAACACACGCCCGATCCGTTTCCTCCACCGCGGCGCGGTCGTCGAGATCGCCGACGCCGCGCCCACGCGCACGGTGCTCGAATGGCTGCGCGAGGACGCGTGCTGCACCGGCACCAAGGAGGGCTGCGCCGAGGGTGACTGCGGCGCCTGCATGGTGGTGGTGGGCGAACTCGACGCCCACGGCGGCCTGCGCCTGCAGCCCGCCAACGCCTGCATCCGCTTCCTGCCCACGCTCGACGGCAGGGCGCTGTTCACGGTGGAGGACGTGGCGCTGGCCGCCCGTGCGCTTCACCCGATGCGCAATGACGAGCTGCACCCCGTGCGCCATGACGAGCTGCACCCTGTGCAGCGGGCGATGGTCGAGTGCCACGGTTCGCAGTGCGGCTTCTGCACGCCCGGCTTCGTGATGTCGCTGTGGGCCTGTTTCCAGCGCCACCAGGCCGCCGGCACGGTGCCGACACGGCAGCAGCTGGCCGACGACCTGTCGGGCAACCTGTGCCGCTGCACCGGCTACCGGCCGATCCTCGACGCCGGGCAGCGCGCCTTCGAAGCGCCGGCGCCGGAGTTCGACCGTGCCGCCGTGGCGGCGGCGCTGCGTGACTTGGGCCGCGCGCCGGCACTGCACTACGCTGCGGTGCACGGTGGGCCGGCCTTCCACGCGCCGCGCAGCATCGACGATTTCGCTGCGCTGCGCGAGTCGTTGCCGGCGGCCCGCGTGCTGGCCGGCGGCACCGACCTTGGCCTGTGGGTGACCAAGCGGCTGCGCGACCTGGGCGACCTGCTCTACATCGGCGAGGTCGCCGAACTCAAGCGCATCGAGGTGCACGCCGACCGCATCGTCATCGGCGCCGCCGCGTCGCTGGAAGACGCCTGGCGCGCGCTGGTGGCCGAGTGGCCGGCGCTGCGCGACGTCTGGCTGCGTTTTGCCGCTCTACCGCTGCGCCTGACCGGCACGATGGGCGGCAACGTCGCCAACGGCTCGCCGATCGGCGACGCCGCGCCGGTGCTGATGGCGCTGGGCGCGGGCATCGCGCTGCGCCGCGGCCAGCGGGTGCGGTCGATGCCGCTGGAAGACTTCTACGTCGACTACATGAAGAACCGGCTCGAAGCCGGCGAATTCGTGCAGGCGCTGCAAGCGCCGCGCCGCGGCGGCCGCGCCCAGGCCGTGCGCGCCTACAAGGTCTCCAAGCGCTACGACTGCGACATCTCGGCCGTCTGCGCCGGGCTGGCGATCGAGCTCGACGGTGATCGCATCGTCGCCGCCCGGCTGGCCTACGGCGGCATGGCCGCCACCGTGCACCGGGCGGCCGGCGCCGAAGCCGCGCTGCGGGGCCAGCCGTGGACGGAGACGACGCTGAAGGCCGCGATGGCGGCGCTGGCCGACGACTACACGCCGCTCACCGACATGCGCGCCGGCGCCGGCTACCGCATGCAGGTGGCGCAGAACCTGCTGCGCCGCTTCTGGCTCGAAACGCGCCTGGTGGACCCCTTGCCCGAGAGTGCCGTCAACGTCTGGGCGCGCGAGGAAAGCGCATGAACAGGCCGCTGGACCTGCCCGACGGCGCCGCCGCCTATACGCAGGTGGGCGTGAGCCGGCCGCACGAATCGGCGCACCTGCACGTCGCCGGCCGTGCACCCTACACCGACGACGTGCCCGAAGTCGCCGGCACGCTGCACGCCGCGCTGGGACTGTCGCCGCTGGCGCACGGGGTCATCCAAGCCATCGCGCTGGAGACGCTGCGCACGATGCCCGGCGTGGTGGATGTGTTCTCGGCGCGCGACATCCCCGGCCGCAACGACTGCGGTTCGCTGGTCCACGACGACCCCATCCTGGCCGGCGAGGCCGGCGCCACGCTGCGTTATCTGGGCCAGCCGGTGTTCGCCGTCGTCGCCACGACGCGCGACGCGGCGCGCCGGGCCGCGGCGCGGGCGGGCGAGGTGATCCGCGCCACCGCGCTGCCGCCGGTTCTGACGCCGCTGGAGGCGCACGCCGCGCAGCAGTACGTGGTGCCGCCGATGCACCTGCAGCGCGGCGACGCGGCCGCCGCCATCGCCGCGGCGCCGCACCGCCTGCAGCGTTGTTTCGACGTCGGCGGCCAGGAACACTTCTACCTGGAGGGGCAGATCTCGTACGCGCTGCCGCAGGAAGACGGCGGCATGAAGCTGCTGTGCTCGACCCAGCACCCCAGCGAGATGCAGCAGCTGGTGGCGCGGGCGCTGGACCGCCCGCTGCATGCGGTGCAGGTGGAATGCCGGCG
Source organism: uncultured Rubrivivax sp. (assembly GCA_964371495.1). Taxonomy (GTDB): domain Bacteria; phylum Pseudomonadota; class Gammaproteobacteria; order Burkholderiales; family Burkholderiaceae_C; genus Rubrivivax. The sequence continues at coordinate 5,633 of CAYJOA010000072.1, forward strand.
CATGGGCGGCGGCTTCGGCGGCAAGGAATCGCAGTCGGCGCTGTTCGCCTGCGTCGCCGCGGTGGCCGCGGCACGCCTGCGCTGCCCGGTCAAGCTGCGCCTGGACCGCGACGACGATTTCCTGGTCACCGGCCGCCGCCACGGCTTCCACTACGAGGCCGAGGTCGGCTACGACGACGCAGGCCGCATCCTCGGCGCCGAGGTCACGATGGTTTCGGGCGCCGGCCACTCGGCCGACCTGTCGGGCCCGGTGATGACGCGTGCGCTGTGCCACTTCGACAACGCCTACTGGCTGCCGGCGGTGGCGGTGCACGGTTATTCGGGCCGTACGAACACGCAGAGCAGCACCGCCTTCCGCGGTTTCGGCGGGCCGCAGGGGGCGTTCGCCATCGAGTCCCTGATCGACTCGGTGGCGCGTGCGCTGGGCAGGGACCCGCTGGAGGTGCGGCGGATCAACTTCTACGGCCAGGCGTCGAACAAGGTCACGCCGTATGGCCAGGTGGTCGACGACAACATCATCGACGAGCTGGTGGCCGAGCTCGAGGCCAGCAGCCGCTACGCCGAACGCCGCGCCGCAGTGGCCGCCTTCAATGCCGCGAGCCCGGTGCTGAAGCAGGGCCTGGCGCTGACGCCGCTGAAGTTCGGCATCGCCTTCAACGTCACCCACCTCAACCAGGCCGGCGCGCTGGTGCACGTCTATACCGACGGTTCGGTGCTCGTCAACCATGGCGGCACCGAGATGGGCCAGGGCCTGAACACCAAGGTGGCGCAGGTGGTGGCACACGAACTCGGCCTGCCGGTCGAGCGTGTGCGCTGCACCGCGACCGACACGCACAAGGTCGCCAACACCTCGGCCACCGCGGCCAGCACCGGCAGCGACCTCAACGGCAAGGCGGCGCAGGACGCGGCGCGCCGCATCCGCGAGCGGCTGGCCGCGTTTGCCGCCGCGCGCTGGGGCGGCGGCGCCGACGAGGTGGGTTTCGCCGACGGCGAGGTCTTCGTCGGCGGCCAGTCGATCGCCTTTGCCGAGGTCGTGGCCCTGGCCTACCAGGCGCGTGTGCAACTGTGGAGCGACGGGTTCTACGCCACGCCCGGCCTGAGCTGGGACAAGCAGACGATGCAGGGCCACCCCTTCCACTATTACGCCTACGGCGCCGCGGTGAGCGAGGTCGTCGTCGACACCCTCAGCGGCGAATGGAAGCTGCTGCGCGCCGACCTGCTGCACGACGCCGGCCGTTCGCTCAACCCGGCGCTGGACATCGGCCAGATCGAAGGCGCCTTTATCCAGGGCATGGGCTGGCTGACGATGGAGGAACTGGTCTGGCACCCGGCCGACGGCTCGAGCAAGGCCGGAATGCTGCTGACGCACGCACCGAGCACCTACAAGATCCCCACCGCCAACGACTGCCCGCCGGTCTTCCATACGCGGCTGTTCGGGCGCCCCAACCGCGTTGACAGCATCCACCGCAGCAAGGCCGTCGGCGAACCGCCGCTGCTGCTGCCGTTCTCGGTCTTCTTCGCCATTCGCGACGCGGTCTCGGCGGTGGCCGGCCATCGTGTCGACCCGCCGCTGCAGGCGCCGGCCACCCCCGAGGCGATCCTGCGCGCCATCGACGCCGTGCGGGCTGCTGACGCATGACGCAGGACCTGCACGCTGCCGCCCGGCGCTGGCGTGCCGCAGCGCGACCGGCGGTGGTGGTCGAAGTGCAGCGCACGCGCGGCTCGGTGCCGCGCGAGGCCGGCACGCGTCTGCTGGTGGCGGCCGACGAAACGCTGGGCAGCATCGGCGGCGGGCATCTCGAATGGCAGGCCATTGCCGCTGCGCGCGTGCTGCTGGCCCGTGGCGGCGGCGTGTTCGAGCAGCACATCGCGCTGGGCCCGACGCTGGGCCAGTGCTGCGGCGGCGCGCTGGACCTGCGCTACACGTTGCTCGCCGACGACGACCCCGCAGCGTGGCCCGGGCCCGCGCCGCGTTTCACCCTGCAGCTCTACGGCGCCGGCCATGTCGGCCGCGCCATCGTGGCCTTGCTCGCCGGGCTGCCGTGCCGGGTGCAATGGGTGGACGAACGCGAGAGCGAATTCCCCGCAGGCCCGCTGCCGCCGCACATCGAGCGGGTCTGCGTCGAGCCGGTGGTCTCGGAGGTGGCGCTGGCGCCGCCGAGTGCGGCCTACGCCGTGCTCACGCACAGCCACGACCTCGACCTGGCGCTCACGCAGGCGATCCTGCAGCGTGGCGACTTCGGCTGGTTCGGCCTCATCGGTTCACAGACAAAGCGTGCACGCTTCGAGCACCGCTTGCGCGAACGCGGCTTCGACGCTTCGGCGATGGCCCGCATCGTGTGCCCGATCGGCCTGCCCGGCATCGCCGGCAAGGAGCCCGAGGTGATCGCGGTGGCGGTGGTGGCGCAGCTGCTGCAGCTCGCTCCCGTCGCCGGCATCCCCCCTCTCGCGCTTGCGGGAGAGGGCCGGGGCGAGGGCGCGTAGTGCGCCGCGCACCGACGCCGCCGCGCCGCCCGCGACGGGCCGACGATCGTCAAGGTCGGTGCGACGCCGACGAGCCGGTCGCCGCCCGCACCGCTGGATGCCGGCTGCCCGTGCCCTGGCCGCGGCGGCGCTGCAGCGTCTGCATCGTGTCGCCGCGGCTGCGTTCGAGCGTGACCGCTATCACCCAGTGCACATCGACAGCTGGCCGCACCTGGTCGTCGAACGGCACTGGAAACCCGCCGACCTGGTGCAGCGAACGGTGTCGACGCTGCAGGCCGTGCTGACGCGGCCGCCGGGCCGGACGACCTGAGGGCCGTTCAGCGGCCGCCGAACACCGGTTCGCGCTTGGCGGTAACGGCCGCCAGGCCCTCGCGCAGGTCCTCGCTGGCGGCACAAAGGGTCTCGCGTTCACGCAGGCGCGGCAGGTCGAATTCACCGCGCGCGATCTCGTTGAGCGACTGCTTCATGCCGCGCAGCGCCAGCGGTGCGCCGGCCGCCAGCGCGTCGGCCAGGGCATCGACCTCGGCATCCAGCCGCGCCGCCGGCACCAGCGCGTCCAGGTAGCCGATGCGCAGCAGCTCCTCGGCGGGCACGGTCTCGGCGAGCAGGAACAGCCGCTTGGCGGCGGCCAGCCCGAGGCGCGACACGTAGCGCCGCAGGCCGCTCGGGTAGTAGTGCAAGCCCAGCCGCGCCGCCGGCATGCGCAGCGGCATGCCTTGCACGCCGACGCGGAAGTCGCAGGCCAGCGCCAGGTCGGTGGCGCCGCCGAAGACGCCGCCGTTGAGCCGCGCGATGGTCGGCAGCGGCAGTGCCTCCAGCGCGTCGACGGTGTGCTCGAAGAGCTGCGGGTCGTCGCTCGCCGAAGACTCGGATTCCTCGAGTTCGCCGAGATGGAAGCCGGCGCAGAAGGCGCGCCCGCTGCCGGTGAGCACGAGCACGCGCACCGCGGGCTCGGCGGCGAGGCGCTGGAAGTGGCCGTGCAGGGCCAGCAGGTCCTCGCGGTGCAGGCGGTTGAGGTGGCGCGGCCGCTGCAGCGTGATGGTGGCGCGGCCGGCGCCGTCCAGCGCCAGCAGCGGCGGGCCGGCCGGCAGCGTCACCGCAGGTCGGGCAGGTAGCGCACGGCCAGCACGCCGTCGATGCTGCCCAGCGCCTGCAGCACGCTGCTCTGCACGGCGCTTTCGACGTCGACCAGCGTGTAGGCCATCTCGCCGCGCGACTTGTTGACCATGTTGTGGATGTTCAGCCCCGCCTGCGCCATGGTGGTCGAGATCTGGCCCAGCATGTTGGGCACGTTGGCGTTGACGATGGCCACCCGGTGGGCCGACTCGCGCGCCATGCTCACGCTCGGGAAGTTCACCGCGTTGGCGATCTGGCCGTGCTCGAGGAAGTCGCGCAGCTGGTCCACCACCATCACGGCGCAGTTCTCCTCGGCCTCGCGCGTGCTGGCCCCCAGGTGCGGCAGCGCCACCACGCGCGGGTGGCCGTGCAGCTCGGCGCCGGGGAAGTCGCAGACATAGGCCGCCAGCCGCTCGGCGGCCAGCGCTTCCAGCACGGCGGTGTTGCTGGCCACGCCGTCGCGGCTGAAGTTCAGCAGCACCGCGCCCGGGCGCATGAGGCCGATGTTGGTCTGGTTGATGAGGCGGCGCGTGGCTTCCAGCAGCGGCACGTGCAGGGACACGAACTGCGCGCTTCTCAGCACCTCGTTGACGCTGGCCGCGCGCTTGACCTGCGAGGGCAGGCTCCAGGCGGCGTCGACGGTGATGTCGGGGTCGAAGCCGAGCACGTTCATGCCCAGCTTGATGGCGGCATCGGCGACCAGGCAGCCGATGCGGCCGAGGCCGACGATGCCCAGCGTCTGGCCCTGCAGCTCGTAGCCGGCGAAGGCCTTCTTGCCGGCTTCGACCTGCTCGTCGAGGCCGCTTGCCGCCGGGTCGAGTGCGGCCACGAAGCGCAGTGCCGGCGCGATCTGCCGCGCCGCCATCAGCATGCCGGCGAGCACCAGTTCCTTCACCGCGTTGGCGTTGGCGCCGGGGGCGTTGAACACGGGCACGCCGCGCTGGGTCATGGCGGCGACCGGGATGTTGTTGGTGCCGGCGCCGGCACGGCCGATGGCGCGCACGCTGGCCGGGATCGCCACGGCGTGCAGGTCGGCACTGCGCACCAGGATGGCGGCCGGGTCGGCGACGTCCTTGCCGACGCGGTACAGGGCAGCCGGCAGCCGCGACAGGCCGCTGGCCGAGATCTGGTTCAACACCAGCACCGGCAGCCTGTCAGCCATGCTGGGCCTCGAATTCCTTCATGTAGGCCACCAGCGCCTTCACGCCTTCCACCGGCATCGCGTTGTAGATCGACGCGCGCATGCCGCCCACCGAGCGGTGGCCCTTGAGCTGCACCATGCCGCGCGCCTCGGCGCCCTTCAGGAAGGCGCCGTCCAGCGCCTCGTCGCGGAGCTTGAAGGGCACGTTCATCAGGCTGCGGCAGTCGCGCGCCACCGGTGCGCGGTAGAAACCGGTGGTGTCCAGGTAGTCGTACAGCAGCGCAGCCTTGGTGCGGTTCTTCAATTCCATCGCCGCCAGCCCGCCCTGCGACTGCAGCCACTTGAACACCAGCCCGGCGATATAGATCGCGTAGGTCGGCGGCGTGTTGTACATGCTGTCGTTGTCGGCCACGATCTTGTAGTCGAAGGCCGACGGCGTCGCCGGCAGCGCCTGGCCGAGCAGGTCCTCGCGCACGATGACGATCGTCAGCCCGGCCGGGCCGATGTTCTTCTGGGCGCCGCCGTAGATGAGGCCGTACTTCGACACGTCCACCGGCCGCGACAGGATGCTGCTGGACATGTCGGCCACCAGCGGCACGCTGCCGACCTCGGGTGTCCAGTGGTATTCGACGCCGCCGATGGTCTCGTTGCTGCAGATGTGCACGTAGGCCGCGCCGGGGTCGAGCTTCCAGCTGTCGCGCGGCGGGATCGTCGTGTAGCCGCTGTCGGCGGCGCTGGCGGCGACGTTGACCTTGGCGTACTTCTTCGCTTCCTTGATCGACTTCTTGCTCCACTCGCCGGTGTCGATGTAGTCGGCGCCGGCGTGGCCGCGCAGCAGGTTCATCGGCACGATGGCGTTCTCGGCGATCGCGCCGCCCTGCATGAACAGCACCTTGTAGCCGGCGGGAACGGCCAGCAGCTCGCGCAGCAGCGCTTCGGCCTCGGCGGCGATGGCCATGAATTCCTTGCCGCGGTGGCTCATTTCCAACACCGACATGCCCGAGCCGTGCCAGTCGAGCATTTCGTCGGCCGCCTGGCGCAGCACGGTTTCGGGTAGCGCGGCGGGGCCGGCGCTGAAGTTGAACACGCGGGTCATGCGGCAGTCTCCAGGGTGTGTGGGTGGCGTCGGACCGCATTATCGGGCGCGCAGGGGCCATTGACCCGGGTCAAGGACGGCTCGGCGCAAGCTTGCGTACAGTCCGCTCCCATAACCCCAGGTCCTTGCCGGGGGAATGCGGGCTGTCCAGCATGTATCACCATCTCCTCGTGCCCATCGACGGCAGCGAGCTGTCCGAACGGGCCACCGAGGCCAGCCTGGAGCTGGCGCGCAAGGTCGGCGCCCGCGTCACCGGATTCGTCGTCGAGCCGCACCCGCCCCTGCCGAACATGGGTTCGCACCCGACCGCCTATGCGCGCGACGCCGAAGAACACCAGGTCCGCACCGAGGCCCACGCGCAGGAGGTGCTGGGGCAGTTTGCAGCCCAGGCGGCGGCGCAGGGCGTGCCCTTCGAGGGCCGGTTCAAGCGCACCGAGCGCGTCGAAGACGCCATCCTCGACGCTGCGGCCGAGTACGGCTGCGACCTCATCGTGATGGTCACGCACGGCCGCGGCGTCTTCGGCGAGCTGCTCTTCGGCTCGCACACCAAGACCTTGCTGTCGCGCACCCGCTTGCCGCTGTTGGTGCTGCATTGAACGCGCTCGCCGAGGCCCCAGAGCAGCGCGAACAGCGCCTCGCAGCCCTGCTGGCCCGCAGCGGCCTGGCGCCATTGCGGCTGGCCGGCCGTACGCTGCTGCCGCTGGTGCAGGGCGGCATGGGGGTCGGCGTGTCGGCGCACCGGCTGGCAGGCGCGGTGGCCGCCGAAGGCTGCGTCGGCACCATTTCCAGCGTCGACCTGCGCCGCCACCACCCCGACCTGATGGAACGCACCAGCGGCCTGCCGCCCGGCGAGGCCGCCAAGCAGGCCATCGACGAAGCCAACCTGGAGGCCATCTCGCGCGAGATCGCCGCCGCCCGCGAGCTGGCCGGCGGCGCCGGCCTGCTGGCCATCAACGTGATGCGCGCGGTGAGCGCCTACGCGGCCTCGGTCAAGCGCGCGCTCGAAGCCGGCATCGACGCCGTGGTGGTGGGCGCCGGCCTGCCGCTGGACCTGCCCGACCTGGCACAGGACCACCCGCGCGCCGCGCTGATCCCGATCCTCGCCGACGCCCGCGGCGTGCAGCTGATCGTGAAGAAGTGGGAGCGCAAGAAGCGCCTGCCCGACGCCATCGTCATCGAACACCCGCGGCTGGCCGGCGGCCACCTGGGCGCGGCGAAGATCGCCGACCTGCACGACCCGCGCTTCGAGTTCGAGAACGTGATCCCGCAGTCGCTGGCCTTCCTGCGCTCGGCGGGCATCGAGCGCGAGATCCCGCTCATCGCCGCCGGCGGCATCCGCAGCTGCGAGGACATCGCTCGCGTGCAGGCGCTGGGCGCGGCGGGAGCGCAGCTGGGCACGCCGTTCGCGGTGACCCTCGAAGGCGACGCGCACCCCGAGTTCAAGCGCGTGCTGGCCGAGGCGAGCGACGACGAGATGGTCGAGTTCACCAGCGTCGCCGGCCTGCCGGCGCGCGCGGTGAACACGCCCTGGTTGCGTTCCTACCTGCGCATCGAGGACAAGCTGCAGGCCGTGGCCCACCCCAAGGCGCGCTGCACCAAGTCCTTCGACTGCCTGGCGCAATGCGGGCTGCGCGACGGCACGCCGGGCTGGGGCCAGTTCTGCATCGACAACCAGCTCGCCGCGGCGATGCGCGGCGACGTCAAGAAGGGCCTGTTCTTCCGCGGCGTCGGCGCCTTGCCCTTCGGCAGCCAGATCCGCAGCGTGCGCGAACTCATCGAACGCCTGCTCGCCCCGGCCGCATTGCTGCCGGCCTGAGGCGCCTGCGCCCGGGTGCTTGCCGCCGGGGCCGGCCAATGAGAGCATCCCGACACAACCCAACCGGAGACACCCCATGGCCAAGCCGATGTTCGATGCCGAAGCGCTGATCTCGATGTTCGAGAGCGCCACCGCGCGCCAGGGCGCGCAGCTGAAGAAGGCCGTCAGCGATGCCACGATGGCTTCGTTGCAGGGCCGCGAGCTGACGCTGAAGAACATCCGCGCCGCGCTGAAGGCGGTGACCGAAGCCGCCGGCACCGGCGCGGCGAAGAACCTCACCGCGGGTGTCGACGCCGAGGCGCTGCTCGACCAGGCCGTGGCCGGCATGGACGACGCGCTGCTCAAGGCCGTCGAGGCCAACCGCGTGGCACTCGGCCAGCTCGTGTCGCAAGGTGCCGACCTGCGCGAGAAGCACCTGAAGAAGGCCCTTGAGGACCTGGACAAGTTCGAGGACACGATGTTCGCCGCCGTCAAGAAGGCAGCCGCCGGCGTCGAAGGCCCGATGGCCGGCGCCTGGACCCAGGTGCTGGAGAAGATGCAGGCCGGCGGCACGCTGTCGGGTGCCAAGGCCTCGAGCGCGGCCGAGCAGCTGGCCGAACAGATGCAAGGCGCTATGCGCAGCTCGCGCGCCGCCTCGATGCGCGCCGCGCAGGCGCTGGCCGAAAGCTACACGGCGATGGTCAGCGGCGTGCTGCTGGGCATGTCCGACGCGCTGCAGGCCGGCACGGCAGCCAAGAAGACCGCGGCCAAGAAGTAGCCCGGCGCACCCGCCGTCGCGGGTCCACCCACACGCCAGCCATGAAAAACGTCGTCATCTCCGGCAGCGGCCTGTACCGGCCGCCGCACGTCATCACCAATGCCGAACTGGTGCAGGCCTTCAACGCCTACGCCGACCTGAAGAACGCGAAGAACGCGCCGCGCATCGCCGCCGGCGAGCTGCCGGCGATGGTGCACTCCAGCGTCGAGTTCATCGAAAAGGCCTCGGGCATCAAGCAGCGCTACGTGCTCGACAAGGCCGGCGTGCTGGACCCCACGCGCATGCGGCCGAAGTTCGAGCCGCGAGCCGACGACCAGCTCAGCCTGATGGCCGAGATCGCGGTGCAGGCGTCGACGCAGGCGCTGGCCGCGGCCGGCAAGAGCGGCCGCGACGTCGACGCCGTGCTCTGCGCCGCGGCCAACATGCAGCGCGCCTACCCGGCGATGGCCTGCGAGATCCAGGCCGCGCTGGGCGCCGGCGGCTACGGCTTCGACATGAACGTGGCCTGTTCGTCGGCCACCTTCGCCATCGAGCAGGCGGCCAACGCGGTGAAGAGCGGCAGCGCGAAGTGCGTGCTCGTGGTCAACCCCGAGATCACCTCGGCACACCTGGAATGGCGCGACCGCGACTGCCACTTCATCTTCGGCGACGTCTGCACGGCGGTCGTCGTCGAGGCCGAGGACAGCGCCACGTCCAGCGACCGCTGGCGCATCCTGGGCACCCGGCTCGTGACCCAGTACTCCAACAACATCCGCAACAACGCCGGCTTCCTGAACCGCTGCGAGGACACCGACCCCGACGCCCGCGACAAGACCTTCATGCAGGAAGGCCGCAAGGTGTTCAAGGAGGTGGTGCCGATGGCCGCCGCGCACATCGAGCGCCACCTGCACGACCTGGGCCTGGAGCCGACGCAAGTGCGCCGCTTCTGGCTGCACCAGGCCAACCTGGGCATGAACCAGCTGATCCTCAAGCGCCTGGTCGGCCAGGAGGTCGGCGACGACCTGGCACCGATCATCCTGAGCGAGTACGCCAACACCGCGTCGGCGGGATCGGTCATCGCGTTCCACGGCCACCACGCCGACCTGCGAGCGGGCGACGTGGGCGTGATCTGTTCCTTCGGCGCCGGCTACTCGGTGGGCAGCGTCGTCGTGCGGCGGGTCTGAACATCCCTGCAGCAGCGCGCGGTATTGGCCTCGGGCCGGCGATGGTGGTAGGGTCGGGTTTGTCCCTACCGATGGAGGATCACATGTCCGAACTCACCGCGAACCAGAAAGACAAGCTGATGGCCGACCTGCGTGTGGTCGTGACCGACGCCGAGGAGCTGCTCAGGCTGACCGCCGGCGACGTGGGCGAAAGCACGGCCGGGCTGCGTGAACGGCTGCAGCAGCGCCTGGCTGACGCCAAGCACAGCCTGCTGACGCTGCAGGCCAGCGCCACGGAAAAGGCCAAGGCCGCCGGCCATGCCACCGACGACTACGTGCACGACCATCCCTGGCAGTCGGTCGCCATCGGTGCCGCGGTGGGCATGGTCGTGGGCTTGCTGATCGGCCGCCGTTGACGCACCGCCGGTCATGACCGGCAGCGTGGCCACGGGCGGCCTGTTCAAGTCGCTGCGGCGCCTGCTGGGCACCGCGGTCGGCATCGCGCAGGTGCGGCTGGAGCTGTTCGGCACTGAACTCGAACAGGAGAAGCTGCGCCTCTTCGACGCCTTGCTGCGCGCCGCCATCGGCCTGGTGCTGGTGGCGCTGGCGCTGGTGCTGGCGATCGGCTTCGTGGTGCTGCTGTTCCAGGAAGGCTACCGGCTGCCGGCCGTCGGCGTGCTGACGCTGGCCTTCGGCGGCGGCGGCTGGTGGCTGCTGCACCGGGCACGTGAAGAACTGAAGGCCGGCGACGGCGGGCCGTTCGCCTTGAGCCTGGGCGAATTGCGGCGCGACCTGGAAAGCTTGAGTGGCAGCGACGCGCCACGCCAGGAGCCATGAACCACCGGCGCGCCGCGGCGCTGGCGCAGCGGCAGCGTCTGCTGCTGGCGCGCAGCAGCGAATTGCGCGTCGTCCTGGCCGCCGACGGCGCCGTGCTACAGCGCCCGCTGGAGCTGGCCGACCGCGTGCACCAGGGCTGGCGCTGGCTGGCTGCGCATCCCGAGGTGCCGCTTGCGGCCTTGGTCGTCGTCGCCGTGCTGCGGCCGCGCCGCGCCTTGCGCTGGGGGCTGCGGCTGTGGACAGGCTGGCGCACGCTGCGGCATCTGCAGCGGCGGCTGCGGGCCATCGCCTGACCGGCTGATCGACGGCCGGGCGCGGGCGCCGATGCGGCTGGCGCGGGCCGCGCCCGCAGCAGGCTTGCGCTATCGTCGCCGCCATGGCCGCGTTCAGCTTCTTCTGGCACGACTACGAAACCTTCGGTGTCGTGCCGCGGCGGGACCGGCCGGCGCAGTTTGCCGGCGTGCGCACCGACGCCGAACTGAACGAGATCGGCGCGCCGGTGATGTGGTTCTGCCGCCCGGCGCCCGACGTCCTGCCCGACCCCGAGAGCGTGCTGCTCACCGGCATCCTGCCGCAGCAGGCGCTGCAGCAGGGGCTGCCCGAGCACGAGTTCGCGGCCCGCATCGAAGCCGAACTGGCGCGCGACGGCACCGTCGGCGTGGGCTACAACAGCATCCGCTTCGACGACGAGGTCACGCGCTTCCTGTTCTGGCGCAACCTCATCGACCCCTACGCGCGCGAATGGCAGAACGGCTGCGGCCGCTGGGACCTGATGGACGTCGTGCGCTGCACCTGGGCGCTGCGGCCCGCAGGCATCGAGTGGCCGAGCCACGGCGCGGGGCCGCTGCAGGGCCGGCCGTCGTTCAGGCTCGAACACCTCACCCAGGCCAACGGGCTGAGCCACGAGGCGGCGCACGACGCGCTGTCGGACGTGCGCGCCACGCTGGCGCTGGCGCGGCTGATCAAGGCCCGGCAGCCGCGGCTGTGGGACTTCTGCCTGAAGCTGCGCAAGAAGGACGCCGTGCTGGCCGAGATCGGCAGCGGCCGCCCCTTCGTGCACCTGTCGGGCCGCTACCCGGTGGAACGCGGCTGCCTGGCCATCGTCTGGCCGCTGGCCGCGCACCCGACGAACAAGAACGAGGTCATCGTCTGGGACCTCGCGCAGGACCCGCGGCAGCTCGCCGGCTTGGACGCCGAGACCGTGCGCCGACGCCTGTACACGCGGCAGGAGGAGCTGCCCGCGGGCGAGCAGCGCCTGCCGATCAAGACCATCCACATCAACAAGTCGCCCATCGTCGTCGGCAACATCAAGACGCTGGGCGGCGCGGCGCAGCGCTGGGGGCTGGACGTCGAGGCCGCGATGCGCCACGCCGAACACGCCGCCGCGATCGCGCCCACGCTCGACGGCCTGTGGCCACCGGTTTTCAGCCGGCCACCCGAAGCGCAGCCGAACGACGTCGACGAAGACCTCTACGGCGGCTTCGTGCCCAACGAGGACCGCCGCACCCTGCAGCGCCTGCGCGAGCTGAACCCGGTGCAACTGGCCGCCAAGCGCCCGGCCTTCCACGACGGCCGGCTCGATGAACTGCTGTTCCGCTACCGCGCGCGCAACTTCCCCGAAACGCTGGACGCCGCCGAACGCTCGCGCTGGCTGCAGCACCGCGTCGACCGCCTGCTCGGCGGCGCCGGTGGCGCCGTCACCTTGGCGGCCTACTTCGACCGCATCGACACGCTGGCCGAGACCGCCGACGAACGCGGGCAGGCGATCCTGGCTTCGCTGTACGACTACGCCGAGGGCATCGCGCCCGAGGCCGGCTGATCGCGGCGCCGTCTGCGCCCGCCGCCGGCGCGGCCGCGGCCGACGAACCCGCATGGGCATTGATTCGACTCAATTCGAACCGTGCCGGCACTCCTATCGTTGAATCACCGTAACGGGTGTGGTGTGTGGTCGGCACCCAGGTCGGGTCCTGGATCGAACCGGGACAGGAGAGCAGACAAGGAAGTGACCCACTGACGTAGCAATAGGAGCTGATGATGAAAAGCATCATGTTGGCTGTCACGGTAGCGGTTCTCGGCCTGTTCGGCACCCAGACCGTCATGGCGCAAGCGGCACCGGCCAAGACCCGTGCCGAGGTGAAGGCCGAATGCGAGGCGGCAAAGAAGGCCGGTCAGATCGTCTCTGGCGAATGCCAGCAGATCATGGCCACCAAGGCGACGTCGACGTCGACCCGTGCCGAGGTCAAGGCCGAGGGTGCAGCGGCGAAGAAGGCCGGCACCGTCGTGTCGGGCGAAGCCAAGGGTCCTGGCCCGGCGACCAAGGCCATGCCGACCAAGACACGCGCCCAGATCAAGGCCGAGTGCGACGCGGCAAAGAAGGCGGGCCAGATCGTTTCTGGCGAATGCCAGCCCTGAACGCCGACTGAACGCCGACCCACCGACGAGGCGCCGCGCGGATACCGGCCGAATGAAGTGGCCGGTGTCCGGCGGCGTCTTTGTCTGAGGGGCCGCTGTGCGCGCCAGGTGTCGGTGCCCGACAGGAGGGTGCATGCAGCTTTGGACGAGGCGACCCTTCGCGCTGGCCCTGGTGGCGATGGGCGTGTTGCCGGCGTGTGCCGGTCTGGATGGGGCCGTGGCGACGGACCATGTCCGGCTCGAACCCGCCCGGCCCGTGGCCACGGGCGAGCAGATCGAAGTCATCGAGTTCTTCTCCTACGCCTGTCCGCACTGCTACGCCTTGTTCCCGCGCGTCAAGGCCTGGGTCGCAGCCAAGCCGGTTGACGTGGATTTCCGTTACCAGCCGGTGATCTTCAGGGACAGCTGGGAAGTGCCTGCCCGCCTGCACTTCACCTTGCTGGCACTGGGCGAGGTGGAACGCCTGGCCGACGCCGTGTTCGACGCCATCCAGCTCGAGCAGCTGGACTTCGGCAGCGAGGCGGTGCTGTTCGACTGGGCGGCACGGCAGGGTCTGGACCGGCAGCGCGTGATCGCCGTCCACCGATCACCCGAGGTGCAGCGCCAGACGGCGCAGGTGCGACGCATGGCGCAGGACTACCAGTTGCCGGGCGTGCCGGCCCTCGTCGTCGACGGCAGGTACCTGACGACGAACAGTCTCAGCGGCTCGGCGCAGGGCACCATGGCCGCGCTCGACCGCCTCGTCAGGGTGGCGCGCAACGAACGGGCGCAGCGGCGCTGACGCCCGCCCGGCGGCGGCATCAGGCCATGCCGCGCCGCGGATGTTCGAGGAAGAAGCGCAACATCTCGCGCGACGCATCCGGCCCCTGCGGGTCGGTGTACGAGCCGGCGGCGCGCCCGCCCGACCAGGCATGGCCGGCATCGTGCAGCACCCAGTGTTCAGCGGCGGGCCGGCCCGCTGCCGCAGTGCTGACGGCACGCGTGTAGCGGCGTCCGCGCGCCGATACCCCGTGTTCGACGCTGCGGCCGCCGGGCCACGCGCCGTCGCCGAGCGCGGCGGCTACCACCTGCTCGCCGTTGCGTGGGTGCACGGTGGCGTCGCGGTCGCCGTGGAACACGATCACCGGCAGCGGCAGGCCGAGCGGCGGGCGCGGTGCCATCGCGCCCCAGCCGGTTGCCGGCCCTGTCTGCGGCGCCGCGCCGGCGCCGCCCTTCATCGCCGTCAGTGCCTCGGGCAAGCTGCTGGCGGCGCCGGGAGCCAGCCCCGAGTGCACGCCGACGGCTGCGTAAACGTCGGGGTAGGCGGCGCCGACGATGGCCGCCATGGCGCCGCCCGCCGACAGCCCGGCGACGTAGACCCGCCGCGGGTCGATGTCGTGGGCCTGCATGACCGCCTGCGTCATCGAGGCGATCACGGCGGGCTCGCCGCGGCCCCGCTGCTGGTGGTTGTGCTTGAACCAGTTCCAGCAGCGCGACGGATTGGCGTCCCGCGCCTGGGCCGGATAGAGGACGTAGAAACCCTGCTCGGTGGCCAGCGCGTTCATGCCAGTGCCGGCCGCGAAGTCGTCGGGGTCCTGCGTGCAGCCGTGCAGCATCACCACCAGCGGCAGCGAGCGCCCGTCGGCACCGGCGGGCACGCACAGCTTGTAGCCGCGCGTGAGTGCGGCGTGCGTGTGCGAACCGGCCAGGAACGCGCCGGCGCCGCGGCGGCCGTCGATGGCGGCAGCCGGCTCGACGACGACCGTTGCCGCCGGCGCCTCGCGCGACTCGCCGGGCAGCGCTACCGCAGGCCATGCGGGCCCACGGCCGGCGTTGCCGCCGAGCGCGCGCTGGATCGCTGCGCTGGCTTGGTTCAGGCGTCCGGCGCGCGTCAGCCGGGTGGCTGCGCGCATCAGGTCGTGCAGGGTGGGGTTCATGCCGTCCTTCCTTGTGAGCTTGAAAGGGGGAGTGCGCGTCAGCGCTGCAGCCGCGACAACGCGGCCTTGACGGCCGGACTGGCGTGCAGGGCCCCCAGCACGTCCAGCGATTCGATGGTGGCCAGCGCCAGCTCCGGGCTGACGTCGTGGGCGATCGAGGCCAGGCCGAGCACGCGGATGCGCAGCTTCTGCCGGGCCGCCTGCACGGCCCGCAGGTCGTCGGCGCTGAAGTGCTGCAGCCCCAGCACCAGCGTCTTGCGCGCCACCGCCTGCTTCACGGCGTCGGC
>CAYJOA010000072.1:20736-22272 GCA_964371495.1 uncultured Rubrivivax sp.
GGCGCGCGTGTCGCGGCCTGGGCCGCCGGCCGCCCTTCCAGGTCGGCGAGGAAACGGTGCAGCAGCACCATCTCGGCCTCGAAACGCGGCAGCAGCACCGTCAGGGCGTCGTGCTGGCCGGCGTGGGCGGCCTGTTCGAGATCGGCGCAGGTCTGGCCGAGCTGCAGGGCGCCGATCGAGCGGGCGCTGGACTTCAGCGAGTGGGCGGCGGCGACGACGGGTTCCATGCGGCCGTCGACGACGCCCTGCCTGATCGTCGCGCCGGCTTGCAGCGAACTCGGGCCGAACAGGGCCAGCACGTCGCGGGTCACCGCAGGATCGTTGCCGACCAGGCTTCTGAGCACACCCAGGTCCGCCGGCGGCCGGGCCGCCGGCGCGTTGCCGGTGTGCAGCGGGTCGCTCCAGTCGTTCGCCGGCGCCGCCAGCCATTTCGTCAACATCGCCTTGAGCGTGTCCAGCTGGACCGGCTTGGTCATGTAGTCATCCATGCCGGCGTCCAGGCAGCGTCGTGCTTCACCCTTCACGGCGTTGGCGGTCAGCGCGACGATGGGCAGGCGGGGCTGGCCCGCGGGGGCAGCCGCCTCGCCGACACGCACCGCGGCGGCCAGTTCGTAGCCGTCCATCTGCGGCATGTGCAGGTCGGTCAACAGCAGGTCGTAGTCGGCGCGGCGGGTGGCGTCCAGGGCCTCTTGGCCGTCGCCGACGATGTCGGCCTTGAAGCCGAGCAGCGTCAGCTGCTTGCGCAGCACCTTCTGGTTGATCTCGTTGTCCTCGGCGACCAGGATGCGCTTGCCGCCGTGTGCCGCACCCGCTGCGTCCAGCGCCGCCGGCATCGAGTCCGGCCCTTGCCCGCCGTCGGGCGGCTCGCCCGCATCGGCGCAGCCGGCGGCCAGCGCCACCGCGCGCAGGAACACGGTGCGGCGCAGGCCCTCGGCGTCGAGGCCGATGACGTCGGCCGCCTTGCGCCGCGGCCGGCGCCGCCGGCCCTGCCCGATGAGCACGTAGGCCGGCCGTGGCGCCGGCCCCGCCGGCCCCGCCGGCGCCCGGGGGGGGCGGGCGGCCCCCGTGGCGGCGACCGCATCGGCGGGGTCGGCGCCGCCGCCGGCGCCAGGTCGTGGCAGGCGGCCACCGTGGCGTCGACCGCATCGTCGGCGTCGACGACGACGACGACGCATTCGCCGGCGCCGGCACGCGCCAGCCAGGCGGCTGCCGCGGCCCGCGTCGGCACACGGTGCACCGCGGCGCCGGCGTGGGCCAGATAGGCGGCCAGATCGTCGGCCGTACCGCCGGTGCTGCCCAGCACCAGGCAGGGCAGGGCTTGCAGCACATCGGGCCCGGCAGGCTGCGGCGACGGCAGCGCCGCCAGCGGCAGGCGCAGCGTGAACGTCGAGCCCTGGCCCGGCTCGCTGACGGCACGGATCTCGCCGCCCATCAGCGACGCCAGCCGTTGCGAGATGCTCAGGCCGAGTCCGGTGCCGCCGTAACGCCGCGTCGTGCCGCTGTCGGCCTGCGTGAACGGCGTGAAGATGCGCGTCA
>CAYJOA010000073.1:0-22213 GCA_964371495.1 uncultured Rubrivivax sp.
GCTCCTCCATCGACGCCGCCGTCTGCTCCAGCGCCGAGGCCTGCTCTTCGGTGCGGCTGGACAGGTCCTGGTTGCCCTGCGCAATCTGCGCGCTCGCCGTGGCCACCGACTCGGAGCCCTGGCGCACGTTGGACACCACCTTGGCCAGGCTGGTCTGCATATTCTTCAGCGCCTGCAGCAGCACGGCGGTTTCGTTCCTGCCCTCGGCGTCGATCTGCATGCTGAGGTCACCCGCCGCCACGGCCGTGGACACCTCCACCGCCCGGCGCAGCGGACGCGTCACCGAGCGGATGATCCACATCGCGAGCAGGAAAGCCAGCACGACCGCGATGCCGCCGCCAACCCACGAAGTGACCTTCGACACCACCACCGCTTCGTCGGCGTGTGTCTGCGCCACCGTCAGCTGCTGCTCCTGGAACGCGATCGCGCGGCCCAGTTCCTCGAAGTAGGCCGACTGGGCGGTGCGCATGTCGCCCATCAACAGGGTCTTGGCGTCGTCGGCCTTGCCCCACACGCCCATCATCTCGATCAGCTTGTCCGTGTGCTTCACGAAGGCCACGCGCGACTCCTCCAGCTTGGCCAGCCGGACTTTGGCCTTCTCGGAGTGCATCTGCTTCTGGAGTAGCCCGAAGTGCTCGGCGATCTCCTTGCGCGCCTCGGCCACGCGGGCGGACTCCTTCTTCACCTCGTCCGGGTTGTCCACCAGCAGCATGTTGCGCGTGGCCCGCGCGATCTCGTTGACATGACCTTCGATCTCGTACAGGGCCACGACTGCCGGGTACTCGTTCTCCAGGGCAACGTCGAAAGCCTTGTCGACGGTGTCGATCTTGGTCAGGGCCATGCCGGCCATCAGCACGACCAGCAGGCCCAGCACGCCGAAGCCGATCTTGAGCTGGGTGGCAATCTTGATGTTGTTGGATTTCATGATTCGCGTCCTACGCAGTGATGTGAACTCGGGTGGATCTGCAAGCGAGGGACCACGCGCCGCCGCGTGGAGTGTGGTACCGGGACGGCGGGTGCGGCCGCCGCAGCAGCGCCGGCATCTGCGCCGGCGCGCCGGCGATGCCGGTGGGCTGCCCGCAGGAGCAGGTGTCGTGCCTGCGCACGATGCGGCTGCCGTCTTCCAGAGTGCCCGGACACAGCGCGGGCACTTCGCTCGGAGTGCCGGCGACGGTGCGGTGTGGGTCTGGGTAGGTGGCGCTCATGGGTGGCCCAATGGCCAGGCGGTCACCAGGACTATCGGCTGCTCGGGCCTGCGAATGAAGGCCGAAAAGCGGGCCTTTCTGCACGCACTTCGAGGCCGGCCCCGCAAGCGGCCGGCAAGGTGGGTACCGACGAGCTTGCCCGCCAGCGCTGCCGCCGGCGCGCCAGGCGCCGTCGACCGCCACCGCGAGCGGCTTGCACGCGGTGGCGCGGGTGATCAGAACGCGTAGTTCAGCTGCGCCGACAGGATCACCGTGTTGCTCTTGTATTCACCGTTCAGCAGCCCGTAGGCGGCGGTGCTCGGCGGATGGCCGTTGGCGTTGATGGTGGCCTTCTTCACCCAGACGTAGGCGGCGCCGATGTCCAGGCTCATCGCCTTGTCGAAACGGTACTGCCCGCCCGCCGTCAGCCAGGTGCGGTCGGCATCGGGCAGCCGCGGCGTGATGAACGCCGTCTGCACCGGCGACTGGTCGTAGGCCACGCCGCCGCGCAGCAGCCAGGCGCCGCCCGGCCGGTAGGTGGTGCCGACGGCCACCTTCCACGAGTTCTGGAAATGCTCGGGCGTGCTCTGCAGCACCTTGCCGTCGCTGCGCACGAAGGTCAGCGTCTCGATCGTCGACCAGCCCGTCCACTGGGCGTCGATCATCACGTCCCAATGGCTGCTCAGGGTGCTGAAGAGCGACAGGTTGACGATCGGCGGGATCTCGACCTCGGAGCTGACGCCCGAGTCGTACAGCGCGGCCGCATTCACGCCCGCCGCCAGTGCCGCCACCGTGGGCGCCAGGGGCGCCGGTGCCGCCGGCACCGGGTTCGTGAACTGCGCGCCGCCCTTGATGTGGTACTTGACGGGCGAGCGGTAATGCAGGCCGACTCGATGGTCGGGGCTGATGTCCCACAGCAGGCCGGCGTTCCAGCCCCAGGCGTTGTCGTCGCCACTGATGCGGGCGCTCGACTCCAGCCCCGGCGTCGCCTGGGCGATGGCGTTGAAGGTGGCCGAGCCGGGGGTGATGCCGTTGGCGGCCGCGGCACTCAGCAGCGCGGCCGAGTAGTTCACCTGGTTCGTGAATTCGGCCAGCATGCGCTGGAAGTTCAGCCCCAGGCCCAGCGCGAAGCTGCGCGCCGGCTTCCAAGACACGCCGGGGTTGACGTTCAGCGTCTGGATGCTCGAGCGGATGGCCTGGAAGCGGCCGACCCAGCCGTCGTCGTATTCGGTGACCAGGCCCCACGGCGCGGTGACGCCGATGCCGGCCGACCACTGGCTGTTGATGGGCGTGGCGAAGTACATGTTGGGCACGGGCGCCAGGCTGCCGGCGTCGCCGCCGTTGCCGCCCAGCGCCTGCTGGCTGGCCGCCACCGAAGCAGCGTTGCCGAACTTCATAGACGGCCGGATCAGGTGCAGGACGACGATGCCCTGGCCGCTGCGGATGCGCGACAGGCCGGCAACGTTGGACCACAGGGTGCTGGCGTCCTCGGCGCTGGCGGCGCCGCCGGCGAATGCCGAGCCGAGGCCCGAGGCCGAACTTTCGTTGAGCAGGAAACCGGCAGCCCCGGCCGGCGTGGCGCCCAGGCCGAGCGCGAACGTGGCAATGGCGCACGCCATGCGCGTGCGCGTGAATCGGATGCTCATGACTATCACTCCTGGTCAGATGGCAGGTGACGACTCCCCACCCCGGACAGCCGCCCTGAGCCAAGGCTAGGCCGGACCGGCAAGCCCCGATTGATCCGGCTCACATCGCTTGACGATTTCGTCGCCGCGGCGCCGTTGCACCGGCGCCCGGCCGTAGCGCCCAGGGGCGCGGGCTCACCCGGCCAGCGCCTGGGCCACGCTGCCGGAGGCGGCGTCGAGCCGGCGTTCGGCTTCGGCAGCGCCGACGCCGGCCTCGAGCATCACGATCGCCACCTTGACGCGCGCGCCGCAGGCCGCCAGCGCGGCCCGCGCCTGCGCCTCGCTGGCGCCGGTGGCGCGCACGGTCAGGCGCAGCGCGCGCTGCACCAGTTTGGCATTGGTGGCGCGCAGGTCGACCATCAGGTTGCCGTGCACCTTGTGCAGGCGCACCATGACGCTGCTGCTGAAGGTGTTGAGCGCGATCTTCTGCGCCGTGCCGGCCTTCAGCCGCGTGCTGCCGCTGATGAGCTCGGGCCCGGTGTCGAGCAGGACGGCGATCTCGCAGGCCGCAGCCAGCGGCGCGCCGGGGTTGTTGACGATGCCGACGCTGAGCGCGCCCGCCGCGCGCGCCGCCGCGGCCGCGCCCAGCACGTACGGCGTGGCGCCCGAGGCCGCCAGCAGCAGCACGACGTCGTTCGGCGTCGGCTGCAGCACGCCCAGCTCCGCTGCGCCCTGCGCCTGGTCGTCCTCGGCGCCTTCGACGGCCACGAACATGGCGCCCTCGCCGCCGGCCAGCCGCGCGGGGGCGCGCTCGCGCGGCCACGAAACCGTCGGCGGCTGAACGACCGCGTCGAGCACGCCCAGGCGTCCGCTGGTGCCCGCGCCGACGTAGACGATGCGGCCGCCGGCGCGCAGCCGCGGCACGGCGGCGTCGACCGCGCGCGCCAGCTGTGGCGCCGCGGCGCGCACCGCCTGCGCCGCCAGCGCCTGGTCGGCGACGAAGGCCTCGACCAGCATCGCGGTGTCGTAGCGGTCGAGCTGCGGGTGATCGGGGTGCGGCTGTTCGGTGCGCAGGGGGGTGTTCAAGGGTGGGCCTCCAAGGTCATGGCCAGCGCACGGTCGCGCGCGCGCCGACGTTGCCGACGCGGTCGACGGCGCTCACCACCACCGCGTCGGCACCGTCGAGCGCGATGGATCGCCGTGCTGCCGGCAGCACGGCGAAAACCCACGCTCCGCCGACGCGCCGCCACACCGCCCAGCGTGCAGCGGCCTCGCCGACGCCGGGCTCGATGGCCACGCGCGCGCCGGCCAGCCGCAGCCCTGGCGCCGGCGGTGGCTGGTCGTCGAGCCAGGGCGTCGCCGGCACCAGTGCGGGCGTGGCATAGGGGCCCCGTTGCAGCAGCGTCGCGATGCCGTCGCGGTCCTGCATCAGCGCGGCCATGCTGAAGTGGATGTGCCCGCTGGCGCCGGGCCGCGCGCGCTGTAGCGCCACCTGGTCGAGGATTTCGCGCCCGGGCCAGGACTGCGGCCCCAGCGGCTCGCCGCGTGTGATGCGGCTCGTGTACAGGCCGGGCCAGACGTGGCGGCCGGCGCGGTTCTGGCCGATCCAGTAGTCCAGCAGCACCGGGAAGGACTGGCCCGCGCGGTCGATCGGCCAGTACAGCTGCGGCGCCAGGTAGTCGAGCCAGCCGCTTTCGAACCAGCGCTCGACATCGGCATACAGCTTGTCGAACTGGCTGAAGCCGCTGATGCCCGGCGGCCGGCGGTCGGGGCGGCCGAGGCCGAACGGGCTGACGCCGAAACGCACCCAGGGCTTGATGCGCTGCACGGTGGCTTGCATCTCCTGCACCAGCGCGTCGACGTTGGCGCGGCGCCAGTCGTCGCGCGCCAGCACGCCGCCGCCGCTGCGAAAGCGCGCATAGGCGCCGTCGTCGGGGAACGGCAGGTCGGCGTCGCCCGCCTTCGCCGGGTAGGGGTAGAAGTAGTCGTCGATGTGCACGGCGTCGATGTCGTAGCGGCGCACGACGTCGGCCACCACCGCCAGCGTGTGCGCCGCGGCGGCGGGTTCGCCGGGGTCCAGCCAGAGCTGATCGCCGTAGCGCCTGGCCAGCGCCGGCTGGCGCACCGCCAGGTGCGGCGCTGCCAGCGGCGTCCTGGCCGAAGAGTGGCGCGCGCGGTAGGGGTTGAACCAGGCGTGCAGTTCGATGCCGCGGGCCCGTGCTTCCTGGATCCAGAATGCCAGCGGGTCGTAAACCGGCGCCGGGGCGCGGCCCTGCGCGCCGGTCAGGTACTCGCTCCACGGCTCCAGCGCCGACGGATAGAGCGCGTCGCCGGCCGGCCGCACCTGCAGGATGATGGCGTTCAGGCCGAGCTGCGCCGCGCGGTCGAGCAAGGCGGTGGCCTCGGCGCGCTGCAGTGCTGCCGCCAGGCCGGGCTGGCTGGGCCAGTCGATGTTGGCCACGGTGGCGACCCAGGCGGCGCGGAACTCACGCGGCTCGGCCGGCGGCATGTCCAGGTCCGGCGGCGGCGGCTTGACGGCCGGCGCGTCGACGACGGCAGGGCCGCTGCCGACGCAAGCGGCCGCCAGCAGCAAGGCGGCCAGCCCGGGCGGCACGGCCAGCGCACGCAGCCAGGCCCTCATGTCGACGCCGCCAGTTCGTACAGCACGTCGGGGCAGCGTTCCTCGTTGCCCTGGCCGTCGCTGGACCCGACCGCCACGAAGCCGTGCCGTTCGTAGAAAGCGCGGGCGGCCAGGTTGGCCTGAAAGGTGTACAGCCGCAGCGGCCGCGGCAAGGCGGCCAGCGCCCGCGCCAGCAGCGCCGAGCCGATGCCGGCGCCGACATGCGCCGGGTGCACGTAGAGCTGGTCGATCGACGACGCCTGCGGCTGCAGCGACACCGCCAGCACGCCGACGACGCGGCCTTCGAATTCGGCCACCGTCACGCCGCCGGACGGGATCAGCGTGGCGGCGACCCAGGCCCGGGTTTGCTCGTCGCCGTGGGCCGCAGGCGCAAACGGCATCAGCACGCGGCGCGACAGCACCAGCACCTCGGCCACCGCGGTGGCGTCGGCGGGGCGCGCCGGACGCAGCGCCGCGGGTCCGCGCCCGGCGCGGTAGCAGACGTGGTGGTGCTCCAGGCACGGCCGGCCGCGGAAGTCGGCCACCAGCGACGCGACGCGGCTGAAACGAAGCCGCGCCAGCAGCCGCAGCGCGGCGGCGTTGCGCGCGTCGCTGATGGCCACGATGCGCGCGGCGTCGGTGTGTGCGAAGACCAGCGAGCGCGCCGCCTGCACCGCCTCCGTTGCCAGGCCGCGCCGCTGCGCCGTGGCCGCCAGCGTGAAGCCGATCTCCAGCATCGGCCCGTATTCCTGGCGCAGGCACAGGCCGATGTCGCCGACGAGCCTGTCGCTGTCGCGTTCGGCCACGCCGAGCTGGAACCAGTCGCCCGACGGGCACCAGGGCGCCACCGCCATGGCCTGCAGGACGGCCGCGGCCTCGTCGTCGGGCAATGGCCGCCAGCCCTGGTAGCGGCCGACCTCGGGGTCGGCGCGGTAAGCCTGGAAGTGCGCCAGGTCGTGCGGCGACAGGCGGCGCAGTCGCAGGCGCTCGGTCTGCAGCGGCAGCGCCGGGCCGCCGTTGGCCGGCATGGACCCGGCAGCCGTCATGGCGCCGACAAGGGGTGGATCAGCACGTGCAGCAGCGCCGCGGTTTCGGCGTCGGGGGCGCCGTCATGGCGTTCGGGGCGATAACGCATCTGAAAATTCATCAGCACGCGTTGCGTCTGTTCGTCCAGCTGCCCGGTGGTTTCCACGGCGTAGCCGTGCAGGGACAGCGTGCGCTGGAACCAGGCCACGTCGGGCAGCAGCGCCTCGAAGCGTTCGCGCTGCGCGGCCACGCGCGTGGCGTCGGGCCACGGTGGCGTGATGCCCAGCTCCGCCAGCCGCCGCCACGGGAAGGTCGGGCCCGGGTCTTCCTTGTACGAGGGCGTGACCTCGCCGTGGCCGAGGATGCGCTCGGGTCGGATCTGGTGCCGCTGCACGATGTCCTGAACGAGCGGGATCAGCGCCTGCATCTGCGCTTCGGCGAAGGGCTGGTAGATGCGTTCACCGTTCGGCCCGAGCTTGAAACCGGGGTGCACGATCTCGATGCCGATCGACCCGGCGTTGAGCAGGCGGTGGCCCTTCCAGGCGCTGGCCCCGGAATGCCAGGCGCGCCGGCTTTCGTCGACGAGGCGGAAGATGCGCGGCGGCGTCTCGTCGCTCAGCAGGTAGTGCGCCGACACGTCGTGCTCGGTGAGGATCTTCATCGAGATCGGAAAGTCGGCCACCGTGTAGTGCAGGATCAGGAACAGCACGCGGCTGTCCTGCCCGCGTGCGTTGTGGCTGGTGTCGATGGGCACGCCGCCCGAGGTGACCGGCACGCCGACGCTGCTGCAGCCGGCCAGCAGCGCGGCCAGCCACGCGGCCAGCAGCAGGGAGAGGGGTCGGTTCATATCGTGGCGGCCGTCGCCGCCAGGCGGGCGGCGGCGTGGTGGGCGGGCAGCGTCAGCCGCCGCACGGGGGTGTCGGCCGGCAGGGCGCCACGCAGGCCCTGTTCGACGGCCGGGTGGAGGTCGAATACGCGCCCGGCCAGCGCCAGCGGCAGCACGCCGAAGCGCTGCCTCATGGCTGCGGCCAGGCGCGCCAGTTCGGTGCCGGCGGCGCGCAGCAGCGCCAGCGCCGCCGGGTCTTCGTCGGCCGCCGCG
This sequence comes from uncultured Rubrivivax sp., assembly GCA_964371495.1. GTDB lineage: Bacteria > Pseudomonadota > Gammaproteobacteria > Burkholderiales > Burkholderiaceae_C > Rubrivivax. The sequence goes on from CAYJOA010000073.1 coordinate 7,555, forward strand.
GCCACGGCCAGCGCCAGCCGGCCCATTTCGCCGCGGCTGGCGCCGGGGCCGTTGTAGACCCAGTGCCGCGTGTGTGCCCAGTCGGCGCCGCCGATGTGCTCGAACACCCGCAGCGCCAGGGGCGAGCTCTGCCCGCTGCCGGGCGCGGCGTCTTCGGCGCGCCAGACCTGGCGCAGCGCGCGGCAGGCGATCCAGTGGCCGCCGCCGGCATCGTCGATGGCGGCACCGCGGCCGCCGGCGCGGTGCATGGTTCCGTGGCCATCGATGTGGGCGGCGATCGACCCGGTGCCGGCGTACAGCACCACGCCCTGCCCGGGTGCGAAAGCGGCTCGACAGACCAGTTCGATGTCGGTCATGGCCCGCACCGCGCCAGGCGCCAGGCCCAGCGCGGCGGCCGCCAGCGCGCCCAGCAGCGGCGCCTGCGCGGCTTCGAAGCCGGTGATGCCGGCCACCACGTGGCCGACGCCGCCCAACGGTGCCACGGCGGCGGCGATGTCGTGCAGCACCGCCGCCACGGCGGCGCGGCCGGCGGCGTGGTCGAGCTGCAACCCGGACAGCGCCGCGACGCGGCCTTCGCCGCGCAGGGCGCCGTCGGCACTGGCCAGCGCCCAGCGCGTCTGCGTACCGCCGGCGTCCAGGCCCAGCCCGAGTTGCGGCGCGGTGGCGGGTGGCGGGGAGGCGTGGCTCACGACCGGCATTCTGCGGGCATGGGCAGCGCGTCACAATGTGCGCGATGCCCAGACCCTGGTTGCCTGCCCTGGCCGCTGGCCTTTTCGCCGCCCTTGCCGCACCAGCCGCCAGCGCCCGCGACACGCTGCCGCCGGCCGTGCAAGCGGCGCTGCAGCAGGCCGGCGTGCCCGCCGACGCACTGGCCGCGGTGGCCTTGCCGCTGGCGCGCCGAGCCCGGCCCTGGGGCCACCGCGCCGAGGTGCCGATGCAGCCCGGCTCGGCGATGAAGGTGTTGACCAGCATCGTGGCGCTGGACCGCCTGGGCCCCAACCACCGCGGCTACACCGAGCTGCGCAGCGCCGCGCCCATCGAAGCCGGCGTGCTGCGCGGCGACCTCGTGCTCAGGGGCGGCGCCGACCCCGAACTCGGCGTGCCGCAGCTGTGGGCGCTGCTGCTGGACCTGCGCCAGCTGGGCGTGACCACGATCGAAGGCCGCCTGGTCGTCGACCGCACGCTGTTCCGGCCGGCGCGCCCGGACCTCGGCCTGCCGCCTTTCGACGATGCACCCGAATTCCCCTACAACGTGATCCCCGACGCGCTGCAGCTCGCCGGCAGCCTGCTGCCGCTGGAGCTGCGCGCGGGCGCCGACGGCGTGCGCGCGAGCACGGTGCCGCCGCTCGAGGGCATCGAGTTCACGAGCCGCATGGCGCTCACCGACGGCCGCTGCGCCGACTGGGACGACGACTGGCTGCCGCCGCGCGTGACGCAGCACGGCGGGCGTACGCTGATCGAGCTGCAGGGCGCATTTCCGAAGGACTGCACGCGGCGCGCCGAGCTGCAGCTGATCGACCGCCAGCTGCTGGCCGAGAAGCTGTTCCGCACGCTATGGCGCGGCCTGGGCGGCCGCTGGGCCGGGCCGGCCGTGGAGGCCGCCGCGCCGGCCGCGACACGCCTGCTGGCGCGGCGCGAAAGCCGGCCCTGGGGCGAACTGCTGCGCCCCATGAACAAGGACTCGGACAACGCGCGCACGCGCCTGTTGTACCTGTCGCTGGGACTGGCGGGCATGGCCGACGAGCCGCAGGCCACCACCGCCGAACTTGCCGGCCGCGAGGTGCGGCGCTGGCTGGCCGAGAACGGCATTGCCGACAGCGGGCTGGTGCTCGACAACGGCTCGGGCCTGTCGCGCAGCGAACGCATCACGCCGCAGCAGATGGCGTCGATGCTGAAAGTGGCCTGGCACGGCCGCCATGCCGCCGAGCTGCTGATGAGCCTGCCGGTGGCTGGCGTCGACGGCACCTTGCGCAAGCGCCTGCGCGACGGCCCGGCGGCCGGCTGGGCACGGCTGAAAACCGGCACCCTGCGCAACGTGGTGGCGCTGGCGGGTTATGTCCACGACGACCAAGGCCGACCCTGGGCGGTGGCGATGATGGTCAACCACGACAACGCCAGCCAGGCGCGCCCGGCGCTCGACGCGCTGGTCGATGCCATCGCCCGCCATGGGCCGCACGGCCCGCCGCGGCCGGTGGTGGGGCCGCTCGGTGATGGCCCCTGAGTGGCGGCAGCCGGTTGCCCAGCCAGGGCCGGCCACTGCCGTCGGCCGCAGCGGCAGCGGCCTTGACCGTGGTCACGGCGCCCAGGGCTCGCACCTGCTACCGTGAACGGTATCCAGATGCAGCCCCGGGAACGACCATGCACGAAGCCACCTACCCCGCTCTCACGCAGGCGATCAGCCAGCATCTCGCGCCCCTGCGCAAGTCGCAGCCGGCCACGATGGCCGGCTTCAGCGCCATGGCCAAGGGCGCCATGGCCGAAGGTGCCTTGTCGGAGAAGAACAAGGAGCTGATTGCCCTGGGCATCAGCCTCAGCCAGCGCTGCGCCGGCTGCATCGGCTTCCACGTCAAGGCGCTGCGCCGGCTCGGTGCCAGCCAGGCCGAGTTCGAGGAAACGCTGGGCGTGGCCGTCTACATGGGCGGCGGCCCGGCGGCGATGTACGCCGCCGAGGCCATGCAGGCCTGGGAGCAGTTCGCCGCGCCCTGACCGCGGCCGGCAGCGCCGGCGCAGCCCTTCAGCGCGGCTCCAGCGTGTCCTCGGACAGGTAGGCCTGCCGCCAGCTTTCGAAGTCCACGCTGTCCGCGGCTTCGATGGCCCGGCGCTTTTCGATCGAGGCGCGCGCCATCGCCTCGTAGGACACCTGCTGCTCGGTGCTCCAGGGCAGCGCCAGCATGCGGTTGCGCGTCTGCTCCGACTGGGCGCGGATGAAGGCGTTGTAGCTGCCGCCAAAGTCACGCCGCAGCGCCGACAGCATGCGCGCCGACGGCAGCGTCTCGGGTTCGGCCAGGCCGGCCTGCGCCGCCGCCACCACGTAGGCGTAGGCGCTGCCGCCGTGCACCGCGTCCAGCGCGGCGGCGATCGGCACGCACTGCTGCAGCAGCTCGGCCGCCCACTCGGTGAGCAGCACCGGCTCGCCGTCGCGCTCCAGCTGCAGGCCGGGCTCGCGGCCATGGCTGGCGGTGTGGTGCTGGTTGCGGCCGAGCGCCGCGATCTCCGCGGGCGTGTCGGGCGGGCTGTCGGTGAGCAAGCAGTGCAGCAGGAAGACATCCAGGAAGCGCATCGTGGCCGCGGTGATGCCCACCGGCACGAAGGGGTCCAGGTCCATGCAGCGCACCTCGACGTACTCGACGCCGCGCTCGCGCAGCGCGTGCAGCGGCCGCTCGCCGATGCGTATGACGCGCTTGGGCCGGATCGTGCCGTAGAACTCGTTCTCGATCTGCAGCAGCGTGGTGGCGAGCTGGTTGTATTCGCCGCCGAGGTTGCGCACGCCGATCTTTTCGTAGGCCGGATAGGGTCGCGTCAGCGCGTCGTGCAGCGAGTCGGTGTAGCTGTCCATGCTGTTGTAGCTGATGGCCAGCGTGGCCTGCGCCTCGCTCTGGTAGCCCAGCCGCCCCATGCGCAGGCTGGTCGCGTGCGGCAGGTAACGCGTGCTTTCCGACAGCGCCTGCAGGCCGTGGTCGCGCCCGGCGACGAAGCTCGAACAGACCGCCGGCGAAGCGCCGAAGAGCTGCAGCAGCAGGAAGGCGTGGCGGCGGAAGTTGCGGATCAGCGCGAAGTGGTCGCCATTGCCCAGGCCCGCCATCGACCAGTTGTAGTGGATGCCCGAAATCGTCTGCATGCGCCGGCCGTAGCGGTGGCCCAGGCCCATGCGGTACACGCTCTTGGCGCGGCCGATGTTCGACGCGCCGTAGACGCCGAGCGGGATCGTCTCGTCGGTAGGCAGCTCGCAGGGCATGCTGCCCACCCACAGCCGCTCGTCGCCGGCGGCCGCCAGCGTGCGGTAGACGAACTGGTGGATGCGCGTCAACTCGGCCAGGCAGTCCTCGACCCCGGCGTGCACGCCGGTGATCAGTTCGAGCTGGCTTTCGCTGAAGTCGGTGGTGATGTGCGGGTGCGTCAGCGGCGAACCCAGCGCCGCCGGGTGCGGCGTGAGGGCGAGCGCGCCGCTGGCCTGGGCGCGCAGGCTTTCTTTCTCGATGCCGCGGCGGATGCCCAGCAGGCGCTCGGCGCTCAGGTCGCGCAATCGGTCGGCCAGGGTCATGGGTTTTTCTCTGGGCAAGGTCGGAAAGGGAGCGAAGGGTAAGCCCACCGGTGATTTTCTGCTCGCTGGCTGGACAAGTCCTGGACGGCACCTGCAGACACGCCGCGGCACGACGGGCGCCTTGACGCCCGAAGTATGCTGGCGCAAGTCCCCGCTGTGAGGCCCGGCACCCGGGATCGACTACAAAGGCCTGTCCCCTGCCGTCCCGGAGCCCCGATGCACGCCACCCTGCCCTTGCTGGCCAAGACCGATTTTCCCGCGCTCAGGCGCGGCCGCATCGACACGCTGCAGGTCAACCTGGGCTACAAGTGCAACCAGAGCTGCCTGCACTGCCACGTCGACGCCGGCCCCAAGCGCACCGAGTCGATGGACGCCGACACGGTGGCGCTGGTGCTGGAGGTGCTGCGCGTGCGTGGCATCCGCAGCCTCGACCTGACCGGCGGCGCGCCCGAGCTCAACCCGCACTTCGGCCCCCTGGTGAGCGCGGCCCGGCGGCTGGGCGTGCGTGTCATCGACCGCTGCAACCTGACCATCCTGTCCGAGCCGGGGCAACAAGGCCTGGCGGCCTTCCTGGCCGCCGAGGGCGTGGAGGTGGTGGCCTCGCTGCCGTGTTATTCGGTGGCCAACGTCGACCGCCAGCGGGGTGCAGGCGTGTTCGAGCGCAGCATCGCCGGGCTGCACTCGCTGAATGCGCTGGGCTACGGCAAGGAGGGCACGGGCCTGGTGCTGAATCTCGTCTACAACCCGCAGGGCGCCGTGCTGCCGCCGCCGCAGGCCGCGCTGCAGGCCGACTACAAACGCGAACTGGCGGCGCACTTCGGCGTCGTCTTCAACGAGCTCTACGTGCTGACCAACATGCCGATCCAGCGCTTCGGCAGCACGCTCGTCAGCAAGGGCGGCTTCCAGGGCTACATGCAGCTGCTGAAGGCGGCGTACCAGCCGCACAACCTGGACAGCGTGATGTGCCGCAACCTCGTCAGCGTCGACTGGCGGGGCACCCTGCACGACTGCGACTTCAACCAGATGCTGGGCCTGCCGGCGCGCGTCGGGCCGGGCCTGCGGCCGCATCTGCGCGACCTGCTGCTGCACGACGGCGCGGGCGAGGCGATCCGCGTCGCCGACCACTGCTACGGCTGCACCGCCGGGCAGGGCAGCAGCTGCGGCGGGGCACTGGCGGCGGCGTGATCCCGACGATGCGGCTGTCGATCATCGTCCCCGTGCTCGACGAAGCGGCCGGCGTCGCCGCCACGCTGCAGGCGCTGGCGCCGCTGCGTGAACACGGGCACGAGGTGATCGTCGTCGACGGCGGCAGCCGCGACGCCACCGCGGCGCTGGCCGCGCCGTGGGCCGACCGCGTCGTCGACGCCGCGCGCGGCCGCGCGCGCCAGATGAACGCCGGCGCCGCGCTGGCCGGCGGCGACGTGCTGCTGTTCCTGCACGCCGACACGACCTTGCCCGCGGCGGCCGAGACCGCCCTGCAGGCCGCCAACGACGCCGGCGCGCCGTGGGGACGCTTCGACGTGTCCATCGTCGGCGCTTCGGCCTGGTTCCCGCTCGTCTCGACGCTGATGAACTGGCGCTCGCGGCTGAGCGGCATCGCCACCGGCGACCAGGCGATCTTCGTGCGGGCGGCGCTGTTCCGCGGCCTCGGCGGTTATGCCGACCAGCCCTTGATGGAAGACATCGAGCTGTCGCGCCGACTGCGCCGCATCGCGCCGCCGGCCTGCCTGAGCGAGCGCGTGTCCACGTCGGGCCGGCGCTGGGAAAGCCGCGGCGTGTGGCGGACGATCTGGCTGATGTGGCGGCTGCGCTGGCGCTACTGGCGCGGCGCGGCGCCCGAGGTGTTGGCGCGGGCCTACCAGTGAGCCACCCCGGCGCCTGCGGCATCGCCATCCTGGCCAAGGCCCCGGTGGCCGGCTATGCCAAGACGCGGCTGGCCCCGGCGCTGGGCGCGGCAGGCGCGGCTGCGCTGGCCGAACGCCTGCTCGAACATGCCGCGGCGCAGGCCGTCGCCGCCGGCCTGGGCCCGGTGGTGCTTTGGGCCGCGCCCGACACCACGCACCCCGCCTTCGTGCGGCTGCGCGAATGCCACGCCCTGGACCTGGTGGCGCAAGGCGCAGGCGACCTCGGCACACGCATGGCGCGTGTGTTCGAGACGACGCTGGCGGCCGGCGGCGCGCCGCTGCTGTTGATGGGCAGCGATGCGCCCGCGCTGGACGCCGCCCTGCTGCGCCGGGCCGCCGCCGCACTGGAGACGAACGACGCCGTTTTCGTGCCCGCGCACGACGGCGGTTATGCGCTGGTCGGCCTGCGCGCTTGGGGCCCGGGGCCGCTGAGCCTGTTCACCGACATGGCCTGGAGCACGCCGCGGGTGATGGCCGAAACGCGCACACGCCTGGCCCGGGCCGCACTGCGCCACGCCGAACTGCCGGCGGTGGCGGACATCGACGAGCCCGCCGACCTGGCCCAGCTGCCGCCCGACTGGCTGGCCGGCGCAGCAGTCACAATGCCGGACCCCAGCCGTCCGTGCCCCGCCATGACAGACACGCCCACCCCGCCCGAGGACACGGCCCCGGACGCCACGCCGGCCACCGCGCAGCCCGGCTCGCCCGAGCCCGCGCCAGAGGCCCCGCCAGAGCCCACGCCGGCGGCCATCGAAGCGCCCGCCGCCGCGGCAGGCGTGCCACCGACGGAGCAGCCGGCGGTAGCAGAGCAGGCGGCAGCACAGCCCGCCGCGGCCGAGCTCTCCCCCGCCGCCTGCGCCGCGCGACTGGCCGAACTGTTCCCGGCGCTGTTCGGCGCCGGCCGCGCGCTGCCGATCAAGCTGCGGGTGCAGGCCGACATCCAGCAGCGCGCGCCGGGTGTGTTCACGCGCAAGTCGCTGTCGCCCTTCCTGCACCGCTACACCACGAGCACGGCCTACCTGAAGGCGCTGGTCAACTCACCGCACCGCTACGACCTCGACGGTGCGCCGGCCGGCGAGATCGACGACGAGCACCGCCAGGCCGCCGCCGCCGAGCTGGAGCGCCGCCGCGGGCTGTTCGAGGCCAAGCGCATCGCCGAACGCGCCGCCGCCAACGAGGCGCGAAAGGCGGCCGAGGCGGCGGCGCGACAACAGCACGCCGCTGAAGACCAGGCGCGCCGCGACCGTGCCGCGCTGCTGCGCGCCTTCGAGTCGAGCACGCTGACGCGGGCCAATTTCTGCGCCCTCAAGGGCATCGCAGAAGCAGAGCTCGACGGCCAGCTGCACCAGGCCTGGCTCGAGCGCGAGCAGCGGGCGCAGGAAATGCGGGCCGGCCCCGAGCGCGGCCCGCTGGTGGGCGAAGAGCGGCGGCCCGACGAACGCCCGGACCGTCGCCCCGGTCCGCGGCGCGACGCCGGCCCGCGCGACAAACCAGCGGGCGGCGCCGGCCCACGCCCCGACCGCGGCGCGCCCGCGCGGCGCGGCAACGCCTAAGCCCGCACGCTGAACTGCCGCGCCACGGCGGCCAGCGCCTCGCGCACGCGCTCGACCAGCGCCGAAGGGCCGTGCGCCGACAGCACCAGTTCGCGCGTGGCGCGTGTCATCGCCACGTAGAGCAGGCGCACGGCGTCTTCGACGGCCTCGTCGCGCAGCGGCAGCGCCTGCAGTCCGGCTACCACGACGAGCCCGAACTCCAGCCCCTTGGCGCTGTGCATGGTGAGCAGCTTGACGCTCGGCCGGCGCCAGTCGAAACGGCGAAAGGCCAGTGCGTTCATCGACTGCAGCGGCACGCCGCGCCGCGCCAGCGCCTGCTCGATCGGCCGCATCAAGGCCTTGGCGCGGCACAGCACGGCAATGTCGTCGGGCGGTGTGCCACCGTCCAGCGCGGCAGCCACGCGCTCGGCCACCAGCTCGGCCTCGTCGAATGCGTTCCGCGCCTCGATCAGCACCGGCAGCGCGCCGCGCCGGCCGGCGCTGAGCGGCTGCACCAGCGGCAGTTCGTCGTCGCCGCGTGCCGTGCCGTCGCCCTGCAGCAGGCCGTGTGCGCAGTGCATGGCCAGCGCCAGCACCTCGGCGGTGTTGCGGTAGTTCAGGCGCAGGATGTTGGTGCGGCCGCGCGCCTCGATGCCGACGCTGGCGAAGTTGAACTTGCGTCGCTTGCCCTGGTAGATCGACTGCGCGTCGTCGTACAGCACGAGTAGGCTGTTGGTGGCCGGGCTGACCATGCGCCCGGCGATGCGCAGCCAGGCGTCCTCGAAGTCGTGCGCCTCGTCGATGAGCAGCGCCAGGTACTGGCCGCCGGGCACGCGGCCAGTCTCGACGGCTCGCTCGACGGCCAGCGCCAGCGCCGTGAAGTAGGCGTCGCCCTTCAGTCCGGGCGGCACTTCGAGCTGGTAGCTGCGCATGAGGTCCTGGCACCAGCTGTGGAAGGTGCGCACCTGCACGCGTTCGTCGACGCCGCGCTCGCGCAGCAGGTGTGCGATGCGGTCGGCCAGCGTGCGGTTGAAGCACAGCACCAGGATCGGCTGGTCGGCGCGCGCCGCCGCGGCCAGGAACTGGGCGCGGAAGATCAGGATCATGGTCTTGCCCGACCCGGCCGCGCCGTGGATCACGCGGTGGCCTTCGCCCAGCGTGCGCGCCACCTGCTCCTGCTGCAGGTCCATCACCTGCAGCAGGTCGGGCAGCGGCGGCGCGCTGTCCAGCGTGGGACCGAAGTCCAGCGTGGCCTGCGGCTGCAGGCGGACCTCGGGGAACAGATGCCAGCGGATGCGGTCGCGCTGCGGCAGCGTCAGCGTGTGCGGGTAGCTCACCGTGAACATGCCCCACAGCCGGTGCTGGAACGCCGCCGCGCCCAGCGTCTCTTCCAGGTCGTCGCGCAGCAGCGTGCGCGCCGGCGGGAACAGTTCGTCGAAGTCGCTGGCCGCCACGTCGGCGCGCCGCATCGACGCCAGCACCACGCCCCAGCCGTAGGGGAACAGCAGCCGCCCGGCGAAAGGCCCGCTGTCGTGCACCAGCACCGGGTCGTTCTTCATCAGGTCGACCAGCTCCAGCGCGTAGTCGCGCGCCTGGCGCAGCGGGTGCGCCGCGGTGACCACGCCGCGCGGCGTGCGCAGCTCGATCACGTCGCGCGTGGCCGGGCCCAGCGTGGCGCGGCGCCAGTCCTTCACTTCCAGCAAGAGCACGCCCCAGCGCGGGCTCAGGATCACGAAGTCGGGCTGCCGCGCCTTGGCGCCGATGGCGATGTCGTGCCAGACGATGTAGTCGTCTTCGAGACAGCGCTTGAGCTGGTGCAGCACGCGCCGCTCACCGCCGGTGCAGCGGGCGTCGACGTGGCTCAGGCCTTGGGGAAACAGCGCCATCGGCAGCCTGGCGGTGCGGCAGGGGCGCGCACCGCGGGTTAGCGCACCACCTTCACCGGCTGCCCGGGCGGCGGTTCGCCAGCGCCGGCATAAGCGCTGTTGAGCAGCCGCAGCTGCGCTTCGGCCTGCGCCGGCAGCGGCGACGAGCGTGCCAGTTCGGCGAATCCGCCGCGCGGAAACGGCACCGTCTTCAACACCCAGGGCTTCGCCGCAGCACGGTCGGCCGCGCTGAGCGGGCGGAACGAGGCTTCGGCCTCGGCCAGCGGCGCCGCGGCGCGCTGCAGCGCGGCAGCGTCCTTGGCCGCGCGGTTGAGCAGGTAGTTGCGGTTCCCCGGCCCGCTGACCAGCAGCACGCGCACGGCCTGCGCCTGGCCCTGCTCGTTGCGCCGCGTTCCGGCAAACTGTGTTGCGGCCAGGCCATTGAGGCTGCGCTGCTCGACGCGCCCGTCGGTCGGCTTGACGAGATTGCGGATGATCTCCTCGTGCGTGTTGCCGGCACTGGCCGGGACCAGCCGCACGATCAGCCCGGCGTCGCGTGCGGCATTGACGATGACGATGGCCTGCGCCGTGTTCTGCACCTGCCAGCCCTGCGGCGCGGTCACCGCGACCGCCAGTTCCTCGTGGAAGAAATGGCGCCCGCGCGTCACGCCCTGGGCGCGACTCTCGCCATAGCCCATGCCGTCGATGGCCTGCAGGTAACGCGCGCGGCCGTCGTCGCCGTAGTTGCCCTGGTAGCCGGCAGCGATGCGCCGGATGTCGGCCAGCCGCTGGTCGTTGCTGGGGTGCGACGACAGCCAGTTGGCGCCCGACGGCGGCGCGCGGCCTTCGGCGCGTGCCATGTCGGCGGCGAAGCGCTCCTGGTCCTTCAGCACGCCGATGACGTCGACCATGTTCTGCGGGTTGTAGCGGTTGCGCGCCAGGTACTCGGCGCCCAGCTGGTCGGCCTGCAGTTCCTGCTCACGGCTGTAGGTGGCCAGCCAGCCGGCGGCCACGCCCTGCGAAACCTGGCTCGCCAGGTCGGTGGCACCGCCGACGCCGGCCCCTTCGAGCACCGCGCCCAGCACCGTGGCCGCCAGCACGCCGAGGCCGGCGCTCTGCTGCCGCGTCGCACGCTGGGCGCCGTGGCGCGCGGTGACGTGGCCGATCTCGTGGCCGATGACGCCGGCCAGTTCGGCCTCGCTGTCCAGGTAGGCCATCAGGCCGCGCGTGATGTAGATGTAGCCGCCGGGCAGCGCGAAGGCGTTGACCTCGGGGCTGTCGAGCACGGTGAAGGTCCACGGCAGGGTGCTGCGGTGCGACTGCCGGGCCAGCTTCTGCCCGACTTCGTTGACGTAGGCCTGCAGCCTGTCGTCGCCGTAGGCACCGTATTCGGCGAGCACCTGTTCGTGCGCCTTGCGGCCTTCTGCGATTTCGGCGGCCTCGTCCATCACCGTGCGCTCGGCGCGGCCGGTCACCGGGTTGACGACGGTGGTGCCGCAGCCGGCCAGCAGTGCGGTGGCGAGCAGCGCGGCCGACAGGGTCGACGTCCAACTTGATGGGTGCATGGTGCGTGTCTCCGCGGAGAGTTGACGGGTGCGAGGGTACCGCGCCCGTGGCCGATACTGGCCCACCCTGCCGACCGCGTGATGCCTGGCCCGCCACCCCCCTCTCCCCACCGCCTGGACCCGGCGCTCGTCGTCATCGTGGCCGGCGTCTGCGCAGCGCTGCACGTCGGCAAGCTGCCGCCTGCCATCACCACCCTGGGCCACGCTCTGGGGCTGACGCTGGTGCAGGCCGGCTTCCTGCTGTCGCTGGTGCAGGCCGCGGGCATGACCTTGGGCCTGGCCTTCGGCGCGGTGGCCGACGGGCTGGGGCTGCGGCGCAGCATGATCACCGGTCTGTGCGTGCTGGCCGCAGCCAGCGCGCTGGGTGGCGCGGTGACGGCGGTGCCGGCGCTGATGGTGCTGCGCGCCGTCGAAGGCTTCGGCTTCCTGCTCGTGGTGCTGCCGGCGCCCGGGCTGGTGCGGCAACTCGTCGCACCCGAGCGCGTGAACCCGATGCTCGGCGTGTGGGGCGCCTACATGCCCTTCGCCACCGCGCTGGCGCTGCTGGCCGGGCCGGGCCTGATCGCGCTGCTGGGCTGGCGCGGCTGGTGGTGGGGGCTGGGCGGCCTGTCGCTGGCGATGGCGTGGCTGCTGGCGCGCGCCGTACCGGTGGCTGTTCCGGCACCGCCTGCGGCCCCTCCGCGGGCAGCGCCACCGGCGGCGGCTGCTGCGGCGACGGGCTGGGCGAACCGGCTGCGCCAGACGCTGGCCGCGCCGGGCCCGTGGGCGGTGGCCGTGACCTTTGCGATGTACTCGGGCCAGTGGCTGGCGGTGATCGGCTTCCTGCCGGCGATCTACACCCAGGCCGGTGTCTCGGGCGCGGCCACCGCAGTGCTCACCGCAGTGGCGGCGGCGGCCAACATGGCCGGCAACATCGGCTCGGGCCGGCTGCTGCAGCGCGGCGTTGCGCCACCGCGGCTGCTGGCGGTGGGGTTCACGACCATGGGCGTGGCCGCGGCGGCGGCCTTCGCCGGCAGCGCGGACACCGGCCTGCCGGGCTGGCTGCGATATGCGGCCGTGCTGGCGTTTTCGGGCGTCGGCGGGCTCATCCCGGCGACCCTGTTCGCGCTGGCGCTGCGCCTGGCGCCGGGGCCGGGCGCACTGTCGACCACCGTGGGCTGGGTGCAGCAATGGTCGGCGCTGGGCCAGTTCGTCGGGCCGCCGCTGGTGGCCTGGGTGGCCAGCCGGGCCGGCAGCTGGCACTGGACCTGGGTCGCCACCGGCGCGTGTTCACTCGCGGGCTTGCTGCTGACGCTGGCGCTGGCAAGCCTGCTGCGGCGGGGCGTCCCCGGCACACCAGGAGCAGGTGGCGGCGCCGCGCACGGGCAGGCATGATCATGTCTGCCGGAGTTGCGCATCGCCCCTGACGCGAGGATCCTCATGCCCGACACCGTCGACGAACACCAAGCCCTGCGTGACGCCGTGCGCAGCCTGTGCAGGCAGTTCCCCGACGAATACTTCCGCAAGGTCGACGCCGAACGCGCCTACCCCGGTGCCTTCGTCGATGCCCTCACCCGCGCCGGCTGGCTGGCCGCGCTGATCCCGCAGGACTACGGCGGCTCCGGCCTGGGCCTGGTCGAGGCCTCGGTGATCATGGAAGAGATCAACCGCTCGGGCGGCAATGCCGGCGCCTGCCACGGCCAGATGTACAACATGGGCACGCTGCTGCGCCATGGCTCCGAACGCCAGAAGCGCGAGTGGCTGCCGCGCATCGCCAGCGGGGAGCTGCGCCTGCAGTCGATGGCCGTGACCGAACCCGGCGCCGGCACCGATACCACCGGCATCACCACCACCGCGGTGCGCCGCGGCGACCGTTACGTCGTCAACGGACAGAAGGTGTGGATCTCGCGCGTGTTGCACTCCGACCTGATGATCCTGCTCGCGCGCACGACGCCGCTGGCCAAGGTGGCGAAGAAGTCCGACGGGCTGTCGGTCTTCGTCGTCGACCTGCGTCGGGCCATCGGCCATGGCCTGACGGTGCGGCCGATCGCTAACATGGTCAACCACGAGACCAAAGAACTGTTCTTCGAGAACATGGAGATTCCCGTCGACAACCTGATCGGCACCGAGGGGCAGGGCTTGCGTCACATCATGGACGGCCTGAACGCCGAACGCGCGCTGATCGCTGCCGAATGCATCGGCGACGGCCGCTGGTTCATCGACCGCGTCACGCGCTATGCAAGCGAGCGCAAGGTGTTCGGGCGGCCGATCGGGCAGAACCAGGGCGTGCAGTTTCCGATCGCCGAGGCGCACGTGGAGGTCGAGGCCGCCGACCTCATGCGCTTGGACGCGTGCCGCCGCTTCGACGCCGGCCGGCCCTGCGGCGCGCAGGCCAACATGGCCAAGTACCTGGCGGCCAAGGCCTCGTGGGAGGCGGCGAACGTCTGCCTGCAGTGCCACGGTGGCTACGGCTTTGCCAGCGAGTACGACGTCGAGCGCAAGTTCCGCGAGACGCGGCTGTACCAGGTGGCACCGATCTCCACCAACCTCATCCTGGCCCACGTGGCCGAGCACGTGCTCGGGCTGCCGCGATCGTTCTAGCGGCGGCCTGAACTGACTGCATCGCACCCGGTCGACGATACTGCCGCACCATGCCCAAGCAACACTGTTGCCGCAGCCCGCGCCCTGTGCGCGCCAGCCGCGCCACCAACCCAACGCGGCCATGAGAGGCCGCGACCTGTCTTGCGCGTTGCTGGCGCTGCTGGCCGCTTGTGCCCATGCGCCGGCGCCACCGTTGCGCTTCGTGCGGCCAGTGGTGCTGCTGGGCGAGGTGCACGACAACGCGGCCCAGCACGCGCTTCGCCTGCAGGCCTTGGAGGCCTGGCTGGCCGGCGGCGCGCGCCCGGCGCTGGTAATGGAGCAGTTCGACCGCGAAAGCCAAGATGTGATCGACCGGCTGCGCGCGGCAACGCCGGCACCCGACGCCGACGCGCTGATCGCCGCTGCTGGCGCGCAGGGCTGGCAGTGGCGCTACTACCGGCCTTTCGTGGCGTTGGCGCTGCAGCATGGGCTGCCCATCGTCGCTGCCAACGTGTCGCGCGACGAGACGCGCCGGATCATGCGCGACGGACTGCAGGCCGCCGGCTTCAGCGCCACCGTGCCGCCCGACCTGTTGCAGGCACTGTCTGAGGACATCGAGGACAGCCACTGCGGCGTGCTCGACGCGGCGACGGCACGCCGCATGGCATTGGCCCAGGTGGCCCGCGACCAGGCCATGGCGGCGGCCGTGGAAGAGCACGCGCACCGCGGCGTGGTGCTGCTGGCCGGCAACGGACACGTGCGCATCGACGCTGGCGTGCCTCGCTGGCTGAGCCCCGCCACCCGTGCGCGCAGCGAAGCGATCGGGCTGCTGGAGGCCGACGATCCCGGCCACGGGCGTTTCGACCGTGTCGTATTCACCGCGCCGCAGGAGCGGCCGGACCCTTGCGCGGCGATGCGGCGCTGACGCCCTGAGTGTTGACGCCGACCGAAAACTGACCGACTTACAGCGATA
>CAYJOA010000074.1:0-22126 GCA_964371495.1 uncultured Rubrivivax sp.
TCAGCGCAGCGCCGCGAACAGCGCCACGAACTCCTGCGTCACCTTGTGGCGCGGGTCGAGATGGATCATCGGCCGCGCCTGCTCGTGCGATTCCTTGATCTTCACGCTGGCGCTCAAGTACGGCAGCAGCACCGGCAGGCCTTCGTCGATCAACTCCTGCACCGTGCGCTGGGGCAGGCTGGCGCGCGGCTGGAACTGGTTGACGACGATGCCCTCTACCTGCAGCCCGGCGTTGTGGTCGGCCTGGATCTCCTTCACGGTCTCCAGCAGGCCGTACAGCGCGCGGCGCGAGAAGTCGTCGCAGTCGAAGGGGATCAGGCAGGCCTCGGCCGCGATCAGCGCCGAGCGTGTGTAGAAGTTCAGCGCCGGCGGCGTGTCGATCCAGATCGCGTCGTAGTCGTCGGCCAGTGCGGCCAGCGCGTCGCGCAGCTTGTAGATCTTGTAGCGGCTTTCCAGCTTGCCGTGCAGTTCATCCAGCGCCGGGCTGGCCGGCATCAGGTGCAGGTTCTCCCAGGGTGTCTCGACGATGAAGTCGGCGCTGGCCTGCGGCCGCAGGCTGAACTTGAGCGTCGACTCGAAGAACCCGGCGGCGCCGACGGCGTCTTCGCTGGCCGTGTCGCCCAGCAGGTAGCGGCTGGAGTTGCCCTGCGGGTCGAGGTCGACGACCAGCGTGCGCCAGCCCTCGGAGGCCGCGATGGCGGCCAGGTTGCAGGTGATGGTCGACTTGCCGACCCCGCCCTTCTGGTTGAAAACGACCCTGCGCATGCCCGCTCCCGTGCGTTGACAAAGTCGCCATTGTGCGTTGCAGCACGGCGGCTCTGGCCATGCCGCTGCGGCCGGCTAGCATCGGCCACATGAGCACCAAGGTCCTGTTCGGCTTTCACGCCGTGACCGTGCGGCTGAAGACCGCGCCCGCTTCGGTCAGCGAGGTCCACGTCGACGCCAGCCGGCGCGATGCCCGCATGCGCCAGTTCGTCGAGCGCGCCCGCGAGGCCGGTGCCCGCTTGATCGAAAGCGACGACGAGCGCCTGGCGCAGCTGGCCGGCACCACGCGCCACCAGGGCGTGGTGGCGCGCGTGTCGGCGCTGAAGATGCAGCATTCGCTGGACGACGTGCTGGACGGCGTCGGCGGCCCACCGCTGGTGCTGGTGCTCGACGGCGTAACCGACCCGCACAACCTGGGCGCCTGCCTGCGTGTGGCCGATGGCGCCGGCGCCCATGCCGTGGTGGCGCCCAAGGACCATGCCGTGGGCCTGAACGCCACCGTCGCCAAGGTCGCCAGCGGCGCGGCCGAGACGGTGCCCTACCTGATGGTCACCAACCTGGCGCGCACCCTGAACGAGCTGAAGGAACGCGACATCCGCGTCGTCGGCACCAGCGACGACGCCGAAGCGACGATCTTCGATGTCGACCTGAAGGGCCCGGTGGCGCTGGTGCTGGGCGCCGAAGGTGCCGGCCTGCGCCAGCTCACGCGCAGGACCTGCGACGAGCTGGTGCGCATACCGATGGCCGGTGCGGTGGAAAGCCTGAACGTGAGCGTCGCCGCGGGCGTGTGCCTGTACGAAGCGCTGCGGCAGCGGCGCGGCTGAGAGCGGCTGCCGCGCCCTCGTCGACGCTGGCTACACTGCTCCGCACTGCCGCAACGCCGCCTCGCCATGCCCGTCATCCAGGTCCGCCACCCGCTCGTGCGCCACAAGGTCGGCTTGCTGCGCGAGCACGACATCTCGACCAAGAAGTTCCGCGAGCTGACGAACGAGCTCGGTCGGCTGCTGGCCTACGAGGCGACGGCCGACTTCCCGCTGGAGACCACCACCATCGAGTGCTGGAGCGGGCCCACGGTCATCGAGCAGATCGCCGGCAAGAAGGTCACCGTGGTGCCGATCCTGCGCGCCGGGCTGGGCATGCTCGACGGCGTGCTCGACATGATCCCCAACGCCCGCGTCAGCGTCGTGGGCCTGAGCCGCAACCACGAAACGCTGCAGCCCGAGCACTACTTCGAACGCTTCGTCGGCCACCTCGACGAGCGCACCGCGCTCATCGTCGACCCCATGCTGGCCACCGCCGGCTCGATGATCGCCACCGTCGAGCTGTTGAAGAGCCGCGGCTGCACCGACATCCGCGCGCTGGTGCTGGTGGCCGCGCCCGAAGGCATCAGGGCGCTCGAAGCCGCACACCCCGACGTGCGCTGCTGGACCGCCGCCGTGGACAGCCACCTCAATGAGCTGGGCTACATCATCCCGGGGCTGGGCGACGCAGGCGACAAGATCTTCGGCACCAAGTAGCGGCCAAGTGGATTCAGCGGTGGGCGGCCTGCATGCGCCGCGCCACCCACAGGCTGAGGACGATCGCCGCCACCATCCATGACAGCGCCGCCCACGGCAGCCAGGCGTAGCCACCGGCGGAGAGCAGCACGCCGCCGCCGCCGGCGCCGACCGCCTGGCCGACATAGATGGCCGAGGTGTTGAGCGCCAGCAGCGCCGAAGCGTAGGCCGGGGCACTGCCGGACAGCCGCGCCTGCTGCGCCGAGTTCGACGAGAAGCAGCCCAGCGCCCAGGGCACCAGCACCAGTGCCATGCCGGACACGCTGCCGGCCAGCGGCCAGGCAGCCAGCGACAGCGCCATCAACACGAGCGTGAAGTTGACGCAGCGCGTGGCGCCCCAGCGGTCGATGCCGCGCGACAGCAGCAGGTTGCCCAGCAGCCCGAAGGCGCCGAACCACAAGAACAGGAAGCTGACGCCGCCGGCGCCGGCGCCCAGCGTCTGCCGGTAATAGGGCGCGAAGTAGCTGAACAGCGTGAACTGCCCGGCGCCGCTGAGCGCGGTCACGGCGACCATGCCCATGAACAACGGGTTGGACAGCGCCTTGCCCCAGTTGCCCAGCGACAGCGGCTGCGGCCGCACGCCGTCGGGCAGCGCGCGCCACACGCCCCACGCCGCGCCGACGCTGAGCACTGCCACCAGCGCGAAGGCCCAGCGCCACCCCAGCGTTTCGGCGACATAGCTGTGCGCCGGCATGCCCAGCACCGAGGCCAGCGACCAGCCCAGGAAGATGAAGGTGATGGCGCGCCCGCGCTGCTCGGGTGGCGCCAGCACGCTGATCGCCGCCGCCGCCTGCGGCGTGAACACCGCCGCCGCCAGCATGCTGAGCACGCGCACCGGCAGCAGCGCGGCGAAGCTGGGCATCAGGGCCGAGATCACGTGCCCGGCGGCGTACCACAGCAGCGCGAACGTCAGCAGCCGGCGGCGGTCCCAGTGGCCCACCGCGGCGGCCAGCAGCGGTGCACCGACGCCCATCGCCACCGCGGCCGCGGTGATCAGCTGGCCACCCACCGCCGCCGAGACCTGCAGCGAGTTCGCGAGATCGTTCAGGGACCCGGCAGTGACCATCACACCGCAGCCGATGGCGAAATTGCCCGCCAGCAGCGCGCGGCCGGCACGCGTCGCGGCGGCCGCCGCAGCGGTCAAGGCGGCGCCTTCACCGCAGGACCTTCAGGGCCTCGGGGTTGACCAGGTGAGTGGGTTCGTTGCGGATGAAATTGATGACGTTGGCGAAGGCGGTGCCGAAAAAAAGCTCGTAGTTGTCCTGTTCCACATAGCCGATGTGCGGCGTGCAGACGGCGTTTTCCAGCCGCAGCAGCGGATGGCCCTGCAGGATGGGTTCGCTCTCGAAGACGTCCACCGCCGCCATGCCGGGCCGGCCGCGGTTGAGTGCTGCGACGAGCGCGTTGTCCTCGATCAGCTCGGCGCGCGAGGTGTTCACCAGCAGCGCCGTGGGCTTCATGCGCGACAGCGCGTCCAGCTGGACGATGCCGCGTGTCTGCTCGGTCAGGCGCAGGTGCAGCGACAGCACGTCCGAGGTCTCGAAGAAGGCTTCGCAGCTGTCGGCGGCGGCGTGGCCGTCGGCGAGCGCGCGCGCCCGCGCCTCCTCGCTGCCCCACACCTGCACCTTCATCCCGAAGGCCACGCCGTAGCCGGCCACCAGACGGCCGATCTTGCCGTAGCCCCAGATGCCCAGCGTCTTGCCCGCCAGCACCATGCCGATGGCGAAATTGGGCGGCACCGAAGCCGTCTTCAGCCCGGACTGTTGCCAGGCGCCGTGCTTGAGGTTGCCGATGTACTGCGGCAGACGCCGCATCGCGGCCATCACCAGCGCCCAGGTCAGCTCGGCCGGCGCCACCGGCGAGCCCACGCCTTCGGCCACCGCGATACCCAGCCGCGTGCAGGCTTCGACGTCGATGTGCGGGCCGACCCGGCCGGTCTGCGAGATGAGCTTGAGCTTGGGCAGCTTCTCGAGCAGCGCGCGCGGGAAGTGCGTGCGCTCGCGGATCAGCACCAGCACGTCGGCGTCGCGCAGCCGCACCGACAGCTGGCCGATCCCCTTGACGGTGTTGGTGAAGACCTTGGCGTTGTAGGGCTCCAGCTGCGCCGCGCACTTGAGCTTGCGCACGGCGTCCTGGTAGTCGTCGAGGATGATGATGTTCATGGGCTTGTGGGCAGGGATTCTGCCGTGTCCGGCGCCGCCGGCGCGGCGGCGGTAGCATCTGCTGACATGAACAGCCCAGGAGACCCGCGATGAGCCTGACGATGTATTCCGCCAGCGTGCCCGTCTTCGTGCGCATGCTGGGCAACATGCAGAACTGGCTGGACAAGGCCGAGTCGCACGCCAAGGCGAGGAAGTTCGACAGCGGAAACTACCTGGGCCTGCGCCTGGCGCCCGACATGCTGCCCTTCAACCGACAGATCCAGATTGCCAGCGACGGCGCCAAGGGTTGCGTCGCGCGTCTGGCCGGTATCGAGGTGCCGAAGTGGGACGACAACGAGGCCTCGATGGCCGAGCTGCGCTCGCGCGTGCTCAGGACCAGCGACTACGTGCAGACCTTCAGCGCCGGGCAGATCGACGGCAGCGAGGAACGCGAGATCCTGCTGCCGACGCGCCAGGGCGACCCGCTGCGCTTCACTGGCGAGTCCTACCTGAAGCACTACGTGCTGCCGAACTTCTACTTCCACGCCACCACCGCGTACGCGCTGTTGCGCCACGCCGGTGTGGAGCTGGGCAAACGCGACTATCTCGGAGCGGCCTGAGTGGCACGGCTGCGCGGCGCAGGCTTGGCGCTGCGCGGGGGCGCTGGCTTGCGCACGGTGCCGGCCTTCGCCTTCGAGGCCGCCTTCGCCTTCGGCGGCAGCATGACGACGATCAGCTGACCCGGGCTGAAGCTCGAACGGATGCCGACCTTGTTCCACGCCGCCACCTGCGCCACGCCGACGCGATAGCGGCGGGCCACGGCGGCGACGCTGTCGCCCTTGCGGCCGGCCTTGAAGGCGAGCCGCCGCAGCGGCCGCGCCTCGGGGGCCAGGGTCATGACGGCGTTGTGCGCGATGTGTTCGGCGACATCGGTGCCGGCGTGCGCCTTGCGCGGCACCAGCAGCGTCGAGCCCTTCTTCACCAGCATGCGCGCCGGGATGCGGTTGACTTCGCGCAGCCTTGCCTCGCTCATGCCCACCAGCCGCGCGGCCTCGGCCGGCTTGAGGGTCTTGGGCGCCACCCAGGCCGTCCAGCTGGCGTACGGGCCGGGGTGCCGGGCCAGCTCACGCAGGAAGTGGTTGGCGTGGTCGTAAGGCATCAGCGCCTGCGTCGAGCCGGCGGCCAGGATCACCGGCTTGTTGTGCTGCGGGTTGAGGTACTGGAACTCCTCGAGCGTCATGCCCGACAGGCGCGCGGCCAGCGCGACGTCGATGTCGCGTTCGATCGACACCGTGACGAACTGGGGGTGGTTCTCGAGCGGTGGCAGCACCAGGCCGAAGTCCTGGGGCCGGGCCACGATGTTCACCACCGCCTGCAGCTTGGGCACGTAGTTGCGTGTTTCGTCGGGCATGCGCAGGCTGCTGTAGTCGGCGGCGCGGCCGGCGCGGCGGTTGCTCGCGATGGCCCGCTGCACGTTGCCCTGGCCCCAGTTGTACGCCGCCAGCGCCAGATGCCAGTCGCCGAACTGCGTGTGCAGCTGCTGCAGGTAGTCCAGCGCGGCGCGTGTCGAGGCCAGCACGTCGCGGCGATCGTCGCGGAACAGGTTCTGGCGCAGTTCGAAGTCCTTGCCCGTGGCCGGCATGAACTGCCACATGCCCGAGGCCCGTGCGCGCGAGACGGCCTGCGGGTTGAAGGCACTCTCGACGAAGGGCAGCAGCGCCAGCTCGCTGGGCATGCCGCGGCGCTGGACTTCGTCGACGATGTAGAAGAGGTAGCGGCTGCCGCGCTCGGTCATGCGCTGCACGTATTCGGGACGGCTGGCGTACCACTGCTCCCACTTCTGCACCAGTTCGCCTTCCAGTGCGGGCAGCGCATAGGCCTGGCGCAGGCGCTGCCAGAGGTCGCTGCGCGCGGCGTCCTGCTCGGGGTCGAGCCGGGTGCGCGGCTGCAGTGGCGCCAGCACGATGTCGGTGTCCGCAAGCGGCGTCGGCGCGCTGACCTCGACGGCGCCGAAATCCGGCTCGGCGGGCAGTTCGACGGCCAGCGGTGCCTGCACGGCAGGCGGTTCGGCGGCCGGCAGGCCGGCGCAGCCGGTGGTCAGGGCGGCGGCGGCCACGGCCGCCGAAACGGCAATTCGCCGCAAGCGTGCCGGCACGTCGGATAGGTTCATCGGAATCGGTTCTTCCATTCGCGCAGTGCGGTGAACACGGCGACGGTGTCGTTGCTGGCGGCGCCCTGGGCAAGCGCCGCAGCGACGACCTCGGGCGCGGCGCAGCGCAGAAACGGGTTGATCTGCCTCTCCAGGCCGATCGACGAGGGCAGCGTCGGCAGGCCGGCGTCGCGCCGCGCGTGACAGCGTCGTTCGTACTCGGCGCGCGCCGCATTGCCGGGCTCCACCGCCGCCGCGAAGCGCAGGTTGGACAGCGTGTATTCGTGCGTGCAGCAGACCTGAGTGTCGGCCGGCAATGCCGCCAACCGATCCAGCGAGGCCTTCATCTGCTCCGCCGTGCCCTCGAACAGGCGACCACAGCCTGCAGAAAAGAGTGTGTCGCCGCAGAACAGCAGCGGCGCCGTGGCCCCGGCGTCGGCTTGCAGGTAGGCGATGTGGCCGGCGGTGTGGCCAGGCACGTCGAGCACCGAGAAGTCCAGCCCGAGCACGTCGATGGACTCGCCGTCCTGGAGCGCGAGGTAGGGACCGGGGATCCTTTCGCGCGCCGGCCCGTACACCGGGCCCTGCAGGCAGGGCCGCAAGTCTTCGACGCCGCCGACATGATCGGGATGGTGATGCGTCACTAGAATGCCCGCCAGCGCGAGCCCCTGGGCGTCGAGAGCGGCACGCACCGGTGCTGCATCGCCCGGATCCACCACCACGGCGCGCGTGCCGTCGTGAAGCATCCAGATGTAGTTGTCGGCGAAGGCGGGCAGGGCGATCAGGTTCATCATGACGAGAGACGAGTCGATTATAGAGATGGGGGCCTGGCTGCGCACCGCGCCGGGCCGCCAGGTGCTGGCGTGGGAGCAGGACCGGCTCGACCACGCGGTGACCGACGCCTTCGGCTTCCACGCCGTGCAGCTGGGCCTGCCCGAACTCGACGGCCTGCGCGCCAACCGCATGCCGCACCGCTGGGTGGCCAGCGAATCGCTGGTGGTGCCCGAGGCGCTGCCGATGCCGCCGCCGCTGGACGCGATGATCACCACGCTGCCGGCGCGCGAGCCGATCAGCCTGCACTGCGATTTCGACGCGCTGCCATTCCCCAGCGCCAGCATCGACCTGGTCGTGCTGCCGCATGCGCTGGAGATGGCGCGCGACCCGCACCTGACGCTGCGCGAGGTCGAGCGTGTGCTGGTGCCCGAGGGTCGCGTGATCATCGCCGGCTTCAACCCCGCCAGCCTGTGGGGCCTGCGCCAGCGTGCCGGCCACCTGCGGCGCAGCCTGGGTTTCGGCCGCGAGCACGGTCTGTACCTGCCGCGGGCCGGCGAATTCATCGGCTACTGGCGCTTGCGCGACTGGCTGCGCCTGCTCGGCTTCGAGGTCGAGGCCGGGCGCTTCGGCTGCTGGCGGCCGCCGCTGGGCAGCGACAGCTGGCTGCAGCGATTTGCCTGGATGGACCGTGTCGGCGACCGCTGGTGGCCGGTGCTCGGCGCGGTGTACTTCCTGGTCGCCGTCAAACGCGTTCGCGGCATGCGGCTGGTCGGCCTGGTGCGCAACGAAAAGCGCAAGGCGCACGCGGCGCCGGCCGTGGTGGCGAACCGACGGCGCGAGACCACGCTCGTCGACGCCGAGATGGAGCAAGGATGACCGAGGTCGTGATCTACGCCGACGGCGCCTGCCGCGGCAACCCGGGCCCCGGCGGCTGGGGCGCGTGGCTGAAGAGCGGCGAACTCGAGAAGGAGCTCTTCGGCGGCGACAAGCTCACCACCAACAACCGCATGGAATTGACCGCGGTGATCGAGGCCCTCGCCTCGCTGAAGCGGCGGTGCAGGGTCACCGTCTACACCGACAGCGCCTACGTCAAGGACGGCATCACGAGCTGGATCCACAACTGGAAGGCACGCGGCTGGAAGACGGCCAGCCGGCAGCCGGTGAAGAACGTCGAGCTGTGGCAACGCCTGGACCAGCTCAACGCCGCGCACGACGTGCACTGGCGCTGGGTCAAGGGCCACTCGGGCGACCCGGGCAACGAACGCGCCGACGAGCTGGCCAACCGCGGCGTCGATTCCGTGCTCGGCTGAAGCGCGCACCGGCCCTGTGGGTTGAAGCGTCGGATCAGCGGCGATCGTGGCAGGTCGTTAAAGTCGCTGCTTTCCGTCGCCGCGAGATTTGCCCTTGAAGAAGATCTATACGGCCGTGGCCGTCGTCGGCATCGGAGTGGCCAGTGCCGCCGCCTGGTGGTGGCAGAACCAGCCCAAGGACGCTGCGCCGGTGGCCGGCGCGCCCAACGCAAAGACTGGCGGCGCCGCGCCCGGCGTGGGCGGTGGACGCGCCGGTGGTCCCGGCGGCCCGGCGGCCGTCGAAGTGGCCAAGGCCGAGGCGGTGACGCTGGCCGACGACGTGCAGGCCGTCGGTTCGCTCAAGTCCAGCCAGGGCGTGATGCTGCGGCCCGAGGTCAGCGGCCGCATCGCCCGCCTGGGCTTCAGCGACGGCCAGCGCGTCAGGCGCGGTCAGCTGCTGGTGCAAATGGACGACACCCTGCAGCAGGCCCAGCTCAAGCAGGCCGAGGCGCAGGCCAGCATTGCCCGGACCAACCTGCAGCGCAGCCGCGAGCTGCTGGCGCAGAGTTTCGTCAGCCAGAGCGCGGTCGACCAGAACGCTGCCAGCCTGCAGGTCGCCGAAGCCCAGGTCGCGCTGGCGCAGGCGCAACTGGCGCGCATGCGCGTGCTGGCGCCCTTCGACGGCACCGCCGGCCTCAAGCTGGTCGACGTCGGCGACTACGTGAAGGATGGCGCCGACATCGTCAACATCGAGGACCTCTCGGCGCTGACGGTGCAGTTCGCGCTGCCCGAACGCTACATCGACCGCCTGCGCGCCGGGCAGGGCGTCGAGGTCGCGGTCGACGCGATGCCGGGCCGCAGCTTCAAGGGCCGCGTGCAGGCGGTCGATTCGCAGGTCGACGCCAACGGCCGCGCCCTGCAGGTGCTGGCCAAGGTCGACAACCCGGGGGCGCTGCTCAAGCCGGGCATGTTCGCCCGGCCGCGCGTGGTGTTCTCGGTGCGCGAAGGTGCCGTGGTCGTGCCCGAAGAGGCGCTGGTGCCGCTGGGCGCCCAGCAGTTCATCTTCAAGATCGTCGACGGCGCCGGTGGGCAGAAGGTGTCGCAGCGCCTGGAGGCCCGCATCGGCCTGCGTCTGCCGGGCAAGGTCGAGATCCTCGAGGGCCTGGCTGCCGGTGACGTGGTGGCCACCGCGGGGCAGACCCGGCTGCTGCGCGGTGACAGCCTGCCGGTGCGCGTGATCGACATCGCCAGGCCGAGCGGCGGCGCCGGCGTGCCCAAAGCTGCCGCGAAGCCGGGTGCCGGCGCGGCCTCGGCGGCGCGACCGGCGCAGCCCTGAACACACGCGCCGCCGGCTACGCAAGGGACGACCATGAAGATCTCGGAGACCTCGATCCGCCGCCCGGTGCTGGCCAGCGTGATGTCGCTGCTGCTGATCCTGATCGGCCTCGTCTCCTTCAACCAGCTCAGCCTGCGCGAATACCCGCGCATCGACGAGCCGCTGGTCAACGTCAGCACGCGGCTGATCGGTGCCTCGTCGGAGGTCATCGAGTCGCAGGTCACCAAGCCGCTGGAGGACTCCATCGCCGGCATCGACGGCGTCGACATCATCACTTCGGTGTCGCGCACGGAAAGCAGCCAGATCACGGTGCGCTTCAAGCTCAGCAAGGATCCCGACACCGCGGCGGCCGAGGTTCGCGACCGCGTCGCCCGCGTGCGCGGCCGCCTGCCCGACGCCGTCGACGAACCGGTCATCGCCAAGGTCGAGGCCGACGCGACACCGACGATCTGGCTCGCTTACACCAGCGAGACGATGGGCACGCTGGAGTTGACCGACCTCATCAACCGCGTCGTCAAGCCGCGCCTGCAGACGATTCCCGGCGTCGCCGACGTGCAGATCGGCGGCGACCGCAAGTACGCGATGCGCATCTGGGTCGACCCCGACCGCCTGGCCGGCTACCGGCTCACGGTGCAGGATGTCGAAGACGCGCTGCGGCGGCAGAACCTGGAAGTGCCGGCCGGCCGCATCGAAAGCCAGCAGCGCGAATTCAGCGTCACCGCGCGCACCGACCTCAATACGGTGGAGCAGTTCAACGAGATCGCGCTGAAGACCGCCGGCGGCTACACCGTGCGGCTGCGCGACGTGGCTCGCGTGGAAGAGGCCGCTGCCAACGAGCGCAGCCGCGTGCGCCTGAACGGCGTGCCGTCGATCAGCACCGGCATCATCCGCAATGCCACCGCCAACCCGCTGGAAGTGGCCGACGGCGTGCGCGCGCTGATGCCGCAGATCCAGCGCGATCTGCCGCCATCGGTGACGGTGGTGCAGGCCAATGACCTTTCGGTCTTCATCGACCGCTCGATCAAGGCCGTCTACACGACGGTGATCGAGGCGGTGGTGCTGGTGGCGCTGGTGGTGTTCGTCTTCCTGCGCACGCTGCGCGCGTCGATCATCCCGCTGGTGACGATACCCGTCAGTCTGGTCGGTGCCTTCGCGCTCATCGCGCTGGCCGGCTTCACCGTCAACACGCTGACGCTGCTGGCGCTGGTGCTGGCCATCGGACTGGTCGTCGACGACGCGATCGTCGTGCTGGAGAACATCTTCCGCCACATCGAGGAGGGGTTCACGCCCTTCCAGGCGGCGCTGAAGGGCGTGCGCGAGATCAGCTTCGCGGTCGTCGCGATGACGCTGACGCTGGCGGCGGTGTTCGCGCCGCTGGCCTTCACGCCCGGGCGCACCGGGCGGCTGTTCAGCGAGTTCGCGCTGACGCTGGCCGGCGCGGTGCTGGTGTCGGGATTCGTGGCGCTGACGCTGACGCCGATGATGTGCAGCAAGCTGCTGCGCCACAACCCGGCGCCGAACCGCTTCGACCGCGGCATGGAAACCTTGCTGGTCGCGCTGACCGGCATCTACGTGCGCATGCTGCGCTGGGCACTGGCCCACCGCTGGGTGGTGGTGCTGGTGATGCTGGGCTCGGGTGCCGGCAGCGCGTGGCTGTACGGTACGGCCAAGAGCGAGCTGTCGCCGATGGAGGACCGGGGTGTCATCGCGATGCCGGTGCGCGCCCCCGACGGCGCCACGCTGGAATACACCGCGCGCTACCTCGACGCGCTGGACGCGATCGCGGCGCAGTACCCGGAGTTCGACCGCCGCTTCATGTTCATCGGCGGCGGCCAGGTGTCCAGCGCCTTCGGCGTGCTGCGCACCGTCGACTGGACCGAGCGCGACATCACGACGCAGGAGCTGGCGCGCAAGCTGATCCCGCAGGTCGCGGCCTTGCCCGGCATCTCGGTCTTCCCGGTGACGCCGCCCAGCCTGGGCCAGGGCTTCCGTTCACAGCCGCTGAACTTCGTCATCGTCAGCGGCGACAGCTACGAGAACATGGCGCGCGCCGCGCAGGCGATGATCGCCGAGATGCAGAAGAACCCCGGCCTGCTGCAGCCCGACAGCGACCTGCAGCTGAACAAGCCCGAGATCTTCATGGAGGTCGACCGCGCCCGCGCCGCCGACATGGGCGTGTCGGTGGAGGCGGTGGCGCGCACGGTGGAGTCGATGCTCGGCGGCCGCGTCGTGACGCGCTACAAGCGCGACGCCGAACAGTACGACGTGATGGTGCAGACCGCGGGTCGCGGCCGCGCCACGCCGGAAGACATCGAGAAGCTCTTCGTGCGCGGCCGCGGCGAAACGATGGTGCCCTTGTCGTCGCTGGTCAAGGTGCGCGAGGCGGTGAGCCCGCGCGAGCTCAACCACTTCAACCAGCGGCGCAGCGTCACCATCACCGCCAGCCTGGCGCAGGACTACTCGCTGGGCGAAGCGCTGACCTTCATGGACGCCACCGCGTCGCGTGTGCTGCCGGCCGGCTATGCCACCGAGCTGAACGGCGTGAGCCGCGAATTCCGCGCTTCGTCGGGTGCGCTGGGGCTGGTCTTCGTGCTCGCGCTGCTGTTCATCTTCCTGGTGCTGGCGGCGCAGTTCGAAAGTTTCATCGATCCCTTCGTGATCCTGCTCGCGGTGCCGCTGTCGATGGTCGGTGCGCTGCTGGCGCTGAAGTGGGCCGGCGGCACGATCAACGTCTTTTCGCAGATCGGACTCATCACGCTGGTGGGCCTGATCACCAAGCACGGCATCCTGATCGTCGAATTCTCCAACCAGCTGCGCAAGCAGGGCCGCGACACCCTGGAAGCCGTCGTCGAAGCGGCCAGCCTGCGCCTGCGCCCGATCATGATGACCACCGGGGCCATGGTGCTGGGCGCGCTGCCGCTGGCGCTGGCCAGTGGCGCCGGCGCCGAGAGCCGGCAGCAGATCGGCTGGGTCATCGTCGGTGGCATGGCCATCGGCACCATCCTGACGGTGTTCGTCGTGCCCACGGTCTACACGCTGCTGGCGCGCAAGAAGGTGCCGGGCGAGATCGTGACGCCGGAACTGGCCGAGGCCGGCACCGGTTGATCGGTGCCGGGCGCCCCAGGCGCCTGGCGCTCAGCCGCCGATGTAGTGCATCTCGACGCGGCGCTCGCCGCTGCCGGCTGCCGCCGTGCCGGCACCGCGCAGCTCGGAGTAGCGGTCTTCGCGTTCGGCCCAGACCAGGCCGATCGCCGCCGCGACCTGTTCGTCGCTGTAGGCGCCGCGCAGCAGCGCCCGCAGGTCGTGGCCGCGGCTGGCGAACAGGCACAGGAAAAGCTTGCCTTCGGTGGACAGCCGCGCCCGGTTGCAGTCGCGGCAGAAGGCCTGGGTGACGCTGCTGATGACGCCGATCTCGCCGCCGCCGTCCACGTAGCGCCAGCGCTCGGCGGTCTCGCCGCTGGCGTTGGGCTGCAGCGGCTCCAGCGCAAACGTTTCGGACAGGCGCCTCACGACGTCGGCCGAGGGCAGCACCTCGTCCATGCACCAGCCGTTGGTGGCGCCGACGTCCATGTACTCGATGAAGCGCAGGATCACGCCCGGGCCGTAGGCGTCGCGCACATGGCGCGCCAGCGGCACGATCTGGTGGTCGTTGGTGCCGCGCTTGACGACCATGTTGACCTTGATCGGCGCCAGCCCGACGCGCAGGGCGGCATCGATGCCCCGCAGCACGTCGGCGACCGGGAAGTCGACATCGTTCATGCGCCTGAAGATGGTGTCGTCGAGCGCGTCCAGGCTCACCGTCACGCGCCGCAGCCCCGCCGCGCGCAGCGCCTCGGCCTTGCGCTCGAGCAGCGAGCCGTTGGTGGTGAGCGTGATGTCCAGCGCCTCGCCGTCGCGCGTGCGCAACGCGGCCAGCTGCTCGATCAGCACCTCGAGGTTCTTGCGCAGCAAGGGCTCGCCACCGGTCAGCCTGAGCTTGCTCACGCCGTGGGCGACGAACAGCCGCGCCGCGCGCGTGATCTCCTCGAAGCTGAGCAGCGAGCTGTGCGGCAGGAAGCGGTAGGCCTTGTCGAAGACCTCCTTGGGCATGCAGTAGCTGCAGCGGAAGTTGCAGCGGTCGGTGACCGAGATGCGCAGGTCGCGCAACGGCCGGCCCAGGCGGTCGGCGAGCAGGCCACCGGGGGGCGGGGCCTGTTCGGGGATGCGCGGCACCTCGGCGGCGTAGCGCAGGTCGGCCAGCGGAATGAAGGTTTCACCCATGGCGGGATTGTGCCGTCCCGGGGCGCAGCGCCGGCGTCGATGGCCGCGCTGCGATCCCGGGTTCAGCGCGGGCGGCGCTTCGGTCGGACGGGTGGCCACCGCGGGCCGGCCGGCGGCGCTTGCCGCCTCAACGCGGAAGCGGCAGCATCGAGGTTCCTGCCAACCACACAGACCCACCATGTTCAAGGCCCTGCTGCTAGAGAAAGACGACGCCGGCTTCCGCGCCGGCCTGACGACGCTGGACGAATCGCGACTGCCCGACTGGGACCGGGCCGACGTGCTGGTGCAACCCGAGTACTCGACGATCAACTACAAGGACGGCCTGGCGCTGACCAACCGCGGGCCCGTCGTTCGTGCCTGGCCGATGGTGCCCGGCATCGACGGCGCCGGCACCGTGCTCGAAAGCCGCCACCCCGACTGGCGCACCGGCGACCGCTTCGTGCACAACGGCTGGGGCGTCGGCGAGACGCACTGGGGCTGCCTGGCCGAACGCGCCCGGCTCAAGGGCGACTGGCTGGTGAAGCTGCCCGCCGCCTTCACGCCGCGCCAGGCGATGGCCATCGGCACCGCCGGCTTCACGGCCATGCTGTGCGTGCTGGCGCTGGAACACCATGGCCTGCGGCCCGCGGACGGCGACGTGCTCGTCACCGGGGCCACCGGCGGCGTGGGCAGCGTGGCGATCGCGCTCTTGTCGCGGCTGGGCTACCGCGTCACGGCCGCCAGCGGCAAGCTCCAGGAAGCCGACTACCTGACCGCGCTGGGTGCCGCTGCGGTGATCGACCGCGCCGAGTTCGCCGCCGCCGGCAAGCCGCTGCAGAAAGAACGCTGGGCCGGCGTGGTCGACGCGCTGGGCAGCCAGACGCTCGTCAACGCACTGGCGCAGACGCGCTACGGCGGCGTCGTGGCGGCCTGCGGGCTGGCGCAGGGCATGGACCTGCCGGGCAGCGTGGCGCCCTTCATCCTGCGCGGCGTCACGCTGGCCGGCGTGGACAGCGTGATGGCGCCGCGCCAGCGCCGCCAGCAGGCCTGGGACCGCCTCGCGCGCGACCTCGACCCGGCGCTGCTGGAGCGCATGATCACCGAGGTCCCGCTGGCCGAGGTGCCGGCCGCGGCCGCCGAGCTGATCGCCGGGCGGCGGCGCGGGCGCACCGTGGTGCGCATCGTCTGACACGGCTGTGCGTCGGGGCTCGACGCCGGCGCGTTGCAGCGCCCGGCGGCGTGCCGCCGCAAGGCGCGCACCAGGAGATCGGCATGAAACGCATGGACGCCCGCCGCTGCAGCCTGGTCCTGGTCGACTACCAGGCGCGGCTGCTGCCGGCCATCTTCGACGGCCAGCGTGTGCTGGCCCGGGCCCTGCTGCTGGCCGACGCCGCGCGGCTGCTCGGCGTGGCGGTGCTGGGCACCGAGCAGAACCCGGCCGGCCTGGGCCCGAACGTCGAGGCCGTGCGTCAGCGCTGCGCAAGCACGCTGGCCAAAATGCATTTCGACGCCTGCGAAGACGGGCTGCTGGACCTGCTGGGCGATACGCCGGAGCTCGTGCTGGCCGGCTGCGAGGCGCATGTGTGCCTGCTGCAGACGGCGCTCGCGCTGCGACGCGCCGGCCGCGAGGTCTGGGTGGTGGCCGACGCCTGCGGTTCGCGCGCGGCGGCCGACCACGCGCTGGCGATGCAGCGCCTGCGTGATGCCGGCGCGCGCATCGTCGGCACGGAGATGGTGCTGTTCGAGTGGCTGCACGACTGCCGGCACCCGGCCTTCAAACAGGTGCTGGCGCTGGTGAAAACGCGCTGACCGGTGGCGCAAACAACAGGAGACAGACAGTGAACTACGCCGACTTCTACCGTCGCTCGCTCGACGACCGCGACGCCTTCTGGTCCGAGCAGGCGACGCTGATCGACTGGCACACGCCGTTCACCCAGGTCTGCGACTACAGCCAGCCGCCGTTCGCCCACTGGTTCGTCGGCGGCACCACGAACCTGTGCCACAACGCCGTCGACCGCCACCTGGCCACGCGCGGCGACCAGAACGCGCTCATCTTCGTCTCCACCGAGACCGGCGCCGAACGCGTCTACAGCTTCCGCGAACTGCACGCCGAAGTGCAGCGCATGGCGGCCACGCTGCAGAGCCTGGGCGTGAAGAAGGGCGACCGCGTGCTCGTCTACATGCCGATGATCCCCGAGGCCGCGTTTGCGATGCTGGCCTGCACGCGCATCGGCGCACTGCATTCGGTGGTCTTCGGCGGCTTCGCCAGCGTCAGCCTGGCCAGCCGCATCGACGACGCCGAACCCACCGTCGTCGTCAGCGCCGACGCCGGCAGCCGCAGCGGCAAGGTGGTGCCGTACAAGCCGCTGCTCGACGAAGCCATCCGCCTGGCCGCGCACAAGCCCGCCAAGGTGCTGATGGTCGACCGCGGCCTGGCCGCCTTCGATCGCACCCCCGGCCGCGACGAGGACTACGCCGCCTGGCGCGAAAGACACCAGGACACCGTCGTGCCCTGCGCGTGGGTCGAATCCACGCACCCGAGCTACACGCTGTACACCAGCGGCACGACGGGCAAACCCAAGGGCGTGCAGCGCGACACCGGCGGCTACGCGGTGGCGCTGGCCGCGAGCATGAAGCACATCTTCCTGGGCCGGCCCGGCGAGACCTACTTTTCCACCAGCGACATCGGCTGGGTCGTCGGCCACAGCTATATCGTCTACGGCCCGCTGATCTACGGCATGGCCACCATCATGTACGAAGGCCTGCCGACGCGGCCCGACGCCGCCATCTGGTGGAGTCTGGTCGAGAAGTACAAGGTGACGTCGATGTTCAGCGCCCCGACCGCGGTGCGCGTGCTGAAGAAGCAGGACCCGGCGGCTTTGAAGCGGCACGACGTGTCGAGCCTGCGCGCGCTGTTCCTGGCCGGCGAGCCGCTGGACGAGACCACCGCGCAGTGGATCGCCGACAGCCTGGGCCGGCCGATCATCGACAACTACTGGCAGACCGAGACCGGCTGGCCGATCCTGAGCCTGTGCAACGGCGTCGAGCCGGCCGCCAGCAAGTTCGGTTCGCCGGGCAAGGCGGTCTACGGCTACGACGTCAAGCTCATCGACGAGAACACCGGCGACGAACTGACCGGGCCCAACCAGAAGGGCGTGGTCGCCATCGAAGGCCCGCTGCCCCCGGGCTGCATGCAGACGGTGTGGCGCGACAACGAGCGTTTCGTCAAGACCTACTGGAAGAGCATCCCCGGCCGGCTGCTGTACAGCACCTTCGACTGGGGCATCCGCGACGAAGACGGCTACTTCTTCATCCTCGGCCGGACCGACGACGTCATCAACGTCGCCGGCCACCGCCTGGGCACGCGCGAGATCGAGGAAAGCATCTCCAGCCACGCCGCGGTGGCCGAGGTCGCGGTGGTGGGCGTCGCCGACGCGCTGAAGGGCCAGGTGGCGATGGCCTTCGCGGTGCTGAAGGATCCGTCGCGCGCCGCCACCCCCGAGGCGGCGCTGGCACTGGAAGGCGAGATCATGAAGCTGGTCGACTCGCAGCTCGGTGCCGTGGCGCGGCCGTCGCGCGTGCGCTTCGTCAGCGCTCTGCCCAAGACCCGCTCGGGCAAGATGCTGCGCCGCGCCATCCAGGCCGTGTGCGAACAGCGCGACCCGGGCGACCTGACGACGATCGAGGACCCGACGGCGCTGCAGCAGATCCGCGACCTGGTGGCCGTGCCCTGACGCCTGCGGTGTGGTTTCCTGCGCTGTGGACGCGGCGCTCTAACGCGCTGCCGCGCCGCCGGCCCGCGCGGCGCGGGATAATGCGGGTCACGCATCGCGCGCCGGGGCCGTCCGGGAGGGCGGCGGCGCGGCAGGCCGGATCCTCATGAAAAGCACCGAACAAGTCATCTTCGACATCATCGCCAAGACCTGCTCGATCCCGCACGAGCGCATCACCCCCGATGCGACGCTGAAGGAGCTGGACGTGCATTCGCTCGACGCGGTGCAGGTCCTGTTCGAGATCGAGGACCACTTCGACATCTCGGTGCCCGAGCGCGACGACCAGTACGCGGCGGGCACGGTGCGCGACCTCGTCGAGGGAGTCGATCGCCTGGTCGCAGCCAAGACGTCGACGGCCTGACCCGCCTGCCACCCTAGCCTGATGCAGCGCGTCGTCATCACGGGCATGGGCTGCGTGAGCGCCCTGGGCCTGAGCGCCGGTGCCACCTGGCGCGCCATGCGCGAAGGGCAGGCCGGCATCGCAGCGCTCACCGGCCTGCCGGCGGCCGACATCCGCACGCCGATCGCCGCGCAGCTGAAGGGCTACGAGCCGACGGGGCACTTCGACGAAAAGCGGCTGGTCCTGCTCGACCCGGTATCGCAGTACGCGCTGGTGGCGGCGCGCGAAGCGCTGGCGCAGTCGGGGCTGGCCTTCGACGAGTCCCTGGCCGAACGCACGGCGGTCGTCATCGGCACCGGCATCGGCGGCGCCACGACCCAGGACCAGACGGCACGCCGCCTCTACGGCGAAGGCAATCCGCGTGTGCACCCGATGGCCATCGTGCGCGTGATGCCCAACGCGCCGGCGTCGCAGATCTCGCTCGAATTCGGCCTGCGCGGCCCGGCTTTCGCGGTCGCCAGCGCCTGCGCCTCGGCCAACCACGCCATCGGCCAGGCCTTGCTGCTGCTGCGCAGCGGCGCTGCCGAGGTGGCGCTGACCGGCGGCACCGAGGCCTGCATCACGGTCGGCGGCGTCAAGGCCTGGGAGGCCATGCGCGTGCTCGCCGACGACACCTGCCGGCCGTTCAGCCGCCACCGCCGCGGCCTGGTGCTGGGCGAAGGTGCGGGCATCTTCGTGCTCGAGACGATCGAGCGCGCGCAGGCGCGCGGCGCGCCGATCCTGGCCGAACTGTGCGGCGCCGGCATGTCGGCCGACGCCTCGGACATCGTGATGCCCGACGCCAGCGGTGCCGCGCGCGCGATGCGGGCCGCGCTGGCGCAGGCTGGACTGGCCGCGGCCGATATCGGCTTCATCAACGCCCATGGCACCGGCACGCTGGCCAACGACGCCACCGAGACCCGCGCCATCCGTGCCGTCTTCGGCGCCCACGCCGACGCGCTGGCGGTGTCGTCGACGAAGTCGATGCACGGCCATGCGCTGGGCGCCGGCGGCGCGATCGAGCTCGTGGCGGTGATCGGCGCGCTGCGCGAAGGCGTGGTGCCGCCGACCATCAACTACCTCGAACCCGACCCCGAGTGCGACCTCGACGTCGTACCCAACGTGGCGCAGCAGCGGCCGGTGGCCGCTGCGTTGTCGAACTCGTTCGCCTTCGGTGGCTTGAACGCGGTGCTGGCGCTGCGGCGCTGGACCTGATCCGGGGCGGGGGCCCCCGCCAGAGGGGGCCCGACGCCGTCTCTCGGGCGATGGCCGGCCGGGCGCGAATGGCGAAGACTGCGGGTCACGACCTCGCCACGGAGCCCGCCATGCACCCCCTCAGCCGCCGCACCTTCTTGGCCTGCATGGCCGCGCTGCCACCCGGCGCCTGGGCTGGGCCCGGACGGGAACTGCCGCTGCTGCTGGCGCAGGATGCGCCCGCCGGCGTCGACCCCGCCGGCTTCCTGGTGAGCGAGAAGCTCGACGGCGCGCGCGCGGTCTGGGACGGCCGCCGGCTGCTCTTCCGCAGTGGCCGCCCGGTGGCGCCGCCGCCATGGTTCACTCAACGCCTGCCGGCGACGCCGCTGGACGGCGAGCTGTGGCTGGGCCGCGGCGGCTTCGACGCGTTGTCGGCGGCCGTGCGGCGCCAGCGGCCGCGCGACGACGAATGGCGGCAGATCCGCTACATGGTCTTCGACGCGCCGGTCGCGGCGGGGCCGTTCGCGGCGCGCGCCCGGCTGCTCGAAAGCCTGGCAAGCCAACTGGGCTGGCCGCAGCTGCAGGCGGTGTCGCAGACCACGGTGGCCAGCCGCGACGAACTGCAGCGTCGGCTCGACCAGGTCGTGCGCGCCGGCGGTGAAGGCCTGATGCTGCATCGCGCCGACGCCGTGCGCACCGGCGGCCGCAGCCCCGCGCTGCTGAAGCTCAAGCCCTTGCACGACGCCGACGCGCTGGTGTTGGCCCACGTGCCCGGCCGCCTGGGCGCCGTGCATGTGCGCAGCGCCGAGGGCATCGAGTTCCTCGTCGGCACCGGCTTCAGCGACGCCGAGCGCGAAACGCCGCCGCCGGTCGGCTCGTGGGTGACCTATACGTACCGCGGCACCACGGCTGCCGGCGTGCCGCGTTTCGCCAGCTTCATGCGGCGGCGGCAGGTCTGATGGTCTCAAGCAAATGTGGCTCCGCCACTTTGCTTGACCCCCCACGGGGGGCGGGCTGGGCGCAGCCCGGCCCTGGGGGCACTCAGAGCACCTCGCTGGCGAAGTCCGCCAGCCGCGAACGTTCGCCGCGCGCCAGCGTCACGTGGCCGCCGTGCGGCCAGCCCTTGAAGCGGTCGACGGCGTAGGTCAGGCCGCTCGAGCCTTCGGTCAGGTAGGGCGTGTCGATCTGCGCCAGGTTGCCCAGGCAGACGATCTTGGTGCCCGGGCCGGCGCGGGTGATGAGCGTCTTCATCTGCTTGGGCGTCAGGTTCTGCGCCTCGTCGATGAGCACGTACTTGTTGAGGAAGGTACGCCCGCGCATGAAGTTCAGGCTCTTGATCTTGATCTTGCTGCGCACCAGGTCGTTGGTCGCTGCGCGGCCCCATTCGCCGGCGCTGGTGTCGGTGCGCGCCAGCACCTCGAGGTTGTCGTCGAGCGCGCCCATCCACGGGCCCATCTTCTCTTCCTCGTTGCCGGGCAGGAAGCCGATGTCGTCGCCCACGGGCACGGTGACCCGGGTGACCAGGATCTCGCTGTAGCGTCGCTCGTCGAGCACTTGGCTCAGGCCGGCGGCCAGCGTCATCAGCGTCTTGCCGCTGCCGGCCGTGCCGGTGAGGGTGATGAAGTCGCAGTCCGGGTCCATCAGCAGGTTGAGCGCGAAGTTCTGCTCGCGGTTGCGCGCCGTCACGCCCCAGACGGCGTTCTTGCCGTGGGTGTAGTCGCGCAGCGTCTTCAGCACCGCGGTCTTGCCGGTGATCTCGGTGACGCGCGCGTACAGCGGCGCCGCGCCCGGTGTCTCGAGGTAGACGAACTGGTTGATCATCAGCGCCGGCACCAGCGGCCCGCTGATGCGGTAGAAGGTGAGCCCACCCTGTTGCCAGCTCTCCATGGTCTTGCCATGGCGCTCCCAGAAGTCGGCCGGCAGCGGCAGCACGCCGGTGTAGAGCAGGTCGCCGTCCTCCAGCGTCTTGTCGTTGAAGTAGTCCTCGGCCGGCAGCCCGAGCGCACGCGCCTTGACGCGCATGTTGATGTCCTTGGACACCAGCACGACGTCGCGCTGCGGCTGCTGCTCGCGCAGGCTTTGCACCACGCCCAGGATCTGGTTGTCGGCCTTGCCCTGCGGCAGGCCGGCGGGCAGCCTGACGTCCAGCAGCGTGGTCTGGAAGTAGAGCTTGCCGCCGGCCTCGCGGTGGCCGGTCTTGGCCAGCTCGATGCCGGCCGTGGTGTCGATGGCGCCGTTCTTGGCCGTGAAGCTGGCCAGCGCGTCGAGGTCGCGGCTGACCTGGCGCGCGCTGCGCGCCACCTCGCTCATGCCGCGCTTGTGGCCGTCGAGCTCTTCGAGCGTGATCATCGGCAGGAAGATGTCGTGTTCCTCGAAGCGGAACAGGCTCATCGGGTCGTGCATCAGCACGTTGGTGTCGAGCACGAACAACTTGGCCGGGCCGGTGCTGCGCGGCTTGCGCGGGCGCGCTGCCGCAACCGCCGCTGCAGCCGGCGCGGGGGCCGGCTGCGCTGCCGGCGGCGCCGCCGCGG
>CAYJOA010000075.1:0-21798 GCA_964371495.1 uncultured Rubrivivax sp.
CTGTCGATCTGGAACTGTCCGGCCTCGATCTTCGAGAAGTCGAGCACGTCGTCGACGATGGTCAGCAGCGCATAAGCCGAGTCGCGCACGGTGCGCACGATCTCCACCTGGCTCGGCCTGAGGCTGCTGCGCTCCAGCACGTCGATCATGCCGATGACGCCGTTCATCGGCGTGCGGATCTCGTGGCTCATGATGGCCAGGAAGGACGACTTGGCGAGGTTGGCCTGTTCGGCCTGGTCGCGCGCGAGATTGAGTTCGGCGGTGCGTGCCCGCACCCGGGCTTCCAGGCTGGCGTTGAGCTCGCGCAGCGCGTCCTGGTCGGTGCGGCGCTCGGTGATGTCACGCTCGATGGACACGAAGTGCGTGTAGCCCTCGCCGGCGATGCGCACCGGCACGATGTCCAGCTCGACCCAGTACGGCCGGCCGCCCTTGTGGTAGTTCATCAGTTCGGCGTGCACCGGCTCCAGGCGGGCGAGGGCGGCGCCGATGCGCTCGAGCTCGGTGCGGTCGGTGAGGGGGCCGTTGAGCAGGCGCGGCGAGTGGCCGAGGACTTCGTCGCGGGTGTAGCCGGTGACCCGCGTGAAGGCCGGGTTGACGAACACGATGCGCAGCCCGGGGGCGTCGGCAGACGGCACCTCGGTGATGACGACGATGTCGTTGAGCTGCGCCACGCTGGCCTCGAGCAGTTCGAGGTGCTGGCGCGCGACGCGCTCGCCGGTGACGTTGCGGAAGTAGACCGACAGGCCCTCTTCCGTGGGGTAGACGTTGACGCGGTACCAGGCCTTCAGCGGCGTGTAGCAGGACTCGAAGGTGGCCGGCAGCCGGTCGGCCATGGCGCGACGGTAGGCGCGTTCGAACTCGCCGCCGAGGGGAAACTGGAACTCGTCCCACAGCGAGTGGCCGATCAGCTCGCCGCGACGCCGCTGCAGCAGCCGCTCGGCGACGCCGTTGACGTAGCTGAAACACCAGTCGCGGTCGAGCATGAAGAAGCCGTCGGTGATGCTTTCCAGCGTGTTCGTCAGCCGCGCCGCAAGCTGGCTCGTGCGCAGTTCGGCCTGCTTGCGCTCGGTGATGTCGACGTGCCAGACGACGGCGCCACCCGGGTGTCCCGTCTGCAGCGCGTTCACCCTCATCAGGAACCAGCGCTGTTCGGTCGCCGCGCCGCAGGCATACTCGACCGCGACGCCGGTGCGCTCGCCGGCCAGCACCGCGCGCACGCCATCGGCGAGACGTGCCGCTTCCTGGTCGCCGGCGCCACAGGCCCGGCCGCAGACCTCGGCGTGACGGTGGCCGACACCGTGGTCGACGTCGCGAAAGCCATTGGCCTGGGCAAACCGGCGCCAGGCCTCGTTGACCGAGACGATGACGCCCTGGGCATCGAGCAAGGCGATGTGCACCGGCAGCGAGTCGAGCAGCGCCGCCTGCTTGCGCGCCTCGGCGTCACGCAGCTGCTCCTGGGCCGGCTGCAGCAGCGCGGTGCGGCCGTCCTGGTTGGCGACCGTGTCGACCTCGCCGTGCGTCAGCACGGCCAGCCGCTGGTCGGTGTCGTGCAGCGTTTCGATCAGCGCCGCGATCTCGTCGTCGCGCGCACCGGTCGTGGCCGGGAGCTCGGGTTTCATGCGTCCACCGTCTGCAAGTCCAGCGCCTGCAGCACGGCGGCTGTCTCGCCGAGGGTGCCGACGATGCGGCGCGGCGGGCCGGGTGCCAGCTTCAGCAGCATCGGCGTCATGAAGATGCCGTCGGCCAGCGCCCGGCGCGGATGGCGGAACACGTCGACGACCTCGATCGAGTGGCGGCCGGGCAGGTGCGCCCGGCACAGGGCCTGCAGGTTGATCAAGGCCTGCGCCGAGTTCACCGCGTCGCCGGCGACGTAGATCCTGAAGCTGAACGAGCTGGCGCGTTTCATCGGTGGCCCGTCACGGCGGCGTGCCCTTGGCCGCGTCGGCGCCGCGCAGTTCGCGCATCTGGCTGCGGCCCTGCGACAGCTCCTCGTCGCGGGTCTCGGTGGTCTGCGCGAGCAGGCTCTTTTCCACCTGCTTGGCCACCAGTTCGGTCTGCAGCGACCTGATCCGCACCTCGAGTTCGGCCTCCTCGGCGTCGAGCTTGACGCGCTTGAGCCGGCTCGCCACCTCGGCCGCTGCGGCGGCCGCGTGCACGGCGCGTTCCTTCTCCCAGCGCAGCGTGCCCATCAGCACCTCGCCGCCGGCGGTGTAGATGTCGGCCAGCGTCACGCCGTCGTCGCTGAGCACCAGCTCGCGCACCTGGCTGGAATGCGCCGTGCCGCGCGACTTGATGATCGACATGCCGCGGTTGCGCTCGCCGGCCTGCACCAGGTAGCTGAGGTGGATCCAGGTGTCGGCGAGCGTCGAGATGTGCAGCGGCGGGCCGGCACCGGCGGTGGCCGAGAGCTCGTCCAGCGGGCTGGTGCAGACCAGCGTGATGCCCTCGGTCTTGGACCAGTCGATCAGGCGCTCGGCGACGCGGTGCGCCGTCAGTTCGTTGCCCGCCTTGGACAGCGCCGACACCGGGTCGATGACCAGGCAGCGCGCGCCGTGCTCCCGGGCCAACGCCTTGATGCGCACGAGAAAACTCTCCGCGCTGCCGGTGAAGGTGCGTGCCGAGACCATGCGCAGCAGACCCTTCTTGACGTGGCGGGCGAGCTGGATGTGCACCGATGCCAGGTTGCGCACGACTTCGCTGCCGTCCGAGTCGAAGCTGACGAACAAGGTGCGTTCGCCGCGTCGGCAGGCGGCCTCGGCGAAAGCCCCGCTCAAGGTGGTCTTGGCGGTGCCGGGGAAGCCGGTGACGAGCATCGTGGCGCCGCGGTAGTAGCCACCGCCGAGCATGGTGTCCAGGCGCGCCACGCCGCTGCCGACACGTTCGCTGCTGGTCGCGGTGTCGGTGCGGCCGGAGGCGTGCGCAAGGGCCACGTCGAAGCCGCCGCTGCCGATGACGAACGGCGTCTCGTTCTCGTCGAAGGCCGAGCCGCGGTACTTCTGTACGCGCAGGTCGCGCTGCGAGATGCCCAGCACCACGCGGTGGCTGAGGATCACCGTGCAGTCGACCATGAAATACATGAACCCGAGGGCCTGCTGGCCGACGGTGTGGGTGCCGCCGTTGTCGGCCTTGGCGGTGATGATGGCGGTCAGGCCGTGGGCGATCAGCCACTCGTGCAGCCGGTAGACCTCGCGCTGCCTGGCCGCCGCGTCGGGCAGCAGGGCCAGCACGATGTCCAGCGCGTCGAAGACGATGCGCCTGGCGCCGATCCGCCGCGCCTGCAGCTCCAGCGCCGCCAGCATGCCGCCGAGGTCGAAAGTGCCGCACTGGATGAGGTCCGGCGCCGGCTGCGCGTCGACGATGGCCAGTCTCTTCGACTGCAGGGCGGGCAGCCCCCACCCGAAACCGGCGAAGTTGGCGCGGATGCGCTGCGCCGTCTCCTCGAAGGCGACGAAGATGCCCGGCTCCTTGCACGCACGTGCGCCGTGCACCAGGCACTGCATCGCGAACACCGTCTTGCCCGAACCCGGGCCACCCACCAGCAGCGTGGTGCGGCCGCGCGGCAAGCCGCCGCCGGTGATTGCGTCGAATCCGGCGATGCCCGTGGCGGCCTTGGTGGCGGCAGCGGCAGCGGGGTCGGCGGCTTTCATGGGCGCTTCAGGTCGCCTTCGCGCCGCAGCATGGGGGCCTTGGGTGTGCGGTCATGTCGGCAGCCTCGTGCGTGGCGGGAGAGGTGAAGTGGGGGTCGGCACCGTGCCGTGTCTGTGCGCCTGCGCACAAATGTGCACAGTAGGGCCATCGAATGGGCGGGTCTGTGCGCCAGCGCACCAAGCGCCGGGCCGCCGGCGGGTCCCGGCACCCGGTCCCGTTCGACTCACGCGCCGCCGCCGCGGCGCCCTTGCCGGTAGCGCGACATCAGCGGCGTCACCGAGATGCCGTGCACGACGATCGAGCTCACGACCACCGCCACCGTCAGCGCCACCAGCGTGTCGGCAAACTTCGCCGGCAGGCCGTGGTTGAGGGCGTAAGTCAGGTAGTACAGCGAGCCGATGCCGCGGATGCCGAACCAGGCGATGAGCCGGCGCTGCCGCGACGAGGTGCGGCGCGATCCCGCCAGGCCCACGGCCACCGACAGCGGCCGCACTGCCAGCAGCACCAGCGGCACGAACCACCATGCCGCGGGCGTCCATGGCACTGCCCACAGCAGCATGCCGACGACGACCACGCCGACCATCTCGCCGATGCGGTCGAGCTGTTCGTTGAAGCTCATCACGGCGTGGGCCATGTAGGCCGGCGCGTGCTGCGGGTCGGTGGCCACGGCCGAGGGGCCGGGCGGCGCGCCGTGGTGCGCCTGTTCGAGCTGCGCCCGTGTCGCCGCGGCGGCGCCCGCCGCCGGGGCCAGGCCCAGCGCCGCCGCCGCTTCGTCGGTGACCGCCTGCGCCGTGTGGCGCAGGGCCAGCCCGGCGGCGAACACGGCCAGGAAGCCGTAGGCCTGCGCCAGCACCGCAAAGCCGTAGGCCAGGCCGATGAGCCCGAGCGCCAGGAAGTTCTCGTAGCCCACCGCTTCCTGGTGGCGGTGGCGCAGGTGGAGCACGAGCCGGCCCAGGCCGGTGCCGAGGGCGGCGCCGATGAACAGTCCGGCAGCGGTGGCCCACAGCACGTCCACCGCCAGCCAGCGCCAGCCCAGCGCGCCGATGTCGTGCGCGCCGAGCAGGCCCAGCCCGAGCATCACGACCGGGAACGCGGTGCCGTCGTTGAGCCCGCCTTCACCGGTGAGCGCGAAACGCAGCGCATCGCGGTCGGACGGGTCGTCGACCTGCACCTCGGTGGCCAGCACCGGGTCGGTAGGCGCGAGGATGCCGCCCAGCAGCACCGCCGCCCCCAGCGGCAGCCCGAGCAGCCAGACGCCGATGGCCGCGATCAGCGCCACCGTCGCCGCCATCGACAGCAGCGCCAGCCGCAGCGGCGGGAACCAGCGCCGGTCGCGCAGACCCACGCTCATCTTCAGCCCCGACGTGAACAGCGACAGCAGCACGATGATCTCGGTCAGGTGCTCGAGCAGCAGCGTGTGGTCGTAGAGGTCGGGTGCGGCCAGTGCCAGCCCCAGCGGCCCGACCGCCAGCCCGGCCAGCAGGTAGAGCATCGACGTGCTGACCGGCATGCGCGACAGCATCGAGCCGCCCAGCGCCATGAACACCAGCAGCGCGCCGCCGACGCTGAGCCACAGCGCGAAGGTCATCGCCAGGCCCGCGCAAACCGGGCCGCGCGGCCAGCGTCAACGGTGCGGTCAGGCCGGGTGCGAGAGCAAGCGGCTTGAGACCGATTCATGATCGATATGCAATACGTGGAAGTGGGCTCGCGTCTCTCGTCTCGATGAGGTCCGACGTCCGCTTTGCGGGCGCAGATCCGCGCGGCAAAGGCGCGCCCGGGCAGGCCGCAGCGCTTCGCTTCGGCGGTCGGCGCTGTGCGCCGGCTGCCACGGCATGAGCCCCTGCCGGGTGCCGCCTGCCGCGACGCGCAAAACGTCCCGGACCCAGAGAGCGGGAAACCGCGAACTGCAACAACGGTCGATGTGCGAGCAGCCCACTTCGTTTCGAGGGGCTGCAACTCGGGTTCAGTGCGCCGCACGCAGCACCAGCACCGCGTTCGTGCCGCCGAACGCAAACGAATTCGACAGCATCGTGCGCGCTGCCACTCCGGTGCGCGCCTGGTTGGGTACGTAGTCGAGGTCGCATTCGGGATCGGGCATCTGCAAATGCATCGTGGGCAAGGCCACCTCGTTGCGCATCGCCAGCAGCGAGAGCACGCACTCCAGCGCTCCGGCCGCCCCCAGCAGGTGGCCGTGCAGGGCCTTGGTGGCGCTGATCGGGATGTGCTGCGCCCGCGCACCGAAGACGGCCTTGATGGCGGCGGTCTCGGTGCTGTCGTTGGCCTGCGTGCCGGTGCCGTGGGCGTTGATCGCCTCCACGGCGCCGACGTCGATGGCCGCCGATTGCAGTGCCGCGCGCATCGCGGCGGCCTGCCCCTCGACGCTGGGCCGCGTGATGTGGCTGGCATCGTTGGACAAGCCATAACCCAGGATCTCGCCGTGGATGGTGGCGCCGCGGGCCAGCGCGCGGTCCCAGGGTTCGATCACCAGCATCGCCGCCCCTTCGCCGAGCACCATGCCGGTGCGGTTCTTCGAAAACGGCCGGCACGACGCCGATGGCTCGGCATCGTCGATCGCCGCCAGCGTGCGCAGCGCCTCCCAGGCCTTCAGCGAACCATTCGACAGCGGCGCCTCGCTGCCGCCGGCCAATGCCAGGTCGAGCTGCCCGCTGGCCACCCGCATCCAGGCCTCGCCGATGGCCACCGCCGACGACGAACAGGCGGTCGAATAGGTCATGTTCGGGCCGCGCAGGCCGTGCTCGATGCCCACCCACGCCGCGGCGGCGTTCTGCATGCCCATCAGGATGGTGAACGGCTTGATGCGGTCGGAGGCGTCGCCGTACAGCGTGTTGTAGCCGCCGTCCATCGTCAGCGTGCCGCCCATGCCGTTGCCGACGAAGACGCCGCCGCGGCTGCGGTCCAGCGCCGCCAGCGCATCGTGCGACTCG
The DNA here is from genome assembly GCA_964371495.1 of uncultured Rubrivivax sp. Classification (GTDB taxonomy): domain Bacteria; phylum Pseudomonadota; class Gammaproteobacteria; order Burkholderiales; family Burkholderiaceae_C; genus Rubrivivax. Next base: position 6,594 of record CAYJOA010000075.1, read on the forward strand.
GCCACGGCCTGACGCGCCGCGTACAGCGCGAACAGGCTGAAGCGGTCCATCGTGCGCAGCCGGGTGACGTCGAAGTGTTCGGCCTCGTCGAAGCGGGCCGTGGCGGCCAGCGGCGCCAGCAGCCGGGCCGCGAAGGGAATGTCCAGCAGGTGGATGCCCGAGCGGCCGGCCCGAGCCTGGCCGAACGCCTCGGCCGCACTGTTGCCCAGCGGGGAAACGACGCCGATGCCGCTGACCGCGACCCGCCTCATGTCGGGCGCGACGACGCCGCCGATCGCTCGGCCGGCGGCGCCGGCAGCGCCGGCAGCGCCGCGGCCGTGGTGGCCGGCGCGCGCGCGCGCTGCGCGGCGACCAGCTCGTCGATGTAGCGCACGACCTCAGCCAAGGTGTGCAGCTGCACGGTCTTCAGCGGCAGCTTGATCTTGAACTTGTCCTCGACGTTCCACAGCATCTCCACCATGCCGAGCGAGTCTATGCCCAGCGCTTCGAGCGGCGCATCGGGTGTCAGCCGCTCCAGGGCCAGCTTGTGGTCCTTGGCCAGCATGGCGGTCAGGCGCTCGAAGGTGCTCGTGGTGTCGTGGCTGCTCATGTCTGCTCCGTGCGCCTCAGGGGGCGCGTGATGCACAGGGGCCGCTCGGCCCGGGTTCGTTGGCCCGCGTGGCGGCGGGCATGCCTGGCGCGGCCGCTGCGGCCGGCCGCCATGCGCTGACCTTGCCGCCCCAGCGCGCGCCCTGGGTCAGCAGGCCGGGCCAGCGTCGCACCAGCGACATCAACACCGCGCTCGCCCGCGGCCGCATCGCGGCGTGGGCGAAGGCGGCGGCCAGGCGCAGGCGGGGTGCGAAGTGGCGCCTGAAATCGGCGGCATAGCGGCGCTGCAGCGCGGCGTGCGTGGCGGCCGCGGGGGCGCCGGTGGGCCCAGGCTCGGCCAGCAGGTGCGAACACAGCAGCGCGGCGGACTGCACCGCCATGCTCAGGCCTTCGCCGAGGATCGGATGGGCTTCGCCGGCGGCGTTGCCGATGCGGAAGACCTCGTCGTCGGCGGCGATGCGCAGACCGGGGTCGATGGGTCCGCTGGCCAGCCAGGGACCGTCGCGCAGCGCGCCGTGCAGGGCCAGGCGGACGCCGCTGCATTCGCGCCGGAGCCAGGCTTCGACGGCCGCGCCGGCGCGCAGGCCGGGCCGGGCCAGGCGCAGTTCGTTGAGGCGGTCGCGTCGTATGCAGCAGGCCAGCGTGGCCACGCCGCCGTCGGCGACGACCATGCCGCCGTAGCCGCCCGCGAGCGCGAGCACGCTGATCACACCCTCGCGCAGCGCCGCGCCGGTGTAGTTGGCCTTGAAGGCGAACAGGTCGGCGGCGCCGCGGGCCGGGCGGCGCTGCGGCCGCCCCGTCGGCAACTCCTGCCAGGAACCGTGGGCGTCGATGACGACCTGGCCGCGCAGCCGCATCGTGGCCGCCGTCTCCAGCGCCCGCAGCTCGCAATGCCAGGCTCCGGGAACACCGCGGATGGCCTGCACCGACCACGGCTGCAGCACTTCGGCGCCGGCGGCCCGGGCCTGTTCCAGCAGCAGCGTGTCCAGCGTCTCGCGGCCGATCGCGCGGCCCCAGGGGTACAGCGCGTGTGCGGCGGCGGGCAGCTCGGCGCCGACCTCGGCGTCGCCGTGCATCAGCGTCACGCGGCGCAGCTCGGCGCCGGCGTGGGCATCGAAGGCGCTCGCCAGGCCCAGCGCGTCGAGCAGCGGCAGGTTGCTCGCGGCGAGACACTCGCCGCACACCTTGCGGCGCGGGAAGCTCTGCTTCTCGACCAGCGCCACCGCCCAGCCGGCACGCGCCAGCAGCGTCGCCGCCGTCGACCCGGCCGGGCCGGCGCCGACGACGATGGCGTCGAACTTCGTGTCCGGCGTCATGCCGTGGCCTCGCGGCGGCGGGCGCCGAAACAATGGCTGAACAGCCCCGCGGCGTATTCGTCGGCGTGCCATGCGCGGCCCGCATCCGGCCAGCGTTGGCTGAGTTCACGCGCGCGGAAGCCGGCGCGCACGGTGGCCAGGGCGTCCGGGCGCGTCACCGCGTTGGCGCCGATGGCGCCGACGAGGTGGCTGCCGGCCAGCGCCGGCCACGCGCGGCGCGGCTCGCAGGCGAAGAAACGGTGGCTGCACGAGGCACTGGCCGCCAGCACGGCGTCGAGTTGCGCGCCCTCGAAGTGGTGCAGGAACAGCGTCGTCGTGATCAGGTCCCAGGTCGGCGCGCCGGCTGCCGGCGCCGCCGCCGCTGCCGCCCAGTCGAGCACGTCGGCGACTTCGACGCGCGTCGTCCAGCCCAGCTCGGCATACGCCGCCCGCGTGGCCGCGCTGACGATGTCCTGGCGGTCCAGCAGCGTCAGCTGCACCGCCGGCCAGGCCGGCGCGAGCCGGCGCGCCACGCCCAGCAGCAAGGTGCCGTCGCCGGCGCCGATCTCCAGGATCTGCAGCGGACCGGTGACGCGCCGCGACGGCCACAGCGCCTGCCAGCCGCGCGCCACGATGGCACAGGTGCCCATCGCGCGGTGCACGCGCCTCAGGTCGCGGCGCGAACGCCGCGCCGCGGGGTCGGCAGCGGCCAGGTGGTCGAGCACTTCGGGGGCGACGACGCGGGGCAGGGTCATGGCGCCGCCGGGACCGCGCGGCAGGGCGCTGCCGATGCCGGTGCTGGCATCACTGCACCTCGAGCAGGGCGCCGTGGCAGCTGAAGCCCGCGCCGAACGACGACAGCCACCACCAGCCGGGCGCGGCGTCGTCGGCCAGTGCGGCCTCGAGCACGAAGAACACGAACGCGCTCGACAGGTTGCCGTATTCGCGCAGCATGGCCGCGCTGTGGCGCAGCTCGTCGCCGCGCAGTTCCAGCCGCTGCGCCAGCGCCAGCAGCAGGTCGCGGCCGCCGGCGTGCATGATCCAGGCACCGACGTCGCCCGGGTTCAGGCCAGCCCGGCCGAGCACGGTGGCGAGCACCCGCTGCGCCGCGTCGGCGGCCAGCGCCGGCACCGCGCGCGTGAGGATGTTGCGCAACATGCCGTCGCGCTGCTCGAACATCAGCGCCTGGCGCTGGCCGGGGTCGATCCACGAGGCGCTGTCCTTCCACTCGATGCGGCGCCCGCTGGCCGGCGGCCGCCGCGACAGCACGGCGGCGCCGGCACCGTCGCCGAACAGGCAGGCGCTGATCAGCACGCCGGGGTCGTTGTCGAGGTAGATCGCGGCACTGCTGACTTCGACGCACACCGACAGCACGTGCTCGCAGGCGCCGCCGGCCAGCAGCGCGCGCGCCAGCTGCAGGTTGGGCAAGGCGGCGGCACAGCCCTGGCCGACGAGGTCGAAGGCCTGCACGTCGGCGCGCAGCCCGAGGCGTTCGACGACGTGTCCCGTGAGTCCCGGACACAGGTAGCCGGTGCAGGTGCTGACGACCACCGCGTCGATCCGGCCCGCCGCCAGGCCGGCCTGCACCAGCGCGCGCTCGGCGGCCTGCGCCGCCAGCGCCGGGGCGTGGCGCAGGAAGCGCTGCGCCAGCGTGTTCGGGTCGATGGCGAAGACTTCGTCGAGCGTGTCGACGGCGAGCCGGCGCGCCTCGATGCCGTTGTCGCGTTGCAGCACGGTGCGTGCGATGAGGTGGGCGCGACCGTCCAGCCGCGTGTACCAGTCGGACCGCTCGAAGGCGGCCCAGCACTCGGCCTTGCTATAGCGCGTGGGCGGCGTGGCGGTGCCGATGCCGAGGAAATTCATGGGGCAAGGCTGCTGCAGGAGACGGCGCCGAGGCGCGCGCAACTGGCGTGACGAGCGGCTCCGCGGGCAGGCAGAAGTGGGACAGTGGACACGCTAGGGCCTGGGCCCCCGGGCGGTCTGTGCGCTCACGCACACAACCGGTGAGCGCCAGACCGGGTGTCGCCGGCGCGGCGGCCGAGCCCTGCGCGCCCGTTGCGGAGCGCGGGCGCCGGCTACTGCGTCGTCGGCGGCGACAGCAGGCGGTCGTATTCGGTCTTCACGACCGCATAACACTCGCAGCTGCGCTTCTCCAGCCCGGGCCGGTCGAGCACCGTGATGTGGCCGCGCCGGTAGCTGATGAGTTCGGCCCGCTGCAAGGCGAGCGCGGCTTCGGTCACGCCCTCGCGGCGCACGCCCAGCATCTGGGCGATCAGTTCCTGGGTCACGATGAGCTCGTTGCCGGGCAGCCGGTCCAGGCTCAGCAGCAGCCAGCGGCACAGCTGCTGGTCCACCGTGTGGTGCCGGTTGCAGACCGCCGTCTGCGCCATCTGCGCGATCAGCGCCTGGGTGTAGCGCAGCAGCACCTGCATCACCGGCGCCGAGCGGGCGAACGCCTCCCTGATCGCCTGTCCGGGCAGACGAAAGCCCTCGCCGGCGCTCTGCACCACGGCGCGGCCGGGTGTCGAGCCACCGCCCATGAACAGCGGCGTGCCGACGATGCCCTCGTTGCCGACGACGGCGATCTGCGCGCTCGCGCCGCTCTCGGTCATGTACTGCAGCGAGACGATGGCCGAGGTCGGGAAATAGGCATGGCTGAGCGCGACACCCGACTCGTGCAGCACCTGCCCCAGCCCCAGGGTCACGCGTTCGAGCCGAGACTGCCAGCGCTGCCATTCCGCTGGTGGCAGCGACGCCAGCAGCAGGTTCTGCCGCGGCTCGGACGGCAGCCGTGCCTGGAAACCGGCGGCTTCGCGGTGCGGCCGGTTCGATGCCGCTGCCGCTGCTGCCGGCGGCTGCGTGGGCGGGGCCGTCGGACTCATCGGAGCACCCTGCGGCCTGCGGCCGGTCCCGCCCAGCGGGAATGAGCCCCTTCGGGCGGCCGGACGGGGCTCATGCCGACGGCCCCTCGGCGCCGCCGGCCTCCGCCGTGCCGGGCGCCGGCGGCGCGAGCTCGGCCTTGTCTGCCAGCGGCAGCGTGACGACGAACTGGGCGCCGCGGCGGGTGCCGGCGCTGTGCGCGACGAGATCACCGCCGTGCGCCCGCACCAGGGCGCGTGACACCGTCAGTCCGATGCCCGGCCCGCTGCCGTCCAGGCCCAGCGCGTGGGTGTCCTGCACGAAGGGCTGGAACAGCTGGGCCAGCACCGGTGCCGTGATGCCGATGCCGTTGTCCGCCACCATCAGCGTCAGCGTGGTGCCGGCGACATCGACCGACAGGCCGATCGCGCCGCCGTCGTGGGTGTGCCTGGAGGCGTTGTCGAGCAGGTTGCTGAGCACCTGCTCCAGCCGCGCCGCATCACCCAGCACGCCGAGTGCACCCGGCGGCCGCAGCATGTCGAACTGCTGCCGGCGCGCCTGCATCCGCGGCCGGAATGTCGCGACGGCGGCGTCGATGACCTGCGCCAGGTCGACCCAGTGGCGTTCGAGGGTCCAGCCGCCGGGGCTCGCGGCCGAGGCCTCGATCAGGTGGCCGACCAGCTGCGACATGCGCGCCATCTGCTGTTCGACGAGGCCCTGCACGCGCGGCAGCAGCGGCACTTCGGCCGGCACGCGGCCGATCATCGCCGAGGCGATATGGATCGGCGCCATCGGGTTGCGCAACTCGTCGACCACCGCCGCCATGAATTCCGTCTGGCGTTGCTGCGCCAGGTCGGCGGCTTCCTTCAGCTCCTGCGCGCTGATCGCGGCCAGCACCAGCTTTTCATTGGCGTCGCGCAGTTGCGCCAGCCGGCGCTTGCCGTCGTCGATGTTGCTCGTGTTCCTGTGCGCGGGGTGGCGGCGCGGCAGCCGCGCAGCGGCGGGTGCCAGCGCCGCGTCGACCGCGCCGATGCCGTGCAGCGCGACGCCGCCGGCGCGCTGGCGCTTGGTTTCGTACATGGCGGCGTCGGCGCGCGCGATCAGCGTCGCCAGGTCGTTGCCGTCTTCGGGATAGACGGCCACGCCCACGCTCGCCGTCACGCTCACCGTCCGGCCGTCCAGCAGGGCCGGCGCGCCGATCGCGGCGACCAGTTTCTCGGCCACGGCTTGCGCGTCGGCAGCTTGATTGATCTCGGCGAGCAGGACGACGAACTCGTCGCCGCCGTGGCGGCTGACGGTGTCCACTTCGCGCACCACCGAGCGCATGTGGTCGGCGGCCAGGCACAGCACGCGGTCGCCGACGGCATGGCCGTGGGCGTCGTTGATGTCCTTGAAGTTGTCGAGGTCCAGGAACAGCACCGCCAGGCGCGTGCCGTGGCGGCGGGCGTTGGCGATGGCTTGCTGGCCGCGGTCGACCAGGGCGGTGCGGTTGGGCAGCCGCGTCAGCGCATCCAGCACCGCGGACTGCTCGGCTTCGTCGAGCGCCTGCGCGACGGTGTCGGCCTCGGCCTGGCTGGACATGGCAGCCACCACCAGTTGTTCGTTGACCTCGACCAGCCGCTCCACCTGCGTGTGTTCGAGCTTGCTCTCGGCGCGCACCACGTCCTGCAGCAGGCGCACCAGCAGGGCCTGCATGGCCTCCACCTGCACGCCCAGGCGGGCCAGCTTGCCTTCGGCCAACGCCACCGGCGTGGCGGCCGGGTCACGGGCTTTTTCCACGGGGATCATTGGCGGCGCAGCCGGTCAGGCTTCGTCGGCAGGCGGCAGCCGCCTGTCGGCGGGGCGCTTGCGCGTCGGGCGGCCGCCGAGCCGGCCTTCCTGGTCGGGCAGCATGGCGCCGATGTGGATGCCGTCGTCGTCGATGGTGTACTCGCGCAGTTCGTTGGAGTGATTGCTGCCGCGCAGCTTGACCACCGCCATCACGCGCAGCAGCCGGCTGTCGACTTCGATGTAGCGCTGCACGACGATGGCATCGGTCAGGAAGGCCGCGCCGTAGGGGCTGAAGCGCAGGTCGGTGTAGCGGTCTTCCAGCTCCGAGGTCAGCAGCACCGACACGCCGGCGCGCCCCAGCGCCGTGACCAGGCCGAGCAGCGATTCACGGAAGTCGGTGCGGAAGCTCGGCGCCAGCGCCAGCTCGAAGCCGGTCAGCGAGTCCAGCACCACGCGCGTCGCCTTCAGCCGCCGCACCTCGGCCACGATCAGCAGCACGATCTCGTCGATCGACAGGTCGGGCTCGCGGCTGTCGATCAGGCCCACCTTGCCGCTGGCGACGAGGTCGACGAGCGCCGGGCTGCGCGAGCGGTCGGGCTGCTGTTCGAAGGCGGCCAGCACACCGGTTTCGCCGCAGCGTGCGCCTTCGGCCAGGAAGGACGTCGCCAGGATGCTCTTGCCGGAACCCGAGGGCCCGGCGACGAGCAGCGAGTAGCCGCGCGGCAGGCCGCCGCCGAGCATGGCGTCCAGCGCCGGCACGCCCGTCAGTGCGCGCGCCTCCCGGGCGCTGGTGTCGGCGCGGTCGCCGCGCGCCGAGGCATCCATGGCCGGCGGGAACACGCGAACGCCGGAATGGTCGATGCGGAAGGTGTGCAGGCCGGGCAGCGTGCGCTGGCCGCGCATCTTCATGACTTCCAGCTTGCGCACCATCGAGTTGCGCTGCACGCTCTGGCGCAGCCAGATCAGCCCGTCGGCCACCGTGAACACCGGGTTGGTGTCGGTTTCGTCGAAGTATTCGCCGATCAGGAAGGTCGTGGCCTGCCAGCTCGTCATCAGCATGCCCAGCTGCTGCACGAACTGCTGCAGGGTGTTGTGCGGATTGCCGCCGCTCTGGGTGGCAAAGACCACCGAACGGAACGAGTCCACCAGCACCAGCCCCGGGCCGAGCGCGGCGACGTCGCCGACGATGCGCTCGAGCACGCGGTCGAGGTCGCCGCTGGCAGCGTCTTCGGACAGGCTGACGAAGTGCACGCTGCGGTTGATGAGCGCGCTGTCGAAGAAGTCGAACTGCTGCTGGTAGCGCAGCATCTTCAGCGGCGGCTCGCCGAGCACCGAGAAGTAGATTGCCGGGCGCTCGGGCGTGGCCAGCGCGAACATGATCTGGTGCGCCAGCGTCGTCTTGCCGCTGCCGGGCGTACCGGCGATGAGGTTGAAGCTGAACTCGGGCAGGCCGCCGCCGAGCACCTCGTCCAGGCCGGGCACGCCGGTGGCCAGGCGGTTGATGAGGGCTTTGGTGGTCATTGGGGGGTGTCCTGCGCAGGCCTGGGCCCTGCTGGGCGGGCCCAGACGGAGCCCAGCAGTTGGTCGGTGAGTTCGGCGCCAACCAGGCTGGCGAGCAATTCATGGAAGGTGTGGAAGAGCGCGCTGCCACCGGCGGCCGCCTGGTCTGCCGCGCGTTGCGCAAGCGCCGACCTCAGCCCCGTGACGTCGACGGCGGCCATCACGTCGTGATGGCCCACGGCCAGCCACGGGTGGATGGCCGCGGTGACTTTCAGGCTGCGGTTGTAGAGCGCAGCCACCCCCCGATGGCCGATGATCGGCGACAGGGCGCGATCGATCTCCAGCCACAGCGCAACGACGGTATCGGCCACCTGATCGGCGGTGTCGCCGCCGGCGAGCCGGCCGGCCAGCGGTGCGGGCCAGTCCCGAACTTCTTTGCTGTCCACGGGTAGGGGCGTAGCGCCGTCGGGTTCAGGGATTTCGATGGTAGTACGCCTTCGCGTTGGCTGGACGGTCGTGCCTGCAAAGCCCCGGGTCAGGTCGACTCTCGAGACGGGCAACTCGGGCCGGACACGCAACAACACGGCATCCGGAGCCAGACCTCCCCGGAGGCAGCATACGTCGATCCCGACCGCGTCGTCGGTTCGTCAGCGCACACAGAGCCAGGCGCCTGTGCGCTGCCACGACGCCGGCCGACGATTCGTTTCCGGCAGCCAGCGGGTAAACCCTTAAGCTGTTAGGCTGCGCGACAAGGGGGGGACGCTCCATGTCCGGATTCCATGCACTCGAGGCGGGGCCACCGGCCCGCTCGATGCCGCGGCCCGCAGTGAGTTTGCTGGCGCTGCCTTTCGACACCTTGCGGGCCTTGCACGCGACGAGCGTTCAGGCCGGCCTCATCAGGCGCTCGATGCTCGAGTCCAGGGACTTCGAGCGCGCGCTCGGGTCGGCCGAGCGTTTCATGCTCGGCCCCTGGGCGCGCAGCGTCTGAGCCCTACTGCGGCAGCGGCGGCGGCACGTAACCCAGGTTGGCGATGAAGATCGCGTCACGGTCGGGCACTTCGTCGGCCGGGGCAGCGTCGTAGAAGGCGCGCAGTTCGCGGTCGAAGGCGGCAGCGTCCTGCAGCCATTCGCGGCAGATCTCGACCCAGGCGTAGGCGATGGCCGCCGCCATCAGCGCCGGCACCAGGCGCCCGCCCAGGCCGGCCAGGAAACGGATCGCGCCCAGCCGGCCATAACGCCGCACCAGCTTTTCCCACAGCCGCGGGTGCGCCAGCAGGCGCAGGACGAGCGCCAGCAGGGCCACCGCGCCGAGCAGCCATTCGCCGATGACGAAGTAGTTCAGCACGCGGTCCAGCGCGTCCTGGTCCTCTTCCTCGAGCAGGAAGTCGAGCCCGAACACCGCCAGCAGCCCCTGCGCCAGGCGGCGGTTGCGCGCCTGCGCGCGCCGCGCCAGCACGAAGGTCTTCTGCTGGATCAGCCGGCGGCGCGCCGCGTCGCCCTTGCGTGCGCCGCGGCCGCCGCGGCCGTCGTCGCGCGCCAGGCCGTCGGCGGCTTCGCCGCGGACCTGGAAGACCAGCCCCGGCAGCGCCTGCAGGCGCGCGAACTCGGCCAGCCGCAGCGGCTCGGCACACTGCAAGGCGCGCTCGCGCTGCAGTGCCGCCACCGGCACACGCGCGGTGGCCGCGATGGCCTCGTCGAACAGCTCGCGCACCATCGGCGCGGCGAAGGCGCTGCCACCGGCGAGGTCGCGCGCCAGTTCCAGCCGCGACAGCCCCGGCGCCACCGTGGCGTAGAACACGCGCGCCGGCAACTGCAGCGCCGGCGCCAGTTGCGAAGGCGGCGTCGCCCCCAGGCTGCGTGCAAAACCGTCGAGCCCGGTGTCGGACAGCAGCCGGGCCCGCGCATCGAGGTCGACCACGGGTGGCGGCGCGTCGAGCAGCGCGAAGTCGGCCGCGCTGGCGAAGGGCGGACACGGGTCCTCGGGCGGCGGCGGCTCGCCCGGGCGGCCCGGCAGCTCCTGCAGCAGCGCCAGGATGCGCGTGCTCGCGGCTTCGAAGGACAGGCCGCGGAATTCGGCGTCGCGGCGGTCGAGCATGGCCAGCGCGTCGTCGACGCGGCGCCGGCCGTCGTCGTAGGCGCGGCTCACGCCCTGCAGGCGGTCCAGCGCCTCGGTGGCCTTCTTCAGTTCCTCGTCGTAGCCCTTCTTCAGGTCGTCGTAGATCTTGCGCGTCTCTTCCTGGAGCTCGGTGCCTGTGCCCTTGGGCGGCAACTCGTCGATGGCCTTGGCGGTGTCGTCGACCTTGCGCTTCGCCGCGGCTTTGGCGGCGCGGGCTTCGCGCAGTGCACGCTTGGCGGCGGTTTCGGCGGCCTCGCCGGCGTCGTCGATCAGCCGCTTGGCGGCCTTGCACAAACGTCCCATGGTGAGCTCCTCGGTGGCAGCGCGCGGGCGCAGCGCGATTCAGCGCCGACGCCGCTGTGCCGTCAAGCCCCACGTCGCGCCGCCCGCGGGCGGGCCACTCAGGCGGCCGCGAACGCCAGCAGCAGCGCGGCCAGCGCTGCGGGTTCCGACACCATCGGGCAGTGTCCGGTCGGGATCTCGCGCACCTGCCAACCCGGCTGCTCGCGCACACGCCGGCGCATCGCCGCGATCGTCGGCAGTGCCGGTTGGTTGCAGTCGATGAACAGCCGCGGCAACGCCGCCCAGCGCGCGGCGTCGAAGTCGAGCACCTGCCGGTACATGCCGAACGGATGCGGCACCTGCCGCCGCAGCAGCCAGTCGCGGTCGGCGCCGTCGAGGCCGAAAACTCGCGGATCGGGCGGCGGCAGCGTGTTGTCGTGCGCCGCGGCAACGGCCTCGCGCTCGCTGACCACGTCCGCCGTGTGCTGGCTGCTCCACGACTCGCCGCGCAGCGGCACCATCGCGTCGACATAGGCCAGCCGCGCCAGGCCGCCGCCGCCGGGCCGCCGCAGCAGCCGGTCGGCGGCGCCGGTGATGACCATGCCGCCATAACTGTGGCCGACGAGCACGAAGTCGTGCAACTCCTCGTTGTCGATCAGTGCCAGCACGTCGGTGACGTGGTCGGCCAGGCCGATGTCGCGCCGGCGCAGGTGCGCGCGATCGCCGTCGCCGCTGAGCGTGACGGCATGCACCTCGTGCCCGGCCGCGCGCAGCGGGTCGAGCACGCGGCGCCAGATCCAGGCGCCGCCCCACGCGCCGTGCACGAGCACCAAAGGTCGTTGCGTTGCCATCGTCGATGCCTCCTCGTTGCGGCCGCGCCCGGGCCGCCGGCGCCGCAACGGTGCAGCCTATACCTCGCATGGCGACGCTGTCGAGCCGGTCCCACGCCGGCGGGCAGAATCCGCCGATGCCCGCCACCCCGCACACCGCCGACAGCCGCTACGCCTGGACGCGCCTGGCCATCACCCTGGCGCTGATGACGATCGGCAGCAGCGCCATGTACGTGGTGGCGGTGGTGCTGCCGGCGGCGCAGGCGGAGTTCGGCGTCGCGCGTGCCGACGCCTCGCTGCCGTACACGCTGCTGATGGTGGGTTTCGGCTTCGGCGGCCTGCTGATGGGCCGGCTGGCCGACCGCTACGGCGTCATGCGCGTGCTGTGGGTCGGCGCGGCCGGTCTCGGGCTGGGCTTCACGCTGGCGGCGCAGACGCAAAGCATCACGGCCTTCGCGATCGTGCACGGCGTGCTGCTCGGCGCGCTGGGCAGCAGCACCACCTTCGCGCCGCTGGTGGCCGACACCGGGCTGTGGTTCGTGCGCCGGCGCGGCATCGCGGTGGCCATCTGCGCCAGCGGCAACTACCTGGCCGGCGCGATCTGGCCGCCGCTCGTGCAGTGGGGCGTCGAAGGCTGGGGCTGGCGGTCCACCTACACCGCGCTCGGGCTGTTCTGCGGCGTCACGCTGGCGCTGCTGGCGCTGGCGATGCGGCCACGCCCGCCGCTGGGGGTGGCCACGCCGGCGCGTGCCGGCGCACCGGTGGCGTCGACGCGGCCCTTCGGCCTGTCGATGAACGCGGCGCAGTCGCTGCTGTGTCTGGCCGGCGTGGCCTGCTGCGTGGCGATGGCGATGCCGCAGGTGCATATCGTGGCCTATTGCAGCGACCTCGGTTTCGGCGCCGCACGCGGCGCCGAGATGCTGTCGCTGATGCTGGCCTGCGGCATCGCCAGCCGGCTGGCGAGCGGCGCCATCTGCGACCGCATCGGCGGCCTGCGCACGCTGCTGCTGGGCTCGGCCCTGCAGGGCGTGGCGCTGCTGCTGTTCCTGCCCTTCGACGGCCTGGTGTCGCTGTACGTGGTGTCGGCCCTGTTCGGGCTGTTCCAGGGCGGCATCGTGCCCAGCTACGCGATCATCGTGCGCGAGCACTTCCCCGCCATCGAGGCCGGCCGCCGCACCGGCACCGTGTTGATGGCCACGCTGCTGGGCATGGCGCTGGGCGGCTGGATGTCGGGCAAGGTGTTCGACCTCACCGGCTCGTACCAGGCGGCCTTCGTCAACGGCATCGGCTGGAACCTGCTGAACCTGTCGATCGCCGGCTGGCTGGCGTGGCGCGTGCACGGCGGGCCCGGCCGGCGCGCGCGGGCGCTGGCCGCCTGATTCTGTTCACGACACCAGGAACCTTTCATGGACCCGCTGATCCGCCGCCACACCCTGGCCGACCTGCTGCACCGCAGCGCCGCGCGCCATCCGGGCAAGACCGCAGTGATCTGCGGCGACACCCGCTGGAGCTACGCCGATCTCGACGCGCTGTGCAGCCGGCTGGCCGCCGGCCTGGCTGGAATGGGCATCGCCAAGGGCGACCGCGTCGCCGTGCTGGCGCGCAACTCACACGCCTTCGCGGCGCTGCGTTTTGCACTGGCGCGCCTGGGTGCGGTGCTGGTGCCGATCAACTTCATGCTCAAGGCCGAAGAGGTGGCCTACATCCTGCGCCATGCCGGCGCAAGTGGGCTGGCCGTCGACAGTGGCCTGGCCGCGCTGGGGCGGGCGGCGGCGGCGCTGGACACGGCGGTGCGGGACTTCGTCTGGCTGCCTTCGGAGGAAGCGACCGATGCCGAAGCCGGCATGCACTCGTTTCACGCGCTGGCGGCAAGCACCGGCGTTGTGCCCGCGGTCGACCTGGCCGGCAGCGACCTGGCGCAGATCGTCTACACCAGCGGCACCGAGTCCAGCCCCAAGGGCGCGCTGCTGACGCACGACGCGGTGATCTCGCAGTACGTCAGCTGCATCGTCGACGCCGCCATCGCCGCCGAGGACCTGATGCTGCACGCGCTGCCGCTGTACCACTGCGCGCAACTGGACGTGTTCCTGGGGCCGTCGATCTACGTCGGCGCCAGCAACGTCATCACCGCCAGGCCGGTGCCCGAGAACCTGCTGCCGCTGATCGAACGCCACCGCATCACCAGCTTCTTCGCGCCGCCGACGGTGTGGATCGCGCTGCTGCGTTCGCCGCTGTTCGAACAATGCGACTTGTCGAGCCTGTGCAAGGGCTACTACGGCGCGTCGATCATGCCGGTGGAGGTGCAGCGGGAACTGAGCCGCCGGCTGCCGGCGGTGCGGCTGTGGAACCTGTACGGGCAGACCGAAGTCGCGCCGCTGGCCACCATGCTGGCGCCCGCAGACCAGCTGCGCAAACCCGGCAGCTGCGGGCGCGCGGTGCTGAATGTCGAGACGAGGGTCGTCGACGACGACATGCGCGACGTCGCGCCGGGCGAGGTCGGCGAGGTCGTGCACCGCAGCCCGCACGTCATGCTGGGTTACCTGAACGACCCCGAGCGCACGGCGGCGGCCTTCGAGGGCGGCTGGTTCCACAGCGGCGACCTGGCGACGATGGACGAAGAAGGCTACATCACCATCGTCGACCGCAAGAAGGACATGATCAAGACCGGCGGCGAAAACGTCGCCAGCCGCGAGGTCGAGGAGGCCATCTACCGGCTGCCGCAGGTCAGCGAAGTGGCCGTCGTCGGCGTGCCGCACCCGTACTGGGTCGAGGCCGTGGTGGCCGTCGTCGTCACCAAGCCCGGCCAGGCGCTGGACGAGGCCAGCGTGCTGGCGCACTGCGCCCTGCACCTGGCGGGTTTCAAGACGCCGAAGAAGGTGGTGTTCGCCGAGACCCTGCCCAAGAACCCGAGTGGCAAGCTGCTCAAGCGTTCGCTGCGCCGGGACCACGAGGGCGCTTTCGCCGCACCAGCGCCGGGCGCCCACGGCAGTTCCGTGACGGGCCGATCCTGACGCGGCGGTGTGCGGCGTGCGCCGCGGCAGCTGGCCGCGAACAGGTATCGTGGCGCTTCACGTCGAAAGGAAACTCGTCATGAAGATCGCCTTCCTCGGCACCGGGCTGATGGGCTCGGGCTTCGTGCGCCGTCTGCGCGCCAACGGCCACGAGGTGAACGTCTGGAACCGCAGCGCCGCCAAGGCCCGCAAGCTCGAGGCCGACGGTGCGCGTGCCTTCGACGACCCGGCCGCGGCCCTGGCGGGCGCCGAGCGTGTGCACCTGTCCCTGTCCGACGATGCCTCGGTGGACGCCGTGCTCGAGCCGCTGGCTGCCGCGATCCCGGCCGCCACCTGGATCGTCGACCACACCACCACCGCCGTACGCCCCACCGCCGAGCGCGCGGCGCGCTGGCAGGGGCGCGGCCGCATCTTCGTGCATGCACCGGTGTTCATGGGTCCGGCCAACGCGGCCGAAGGCAGCGGCCTGATGCTGGTCGCGGGCGCGCAGGCGCACCACGATGCACTGCTGCCCGAGCTGCAGAGGATGACCGGGCAGGTGGTCTACCTGGGCGCGGATCCGGCGCGCGCGGCAGCGTTCAAGCTGTTCGGCAACATGACGCTGATCGGCATCATCGGCGTGCTCGCCGACGTCAACCGCCTGGCGCATGCGCTGGACATCCCCACCGCCGAGGCCTTCTCGTTGTTCAAGCACTTCAACCCCGGCCAGACCCTGCCGGCACGCGCGGCGCGCATCGAGTCGGCCGACGTCGCCGCGCCGTCGTTCGAGCTCGCGATGGCGCGCAAGGACCTGCGGCTGATGATGGACGAGGCCGCCCGTGGCGGCGTGGAGCTGTTCGTCACGCCGGCCATCGCCGCGATGTTCGACGCCGCGATCGCGCGCGGCGACGGCGCGCTCGACGTCGTGGTGGCCGCACGCGTGGCCGGTTGAAGCGGCCGGCGGCCCGACCTAGG